>DASWVQ010000001.1:0-9175 GCA_036401195.1 Gemmatimonadaceae bacterium
AGGGATGCGGCAGCGGGATGAGCAGCGGACGGCGCGGCAGGTTCTCCGCCACGTGCGCCCGGCCGATCAACCGGTCGAGCGGCTGCTCGGCGAAGAAGCGTGAAATCGCCAGCTTCCCGACAGGAATGACGATGCGCGGACGAATGATCGCCAGCTCGCTCTCGAGCCAGCCGGCGCAGGCCTCCTGCTCGTCGGCCGAAGGCACGCGATCGCCGCGGCCGCTCGCCGCCGGCCCGGGATAGCACCGCGTGACGGCCGCGATGTAGATCCGCTTCCGGGCCAGTTCCTCGTCGATGCCTGCCTCCGCGAGCCATTTGAAGAGCGTCCGGCCGGCGCGGCCGGCGAACGGCTTTCCGCCCAGCGCCTCGACCTGCCCGGGGGCCTGGCCCACCAGCATCACGCGCGGCGCGACCGCGAGCGACGTGATGGGGGCGACTCCGCTTTCATGCGCGCAGCGCCGGCACGCGGCGAGCGCGGCCAGGTGTTCGTCCAGCTGCTTCTTCATCCGACCGAAGTCTACCCGCTTCTCGCCCAATGGGTCGCGGCGCCGACGGCCCGATGCCACCCGGCCATCAACGCGGCGGCCTCATCACGGGACATGCGCGGCTCGAACGCGCGGAAGGTTCGCCGGCTGATGAATTCGTCCGACGACGACCAGACCCCCGACGCGATGCCCGCGAGGCCCGCGGCTCCGAGCGCCGTCGTCTCCACGCAATCGGGACGCTCGACCGGGACGCCGAGCACGTCGGCCTGGAACTGCATCAGCCAGTCGTTCTGCGCGGCGCCCCCGTCCACGCGCAGCCGCTCGAAGCGCGCGCCGGCGCGCTCGGCCATCAGGGTGAGCACGTCGCGGGTGGCGTAGGCCATCGCCTCGAGCGCGGCGCGCGCGAGGTGCGCGCGCGAGCTGCCGCGCGTGAGCCCGGTGAGCATGCCGCGGGCGCGCGGCTCCCAGTTGGGGGCGCCGAGCCCGGTGAGGGCGGGGACGAAGTACACGCCGTCGTTCGATGGCAGGGCGCGCGCCAGCGCCTCCGTCTCGTGCGCGGACTCGATGATCCCGAGCTCGTCGCGGAGCCATTGCACCGCGGCGCCGGCGACGAAGATCGCCCCCTCGAGCGCGTAGGCCACCTCGCCGCGCGCGTCGCAGGCGAGCGTGGTGAGCACGCCGGGGGCGGTGCCCGGGCGGGTGGCGCCGGTGTTCATGAGGACGAAGGCGCCGGTGCCGTAGGTGTTCTTCCCTTCCCCCACCGTCCAGCATCCCTGGCCGAAGAGCGCCGCCTGCTGGTCGCCGGCGACGCCGGCGATCGGGAGCGCGACGCCCAGGTGCTCCGGCCGCGTGGTCCCGAAATCGCCGCTCGAGGGGCGCACCTCGGGGAGCATCGCGGGGGGCACGCCGAAGAGCGTGCACAGCTCCTCGCTCCACCGCCGCGCGTCGATGTCGAAGAGCATCGTGCGCGAGGCGTTGGTGGGATCGGTGGCGTGCACCGCACCCCCGGTGAGCCGCCAGATGAGCCACGTGTCGATCGTGCCCACCGCGAGCTGCCCGGGACGGTAGCGCTCGAGCGGGCGCTCCTGCTCCAGGAGCCACTGGAGCTTCGTCGCCGAGAAATAGGGGTCGAGCACCAACCCGGTGCGCCGCGCGATGCGGTCCTCCTCCTCCGCCATGGCCACGCAGCGCGCCGCGGTGCGACGGTCCTGCCAGACGATGGCGCGATGGATGGGGCGGCCCGTCGCGCGCTCCCACATCACGACGGTCTCCCGCTGGTTGGTGATGCCGATGGCCACGGGGCGCACGTTCGACACCGCCAGCGCGTCGCGCGCCGCCTCGAGGGTGCGGGTGAAGATCTCCTCCGCGTCGTGCTCCACCCAGCCCGGGCGCGGGTAGTGCTGCGTGATCTCGCGGTAGCCGCGGCCGGTGACGCGGCCGTCGGCGGCGATGACCAGGGCGGTGACGCCGGTGGTGCCGGCATCGAGGGCGAGGACGGCGCTCATGCGAAGTGGTAGGGCGGGCGGTGGACCCCGCGGTCGCTGACAATCGCGGTCACCAGCGCGGCGGGAGTCACGTCGAAGGCGGGGTTGTAGACCGCCGCCTCGTCCGGCGCGGTCGCGACACCGAATCCGGCGCGCACCTCGCGCGCGTCGCGCTGCTCGATGGGGATGTCGGCTCCGGTCGCCGTGGCGGGATCGAAGGTGCTCCAGGGGGCGGCGACGTAGAAGGGGATGCCGTGGTGCCGCGCGGCGATGGCGAGCGGGTAGGTGCCGATCTTGTTCGCCACGTCGCCGTTGGCGGCGATGCGGTCGGCGCCCACGATCACCAGGTCCACCCGCCCCTCGCGCATGAGCGACGCGGCCATGTTGTCGGCGAGCACGGTCACCGGGATCCCCGCGCGCGCCAGCTCCCAGGCGGTGAGGCGGCTCCCCTGGAGGAGGGGGCGCGTCTCGTCGGCGAACACCTGCACCGCGCGGCCGGCTTCGGAGGCGAGGTACACCGGGGCGAGCGCGGTGCCCATGCCGCCCGTGGCGAGCGCGCCGGCGTTGCAGTGTGTGAGCACCGACGCGCGCTCCGGGATGAGCGCGAGCCCGTGCTCGCCGATGCGGCGGCACATCGCGCGGTCCTCGTCGAGGATCGCGGTCGCCTCGTCGCGGAGCGCGGCGAGGAGGGCGCCCGCGTCGCCCGGCGCGTCGAGCACGCGCAGCATGCGGTCCACCGCCCAGGGGAGGTTCACCGCCGTCGGGCGCGTGGCGCGCACCGCCGCCGCCACCTCGCGGGCGCGGGCGACGAAGGCATCGCGCGGCTCGCCCGTCGCGGCGTGGGGCGCCAGGACCGCCACGATCCCCATCGCCCCCGCCACCCCGATCGCCGGCGCGCCGCGCACCGCGAGGGTGCGGATCGCGTCGCACACCTCGTCGAGGGTGCGCAGGTCGCGCTCCAGGTATTCGGTGGGGAGGAGGCGCTGGTCGATGATGCGGACCGCGTTCCCCTCGGGCGCCCAGCGGACGGCTTCGATGATCTGCACGAGGGGAATCTACTCGCCGGGGCTGGCGTCGTCGCGCCGGACAGACGGGGTGAGGATGAGGGGGGACCAACTGGACCCCCTGATCGCTCCCCTCCCGTGCCACGTCCATCGCCCCGGACCGTTCAGTGAGAAAACACCGAGAAGGGCGAGACGTGCGAAAAGTTCACCAACTGTGTGAGGGTGAACACCTTGGTGGCCTCGGCCTTTTTTCTCTTTTCGCACTTCTCGCCCTTTTCCAATCCAACGGTCCAGCGCGACGACGCCTACCGGAAGGGGAGCGATCAGCAGGTACAGGTGGTCCCCCCTCATCCGCGCCCCGTCTGGCCGGCGCAACGAACCCGGCTTACGCGGCCGCCACGACGCGTGGCTTCCGCCGCCGCTCCGGAAAATGCCGGTCGAGGAAGGCGATGAGCGCCTTCTCCTCGGGGATGTGCCGCTCCGCCGGCTTCCCCCGCGCGCGGGCGAGGCGGATCGTCTCCCCCTCGTCCAGGTAGCGCGCCACCACCATCGGGTGCACGTACGACTTCCGGCAGATGGTGGGGGTGTTCCCCAGGTCGGCCGAGACCATGCGCATCGCCATGGCCACGTTCCGCTTCGCCTCGGTGGGCGACCGCGCGGGACCCAGCTCGGCGAGCACCGTCGCGGCGCGGAGGGTGCCCCCCCAGGTGCGGAAGTCCTTCGCCGTGTACGAGGGGCCGATGCGCTCGTGGATGTACGCGTTCACGTCGCGCGCACCCAGGGCGTGCCACCCGTCGGCGTCCTTCCATTGGAAGATGCGCGAGCCCGGGGTCTTCAGCAGCCGTTCCACCGCCCGCGACAGCTCGCGGTTCGCGACCACCTGCCGCTGCTTCTTCCCTCCCTTCCCCACGTAGCGGAAGACGACGTGTCCCTCCTCGCACCGCACGTGCTTCTTGCGCAGGGTGGTGATCCCGAAGGTGCCGTTCTCCTTCTCGGCGCGGTCCCCGCCCACGCGGAAGTACCCCTCGCTGATGAGCCGCACCACCAGCGCGGCGACCGCGTCGCGGGTGGGGGTGCGCCGTGCCGCGTCGCGCTCGAGGATCGCGCGCGCCCGCGGGAGCTCCTTGGCGAGCATGCGCACGCGGTAATACTTGCGCAGCTGCCCCTTCTCGTAGGCGCGGTCGTGATATCGGTACTGCCGGCGTCCCCGCGCGTCGAACCCCCACGCCTGGATGGCGAGGCCGGGGCTCGCGGCGATGTGCACGTCGCGCCAGGCCGGGGGGATCCGGATGGCATCGATGCGCGCGAGCGTCCGGGCGTCGCCCACCGCGCGCCCGTCCTCGTGCACGTACCGGAAGCCGCTCTTCGGCCCCCCTTTCCTGAGGATCCATTTCGCCGCCATCGCGCCACTGTCGAAGCAAGTCCCGGTCCGGGCCGCTGCGGCCAGCTCCGTGCACCGTCCCGCGTGGAAGGTGGGGGCCTCTCCCCGGACCTACGAACACACACGGTCCCGGGAGAGGCCCCCGCCTTCCACGCTCCCGCCATGCGCCGGAGCCACGCCCGACCCGGGGGGCCGTTCGCCGCACCCGATGCAGGCCGAGGGCGCAGGGGTCCCCTGGCCGACCGTGTGTGTTGATAGGTCGTCCAGGGGACCCCTGCGCCCCCCGGCCGTGCACGGTGCACCCCAACTCCCCCGCCGCCAGCGGCCGTGTAGATTCCGGCCCATGGCCTACCAGTTCCTCACCTTCGACGTCGCCGACCGGATCGCCACGATCACGGTCAACCGCCCCGACAAGCTGAACGCGCTCAACGACGGCACCATCGCCGAGCTGGGGATGGCCATCGACGAGGCGCGCGCGCGCGACGACGTGGGCGGCGTGATTCTCACCGGCGCGGGCCGGGCCTTCGTCGCCGGCGCGGACATCGCGGAGCTCTCCAGCCAGAGCCCCGCCGACGCCAAGGCGCGCGCGCTCCGCGGCCAGGCCATCTTCCGCCGCTTCGAGAGCTCCCCCAAGCCCACCGTCGCCGCGGTGAACGGCTTCGCCCTGGGCGGCGGCTGCGAGCTGGCCATGAGCTGCCACATCCGCCTCGCCTCGGAGCACGCGAAGTTCGGCCAGCCCGAGGTGAAGCTCGGCATCGTCCCCGGCTACGGCGGCACCCAGCGCCTCCCCCGCCTCGTGGGCAAGGGGCGCGCGCTCCAGCTCCTGGTCACCGGCGACATGATCGACGCCGCCGAGGCGCACCGCATCGGGCTGGTGAACGCCGTGCATCCCGCCGCGGAGCTGCTCGAGGCGGCGCGCAAGCTCCTCACCACGGTGCTCGCGCAGGGCCCCCTCGCCGTCGCGCTTTGCCTCGACGCCGTGGACCGCGGGCTCGAGATGCCCCTGGAGCACGCCCTCACCCTCGAGGCGAGCTACTTCGGGCTGTGCGCCGCGTCGAACGACATGCGCGAGGGGATGCAGGCCTTCCTCGAGAAGCGTCCCGCGAAGTTCAGCGGCGCCTGAGCGGCGCCGGCGCACCGTGAGCTCGGCTGGACTCGCAGGGGGCATGGTCGCGCCGCGCGCGCGGCTGCGCACCCTCGCGCTGCGCGACTTCCGCAACTTCATGCGGCTCGACGTGGCCCTCCCCGCCGAGGGGCTGGTGCTCCTCGGCGAGAACGGGCAGGGGAAGACGAACTTCCTCGAGGCGATCCACTACCTGGAGCTCTTCCGCTCGGAGCGCGCCGCGCGCGACGCCGACCTCGTGCGCTTCGGCGCCCCGGCCTTCCACGTGGCGGCGGCGGTGGAGACCCCGCGCGTGCACGAGGTGCGGGTGGGCTTCGAGAAGCAGGGGAAGCGGAAGCGCCTCACGTTCGACGGCGCAGAGCCCCCGCGGCTGAGCGAGGCGCTCGGCGCGCTGCCGTCGGTGCTCTTCTCTCCCGGCGACGTGGCGCTGGTGTCGGGCGCCCCCGCGGTGCGCCGCCGGTACCTCGACATCGTGCTGGCGCTCGCGTCGCGCCCCTACCTGGCGGCGCTCCAGAAGTACCGTGGCGCGCTGGTGCGCCGCAACGCCGCGCTGCGCGACGCCATCCGCGGGGGCGGACGCGGCGACCAGCGCGTGGCAGTGTGGGAGGAGCCCCTCGCCGAGCATGGCGCGGTGCTCTGGGGGGAGCGGCTCGCGTGGGTCGCGCAGATGGCGTCGCGGTTCGCGGAACTGTGCGCGGCGATCGGGGAGCGCGCGCCGGTGGCGATGCGCTACCAGTCGGCCACCGCGCCGGAGCGCGCCGGCGATTCGATGAATCGCGAGTCGCTGGCCGGCGCGCTGGCGGCGGCGCTCGCGGAAAAGCGCGCCCTCGACGTGAGGCGCGGCGTCACGCACGCGGGCCCGCACCGCGACGACCTGGTGCTGGAGCTGGACGGGCGCGAGCTGCGCGCCTTCGGCTCCGCCGGGCAGCAGCGCACCGCGGCGATCGCGCTGCGCATGCTGGAGTCGGCCACGCTGCGCGACCGGCGGGGGACGATCCCCCTGCTCCTGCTCGACGACCCCTTCGCGGAGCTCGACGCGCGGCGCGCGGCGCGCATCGTCGAGCTGCTCGCCGACGAGGGGCTGGGGCAGGCGATCCTCACCGTGCCGCGGGCGAGCGACGTGCCCGCGGGACTGCCGCGGCTCGAGCAGTGGCGGATCGCGGCGGGGGTGATCAGCGGGGCCACGACGGTGCCCGGTGTGGACGCGCCTGCCGCGGTGCCGTCGCCGGCGCCGGCCGCCGCCGACGCGGAGCGCGCCCGGTGACCGACCCGAAGAAGCCGCGCCCCGCGAAGATCGGGGACTTCCTCGCGGGGTTCCTCGAGGAGTCGGGGATGGCGCATCGCGTGGAGCAGGCGTCGGTGCTCCCGGAGTGGCCGGCGCTGGTGGGGCCGAAGATCGCGGCGGTCACCGAGCCGCGCGCGGTGTCGAGCGACGGGACGCTGCTGGTGTGGGTGAAGACGAACGCGTGGATGAACGAGCTGTCGCTGATGGAGCCGGAGCTGCTGCGGGCGCTGAACGGGCGGGCGGGGCAGACGGAGCGGTCGAAGGTGCGGCGGATCCGGTGGCAGCTGGGGGACCTCAAGCCGCCGGCGGGGAAGGGTTGAGGAGGGGTGGTTGTAAGCTGTTGTCGATCAATGGTTTACGCGTAGCACGCCGGGTTGCGTTTCCAGGCAAATTCCGCTAGATTGCAGAGATTGATGCGAGGCCGGTCTTCGGCCTCTTTTCGGGCGGCCTACGGAGCGAATCCAGCGATGGCAACTATGAGCAAGCCGGACGACGAGCAGCAGTACAACGCGGGGCAGATCACCGTCCTCAAGGGGCTGGAGGCGGTGCGGAAGCGCCCGGGGATGTACATCGGCTCGACCTCCGAGCGCGGCCTGCACCACCTGGTGTACGAGGTGGTGGACAACTCGATCGACGAGGCGCTGGCCGGCTTCGCCGACCGCGTGTCGGTGATCATCCACGACGACAACTCGATCACCGTCGAGGACAACGGGCGCGGCATCCCGGTGGACGTGCACCCGGTGGAGAAGATGCCGGGCGTCGAGCTGGCGATGACAGTGCTGCACGCCGGCGGCAAGTTCGACAAGAACACCTACAAGGTGTCGGGCGGGCTGCACGGCGTGGGCGTCTCGGTGGTGAACGCGCTGTCGGAGCGGCTCCGCTGCTGGATCCGGCGCGACGGGAAGGAGCACTACATCGACTTCGAGCGCGGCGACACCGTGACGAAGCTCAAGCTGCTCCGCGACGTGCCGAAGAAGGAGCAGGGGACGAAGATCTGGTTCAAGCCCGACCACCTCATCTTCACCCACCTCGAGTACTCCTGGGACACCCTCGCCGCCCGCCTTCGCGAACTCTCGTTCCTGAACAAGGGCGTGATGATCACCCTGCGCGACGAGCGCGGGCAGGAGCCGAAGGAGGAATCCTTCCATGCGAAGGGGGGCCTCAAGGAGTTCGTCCAGCACCTCAACGCGAACAAGAAGCCGCTGCACCCGGAGGTCGTCTACATCGAGACCACCAGGGACGACGTGGGGATCGAGCTGGCCCTCCAGTACAACGACGGCTACAACGACCTCACCTTCTCGTTCGTGAACAACATCAACACGCACGAGGGGGGGACGCACCTCACCGGGTTCAAGAGCGCGCTCACCCGCGTCATCAACTCCTACCTCCAGAAGAACTCCAACCTCGGCAAGAAGGACAAGGAGATCTCCCTCTCCGGCGACGACGTGCGCGAGGGGCTGGTGGCGGTGCTGTCGGTGAAGGTGCGCGAGCCGCAGTTCGAGGGGCAGACCAAGACGAAGCTCGGCAACTCCGAGGTGGAGAGCGCCGTGAAGTCCGTCGTGGGCGACTTCCTCCAGAGCTACCTCGAGGAGCACCCCCGCACGGCGAACATCATCATCGACAAGGCGATCTCCGCGGCGCGGGCGCGCGACGCGGCCCGCAAGGCGCGCGACCTCACCCGCAAGAAGTCCGCGCTCGACGTGGGCCACCTGCCGGGGAAGCTCGCCGACTGCTCCCTCTCCGATCCCGCCATGTGCGAGATCTACCTGGTGGAGGGCGACTCCGCGGGCGGCTCCGCCAAGCAGGGGCGCAACCGCGCCTTCCAGGCCATCCTCCCCCTGCGCGGCAAGATCATCAACGTGGAGAAGGCGCGCATCGACAAGGTGCTCTCCAACGAGGAGATCCGGACCATCATCACCGCGATCGGCTCCGGCATCAAGGACGACTTCAACCTCGAGCAGACGCGCTACCACAAGATCATCATCATGACGGACGCCGACGTCGACGGCGCCCACATCCGCACCCTGCTCCTCACCTTCTTCTTCCGCCAGATGCCCGAGCTCATCGAGGCCGGGTACATCTACATCGCGCAGCCCCCCCTCTTCCGGGTGGCCAAGGGGAAGGAGGAGTACTACGCCTACGACCACGAGGAGCGCGACGCCATCACCCAGCGCCTCGCCGAGAACGGCAAGAGCAACGTCAACATCCAGCGCTACAAGGGCCTCGGCGAGATGAACCCCGAGCAGCTCTGGAACACCACCATGGATCCGGAGCGCCGCACCCTGCTCCGCGTCTCCATGGAGGACGCGGTGCTCGTGGACCAGACCTTCCAGACCCTGATGGGCGACGACGTGGAGCCGCGCCGCGACTTCATCGAGAAGAACGCGCGCTTCGTGTCGAACCTCGACATCTGA
>DASWVQ010000002.1:0-17431 GCA_036401195.1 Gemmatimonadaceae bacterium
CCGGGCGCCCAGCTCAACTTCCGCCTGGTGCTCGGCGGCTGGATGTCGGGGGACGAGCTGCCGCTGGAGCGGCGGCTGTCGGTGGACGGGCCCGGGGCGCTCCCCGGCTACGGCTTCCGCGCCCCGCGCGCGACGGAGGACCGGGGCACGTGCGGCGGGGCGATCCCGGGGATGCCGGCGCAGTGCGACCGGATCGCCCTCGGGCAGGTGGAATATCGCGGGGACCTGCACTTCGGCCTGCTCGACTGGTGGGACGAGGATGCGCGGGTGCGGCTGCGGAACTCCCCGGTGTGGGTGGTGTTCGCTGATGCGGGGCGGGGATGGCTGGTGAACGAGACCGCCGCCGACAGCAGCGGCTACGGCCGCGGCGAGATCCCCGCCCTTTCCACCTTCCGCACCGACCTCGGGGCCGGCCTCGACTTCGGCTCCTTCGGGGTCTACGTGGCCAAGGCGATGTCGGACGCGGGGGAACCGGCGCGGTTCTTCGTGCGGCTGCGCCACCGCTTCTGACCCTCGCCTCCCGCGCCTGCCTCGTGCGCCGACTGTCCCTCGCGCTCTGCTGCCTGCTGCTCCTCGCGCCGTCGCTGTCCGCGCAGCGGCGGGGCGAGGCGCGCCTGGTGCTCGCGCTCCCGGAGCTGACGACGCTCGCGCAGGGACCGGCGATCTCGGCGTCGCAGGTGCTGGTGGACGCGACGACGCGCGAGCTGGTGCGGAGCGGCTTCCCGGCGCAGCTGCACTTCCGGCTGGAGCTCTGGCGCACGGGCGGCTGGTTCGACGACCTCGAACGCACCGTGGAGTGGGACATGGTCGTGGGCTACGACGCCGCGGCGCAGGCGTATCGCGTGCGGCGGCGGTACGGGAACCAGACGGAGGAGCTGGGGAGCTTCGCGTCGATCACGGGCGCGCAGATGGCGATCGAGCGCCCCTTCCGGGTGCCGGTGTCGCCGCGCGCGCGCGGGCGGAAGTACTACTACAACCTCTCGCTCGACGTGGAGGTGCTCTCGGTGAGCGACCTGGACCAGCTGGAGCAGTGGATGCGCGGCGAGCTGCGGCCGGCGGTGCGCGGCAAGAACAACCCGGTGGCCGCGGTGGGGACGGGGGTGCGGACGCTCGTGTCGCGCGTGCTGGGCGGGGAGCGGCGGCACTACGAGGCGCGGTCGGGGACCTTCCGGGTGCCCTGAACGCGCAGTCATCCTGAGCGGAGCGAAGGACCTGGCGCCAGATCCTTCGGCTGCGCCTCAGGATGACTGCGCGGCCGCTCAGTCCCCCGCGAGCAGCGCCTCGGGGCCCGGCATGGGCGCGGGGTGGTGCTGGCGGGAGCGGTTCTCGAGCTCCTCGAGCTGGTGCACCACCTCGGCGCCGTAGAAGGTGCGGATGTACTTCGCCTGCGCGGGAGTGAGCCGGCGGACCGCCCAGCTCAGGTGCACGAAGTGCGGCTCGACCGGCTTGTGCAGCGGGTGCATCCCGATCTCCTCGGGCATGCGGTTCCCCTTCCTCGCGTTGCAGCTGCTGCAGGCGGTGACAACGTTGGTCCAGTCGTTCTTCCCGCCGCGCGAGAGGGGGACGAGGTGGTCGCGGGTGAGCGCCTCGCGGTGCTTGAGCTCCCCCTGCATCCGCCCGCAGTACTGGCAGCGGTAGCGATCACGCGCGAAGAGGAAGATGTTCGTCACCTGGCGGCGGAAGCGCCGGGGCACGTGGATGAAGCGCGTGAGGCGGATCACGGCGGGGCGCGGCATGGTGAGGCGCGCGGAGTGCACGACGCGGCCGCTGTCGGCCTCGACGATCTCGGCCTTGCCATCGATGACGAGCCGCAACGCCCGCTTGACCGGCACCATCGTCAGCGGCTCGAACGACGCGTTCAACGCCAGACACCCCACGATCACGCGCTTCCCTCCCCTGGTGGGCCGAGCGTACCGTCCAGTCTATGGGCAGGCGCCGGGCCGGACAAGAAGAATCGCCCCCACACGCCACCCCCATCCCCAGATGCAACAGGGCCCGGGCGGTCGCACCCGGGCCCTGCTCATTACCGTGCGATGGCCGGCTCCGGCACCATCGTGAGCCAGCCGTGCCTGTCGGCGATCTCGCCCCTCACGATCCCGAGGTACTCCTTCTGGATCGCCTTCGTGATCGGCCCCGGCTTTCCCTCGCCCACCGGCAGGCGATCCACGGAGCGGATGGGGGTGAGCTCCGCCGCGGTGCCGCAGAAGAACAGCTCGTCGGCGATGTAGAGGAACTCCCGCGGCATCTGCATCTCCTTCACCTCGTAGCCGAGGTCCTGGGCGATGCGCATGATCGAGTCGCGGGTGATGCCGTTGAGGATCCCGGAGGAGAGCGGCGCCGTGTAGAGCACGTCGTCGCGCACCGCGAAGAGGTTCTCCCCGCTCCCCTCGGCGACGAAGCCGAACGAATCGAGCATGATCCCCTCGACGTAGCCGTCCTGCCGCGCCTCGAGCTTGGAGAGCTGCGAGTTCAGGTAGTTCCCCCCCGCCTTCGCCATGGTGGGGAAGGTGTCCGGGGCCGCGCGGCGCCAGCTGGAGACCTTCACGTCGGCGCCCTTCTCGAGCGCCTCGTGCCCCAGGTAGGTGCCCCACTTCCAGGCGATGACGAAGGTCTCCGTGGGGATCCCCGTGGGGAGCACCCCCATCTGCTCGCCGGAGCGGATGACCACGGGGCGCAGGTAGCACTCCTTGAGGTCGTTCGCGGCGACGGTGTCGATGAAGGCCTGCACAAGCTCGTCCACCGAGTACTCGATCGGGATCCGGTAGATCTTGCACGAGTCGATCAGCCGCCGCGCATGTTCCCGCGCGCGGAAGATCGCGCCGCCGGCAGGCGTCTCATAGCAGCGGATCCCCTCGAACACGCTGGAGCCGTAATGCACGACGTGGCTGATGACGTGAATGGTGGCGTCCTCCCAGCCCACCAGGGTGCCATTCCGCCAGATCTTCGTCGTCCGTCCCGTGGAAGCGTTCGCCATCGCCTGCCGTCGCAGAAGGTGATCCCGGAAGTTAACTGCCGTCGCGGGGGCACCGCCAGCGAGCCGGGTGTGCACCGGGCGGCGCGCCTGGGCGGCGCGCCCGGGCTGTCCGGGGATCAGCGGGTCGCGGAGCGGGGCGGAACGACGCCTCCGCGCGCCCGCACCGCCTCGAGCCAGGCGGCCATCCGGTCGGCGGCATCCTGGACGCGTGCCGGGAGCGCCGGGTCGCCACCCAGCAGCACGCGATCGCGCACCCGGACCTCCCCGGCCACCGCCACGAACGCTGCGTCGGTGCCGCGGAGGGCGTGGAGCGCCGCCGCCTCGGGCTCCTGGACCGGGACCGCGTGGGGGCGATCGAGGGCGAAGGCGGCGAGATCGGCCTCCTTTCCCGGCTCGAGGGTGCCGATCCGGTCGTCGAGCCCGAGCGCACGGGCCCCGCCCAGGGTAGCGAGGGCGATCGCCTCGCCCGCCGGGAGGGCGTGCGCGCGGCGGGTGCGCGCGCCCTGGAAGAGCGCCGCGAGCCGCGCCTCCTCCAGGAGGTCCATCCGGTTGTTGCTGGCGACCGAGTCGGAGCCGAGGCCCACGCGCAGCCCCGCGTCGAGCATCTCGCGGAGCGGGGCGATGCCGTGCCCGAGCCTCGCGTTCGACGCGGGGCAGTGCGCCACGGCGGCGCCGGCGGCGCGCATGCGGGCGATGTCGGCGTCGCCGACGCGCACGCAGTGGATGAGGAGGGGCGCGACGCCGAGCACGCCGGTGCGCTCGAGCAGCTCGATCGGCGAGCGGCCGCGCGGGGCGACCGCGACGCCGCGCTTCCGCAGCCCCTCGGCGAAGATCCCCCCGGCGCGCTCCACCAGCTCGCTCTCGTGCACCCCCTCGGCGACGTGCACCGCCATGGGGAGCCGCTCGTCGCGGGCCAGTGTGGCGCAGGCGGCGAAGAGTGCGTCGGAGACCGTGTACGGGGCGTGCGGGGAAATGCCCGCCCGCACGAGGGCGGACTCCCGTGGCCGCAGCGCGGCGACCTTCGCGCGCAGCTCGGCGAGCGACGGCTCGCACTGCGCGGGGTCGGGACCGAACACCTCCTGGTACATGACGCCGCGCACCCCCGCCTCGAGCATCGCGTCGAAGGCGACGCCGGAGTCGCAGGTATCGGCGTACGTCGTGATCCCGGCGTGCAACCCTTCCACGATGCCCAGGCGCGCCGCATCCAGCAGGTCGTCGCGCGAGAGGACGCGGCGCTTGGCGGCGGCGAGGCGGAGGATCCAGTCGGAAAAATCGAGGTCCTCGAGGAAGCCGCGCATGGCGGTGAGCTCGAGGTGGGTATGGCTGTTCACGAGGCCGGGCATGAGGATCGCCTCGCCCAGGTCCACGTCGTCGTCGCCCGGGGGCGCATCGGCGCGCGGGCCGACCCAGGTGATGTGGCGGCCCTCGACCGCCACCGTGGCGTCCCGGAGCGCGGGGCGCGCGACGGGGAGCACCCAGCGCGCGTGGTAGCGGATCACGGGGCGGCGGCAGCCGCGCGGGGAGGTGAGTCCCAGTAGCCGGTCCGCGAGCCGTGTCGCGCGGGGTCGTACAGCGACTCCTCGCCCACGCCCAGGGCATGCGCGAGGGCGAGGGGCCACGCGACGTCGGCCACCTGCTCGCGCGTGTGGCCATCGGAGCCGAGGGAGAGGCGGACGCCCGCGTCCCATGCGCGGCGCACGAAGCGCTCGTGTGGCCGGTAGCGGTTGGAGATCTCGAAGGCGATCCCGGCGCGCTTCAGCGCGGTGATCGCGCGCTCCTCGCGCGGCTCGGTCCACAGCTCCTCCAGGGGCCGCTGCCGCAGCGCATGGGGAAGCAGGGTGGGGTGGGCGAGGATGTCGACGGGCATCTCGCGGGCGAAGCGCTCGACGTTCTCCACGTGCGCGTCCATGTAGGCGTCGGCGCCGAGGTCCTTCGGGAAGCGGCTGGAGAAGGCGTGGAGGGGCTCGCCGCCCGGGAGGAAGATGGCGTGCAGCGACCCCACGCGGTGGGTGAGCCGGCGGATCGCCGCTGCGGGCAGCTCGCGCCAGAGGGCATCGTGCCAGCAGTGCTCGGCGGCGCGGAGGACGTCGTGGCGCTCGAGGTCCGCGACGTACGCAGCGAACTGCGCCGCGGAGGTGACCCCGCGCGAGATGTCGCGGGTGACGTGGTCCGCGATCGTCACGCGCACCCCGCGCTCGGCGCCGAGGCGCACCACCTCGGCGACGGGGAGGTCACCGTCGGACCAGGTGGAATGGGCGTGACAGTCGACGGGACGCCAGCTCATCGCGGCGGGATCGGCCCGGCCGGCGGTGGCTGGGTGTCGGGCCGCGCGGGAGGGGGCACGTCGCGGCGGGGCCGCGGCGTCGCGAGGGTATCGGTGGCCACGCTGTCGCGCCGCGGGCGGAAGATCGTCGTGGGCCGCGTCGTGTCGCGGGGCGCGCGGGGACGCGCGACCGGCGGCGGGATGGGTCCGATGACGCCCCCGGGAAGCACCTGGCCCGGCACGCCGCGCCCGAAGGTGTCGGGGGGCGGGGTGGGCACGGGAAGTCCTCGCGGCGCGGTGTCGAGGGGCGGATAGGGATACGGCGTGGGGCGATAGGCGCCGGTGTCGACCCCCGGCATGGGAGCGTACAGGTCGCAGGGCTGCGTGGGCTCCGTGCCCACGATGAAGAACTCGTCGCCGAAGGGGCCGCGACAGCCGGGCGCCGCGAGCAGCCCGGTGGCGAAGTCGATGGAGCGGGTGACGATCCCGCCCGGACGCGGCCAGTCGGGGGGGGCCGGCTTGCGGCGGTACGCCTCCTTCATGAACGCCGTCCAGGCGGGGGCGGCGAGCTGCCCGCCCTGCGCATTCGCCTTGATCTTCTTCGGCTTGTCGAAGCCCATCCACACGCCGGCGACGAGGTCCGCGGTGTAGCCCACGAACCACACGTCGGTGCCGTCGTTGGTGGTGCCCGTCTTGCCGCCGGCGGGGATGCTGAACTGCGACCCCACGCTGCCGGCGGCGGTGCCGCGGCGCACGACGTCACGCATCATGCTCACCATCAGCCACGACTCCTCGGGGGAGAGCACGGGGGCGGTGTTGGGCTCCGGCGTCCAGAGCACCTCGCCGCGCATCGTCTCCACGCGGGTGATGGCGAAGGGGGCGGAGCGGGTGCCGAGGGTGGCGAAGGTGGAGTAGGCGGCGACGAGCTCGATCGGGTACACCTCGGCCGCCCCGATGAAGATCGAGGGATAGGCGGGGATCGGCGAGGTGAGGCCGAGGCGGCGCGCCATGTCGATCACCGAGGCCTCGCCCATCTCCTGTCCCATGCGAATGGCGGGGATGTTGCGCGACTGGTAGAGCGCGCGCCGCATGGGGATCATCCCCTCGTACTTGCCGTCGTAGTTCTGCGGCTTCCACGAGGAGCCGTCGCCCATCGGCACCTCGAGGGGGGAATCCTCGAGGAGGTAGGCCGGGGAGCGGCCGTTCTGGACCGCGTCGGCGTACACCACCGGCTTGAAGGTGGAGCCGGGCTGGCGGAGCGCCTGGGTGGCGCGATTGAACTTGGAGTCGTCGAAGTCGCGCCCGCCCACGAGGGCGCGCACCGCGCCGGTGCGCGGGTCCAGGGCAACGAACATCCCCTGCAGGTACGGCGAGTTGGCGACGGCGCGGTTCTCCTCGGTCGCGGCCCGGGCCAGGTACTGCTCGTAGGTCTCGTGCCTGTACGCCCCGTACCGGCCGCTCTCCACGGCGCGCAGCTGGTTCTCGAGGGCGCGCTCGGCGGCCGACTGGAGGTCCACGTCGAGGGTGGTGTAGACCTTGAGCCCCTCGGCGTAGAGGCGCTGGCCGAACTTGGCGTCGAGCGCCTGGCGCACCCACTCCACGAAGTAGGGGGCGACGTCGCCGGCCTCGGTGCGCGACGCGAGCTGCAGCGGATAGGCCTTCGCGAGGGAGGCGTCGGCATCGTTCACCACGTCGGCGCGGCGCATCAGCTCCACGATCGTGTTGCGGCGCTGGATGGCGCGATCGGGGAAGCGGCGCGGGTTGTACCGCTCGGGTGCCTTCGGCAGCGCGGCGAGCATCGCCGCCTCCGACAGGTTGAGCGCCTTCACCGACTTGCCGAAGTAGCGCTGCGCAGCGGTCTCCACGCCGTGCGCGCCGTTGCCGAGGTAGATCTGGTTGAGGTAGAGCTCGAGGATGGTGCTCTTGGGGTAGCGGGCCTCGATGGCGCGGGCGACCTTCGCCTCCTTGAGCTTGCGGACGAGGGTCTTCTCGCGCGAGATCCGCTCCGGGAAGACGTTGCGCGCGAGCTGCATGGTGATCGTGGAGAAGCCCTGCGCCCACCCCCCGCGCATCACGTTCGCGGCGGCGGCGCCGAAGACGCGATACCAGTCGATCCCCGCGTGCGAGTAGAAGCGCTTGTCCTCGGTGACGACGAAGGCGTCGCGGACCACCTGGGGGATCTCGTCGAGCTTCACGACGGTGCGGCGCTCGTTGCCGATCTCGGCGATGAAGCGCCCGTCGGCGGCGTACAGCTTCGAGGTCTGCGCCGGCTGGTACTGGTCGAGGACCGAGACCGAGGGGCAGCGGCCGGCGTCGCAGACGTGCGCCCAGGCGCCATAGGCCGCCCCCGCGCCCGCCCCCACGACCAGGGTGACGAGGAGGGCGAGGGTGCGGAGGACGCGGGGGTGGCGCTGGCGGAAGCGACGGAGCATCGGCTCAGGTGGAGGGACCGGGGAAAGCTAGCCGGGCGCGCTCCGGGGCGGCAACGCGCCTGACTTCGCCGTGGATTGTCTCTATTTTCATGCCATGCCTACACATGCGCTTCTCGAGGAGCTGGCCTGGCGGGGCCTCCTCTACCAGCAGACGGAGGGGCTCGCCGGGCGACTCGCGGGGGGGACGATCACCGGTTACTGCGGCTTCGACCCGACCGCCCCCAGCCTCCACGTGGGGAACATGGTGCCCGTGATGGGCCTCCTGCACCTGCAGCGGCACGGCCACCGCCCGGTGATCCTCGTGGGCGGGGGGACCGGGATGATCGGCGATCCCAGCGGAAAGACCACCGAGCGCCAGCTGAACACCCCCGAGGTCGTCGCGGAGAATGCCCGCTCGATCCGGGCACAGCTCGAGCGCTTCCTCGACTTCGAGGGCCCGAGCGGTGCACTGGTGCGCGACAACGCGGAGTGGCTCACGCGGCTGGGAGCGATCGAGTTCATGCGCGACGTGGGGAAGCACTTCACCGTGAACTACATGCTCCAGAAGGAGTCGGTGAAGGGCCGCATGGAATCCGGGATCTCGTACACGGAGTTCAGCTACATGTTGCTGCAGGCGTACGACTTCCTGGCGCTGTACCGGCGCGACGGGGTCTCGCTGCAGGTGGGCGGGAGCGACCAGTGGGGGAACATGACGGCGGGGATGGAGCTGATCCGCCGGGTGGAGCAGGGGGATGCCGACGTGCTCACCTTCCCACTCGTGACCACCGCCGCGGGCACGAAGTTCGGGAAGACCGAGGCGGGCGCGGTGTGGCTCGACCCCGCGCGCACGTCGCCGTACCGCTTCTACCAGTTCTGGGTGAACGCCGACGATCGCGACGTGGGGCGCTGGCTCCGCTTCTTCACGCTGCTCCCGCGCGAGGAGATCGAGGCGCTGGACGCCGACACGGCCGCGCATCCCGAGCGTCGCGCCGCGCAGCGGGCCCTGGCAAGCGAGGTGACGACTCGGGTGCACGGCGCCGAGGCGGCGAGAGCGGCGGCGGAAGCCTCGGCGATCCTGTTCGGGAAGGGGGGCGACGTGCAGAGCCTCTCCACGGCCGCGCTGGCGATGCTCGCGGAGGAGATCCCGGCGTACGCCATCCCCTCGGCGGCGACGCTCGACGTGAACGCCGTGCTCGACGCCCTCACGGCGGGGGCGACGCCGATGTTCAAGTCGAAGGGCGAGGCACGACGCGCGATCCAGCAGGGGGGCCTTTACCTGAATGGCGAGCGGGTGGGGGCGGAGCTCCGGGAGCTCGACCCGGGGGCGTTGCTGGGGGGGAAGTACCTGCTGGTGCGGAAGGGGGCGAGGACGTACGGGCTGGTGACGGTGGGAGGGTAGGGGGAGGGGCGGCTCGCGGCTGACGGCCACTGACGGCCGCCGGCTCTCGGCTCTCGGCCCTCGGCTCTCGGCACGAAATCGGAAGCGAGCGGCGCGCGGGGGCGCGCGCGCTCGATCTTCCTCATCCGGCGACCTTCACCTGATGCCGTTCGCGCGCTAAAGGGCCGCGAAGCGGCCCAGGCGCGCTTCCGGATTCGTGCCGACGCCCGAAGCCCGAAGCCCCACGCCCTTAGCTGTCGGTCCCGCGACCGGTGCCCGTCGTTGCCGTAGACTGACCCACGGCGAACGGCACCGGCAACGGCGAGGGCGGGGGCCTCGGCCGTCAGGCGTCGGGCCTCGGCACGAAATCGGAAGCGAGCGGCGTGCGGGGGCGCGCGCGCTCGATCTTCCTCGTCCGGCGAAGTCACCCTCATGCGGTGTGCGCGCTGGAGGCGGCGAAGCCGCCAGGCGCGCTTCCGGTTCCGGAGCCGAGAGCCGAGAGCCGAGGGCCGAGGGCTGGCGGCCGTCAGTTGCCGTTTAGAGAAGCGCCGCCAGCGCCCGCTCGATGTCGTCGTCGTTCGTGTAGCAGTGCGGCGAGAGCCGGATCGACCCTTCGCGCAGGGAGAAGGCGACCTTCGCCTCGCGGAGGCGCGTGGCGGCGGCCGGGGGGTCGGGGAGGCGCAGCGACACGATGCCCGCGCGGCGGGCCGGTTCCGCCGGCGTCACCAGCGCCACCTCCGGATGCTCGGCGGCCCAGGCGATGATGCGCGACACCAGGCGCTCGATGTGCGCGGCGATGCGCGCGGGCCCGAGCTCGAGCAGCAGGGCGAGGCTCTCGTTCATCCCCGCGAAATCCTGGTAGCCGAGGGTGAGGAGCTCGAAGCGGCGCGCGTCGTCACGCCAGGTGAGGTCGTAATCGAGCAGGCGGGTGAAGTCGTCGGAACCGCGGACCGCGACCCATCCCACGACCTGCGGGTCGAGCCGCCGCACCAGTTCCCGGCGCACGTAGGTGAACCCCGTTCCCCACGGGGAGAGGAGCCATTTCTGCGCGCCGCACGCCAGGATGTCCACGTGGCAGTGGCGCAGGTCGAGGGGCACCACGCCCAGCCCCTGGATCGCATCCACCACGAACCACACCCCCCGCGCGCGGCAGGCGCGGCCGAGCGCCGCGAGGTCGACACGGGCGCCGGTCGCGAATCCCACCCAGGAGAGCGCGAGCACCTTCACCGCCGGGTCCTCCAGCTCGCGGAGGAGCCGGCCCTCGTCGATCACGCCGTTTGTGCAGGGCACCCGCCGGTAGATCACGCCCCGCCGTTCGGCGAGCGCCATCCACGGATAGACGTTCGCGGGGAACTCCAGGTCGGGAGTGAGCACCACGTCGCCCGGCTCGAGCGGGAGCGCGAAGGCGGCGAGGTTGAGCCCCACGCCGGTGTTGGGCATGAGGGCGATCTCCCCCGGGTCCGCACCCACCAGCCGCGCGACCAGCTGGCGCCCGCGAGCCAGCATCTCGAAGCTCTCGCCCTCGGCGATGCGCCAGGGCTCGGCGCGCCGCTGGATCCAGTCGGTGACGGTGCGGACGGTGCGCTGCGGGAGCGCGCCGGTGGAGGCATGGTTCAGGTACACCGCCTCGCCGCGCGCCGCCCAGGGGAATTCCTCGCGGCGGAGGAGGTCGACGTCGTAACTCATCGTGCAGTCATCCTGGGGCGAAGCCGAAGGAGCTGGCCCAGGCGCGCCGGAGCCGGATCCTTCGGTCCGCTCAGGATGACTTCAGTGTCCGGAGCCGGATCCTTCGCTCCGCTCAGGATGACCTCGAATGCCGGAGCCGTTTCCTTCGCCGCGCCCGCGAGGATCGGGCTCACGGCCGTTGCGCCTCGACCGAGGCCGGGGCGCCCGCGGTGGGCATGCTGGTCTTCTGGGCCCGGGGATCGAGGGCGTCGCGCAGCGCGTCGCCGAGGAGGTTGAAGCCGAGCACCGCGGCACCGATGGCGAGGCCGGGGAAGAGCGAGGTCCACGGCGCGCTGCGCAGCTGGCTCAGGTCGCGCCCGTCCGCGATCATGGAGCCCCAGCTCGGCGTGGGCGGCTGCACGCCGAGCCCGAGGAAGGAGAGCGCCGCCTCGGCCATGATCGCGCCCGCGATGCCGAGCGTCGCGGCGATCACCACGGGAGCCACCACGCCGGGGAGCACGTGTCCCACGATCGTGCGCAGGTCGCCGGCGCCGAGCGCGCGGATGGCCTGCACGTACTCCTGCTCGCGCACCACGAGCACCTGCCCGCGGACCAGCCGCGCCATCCCCGCCCATCCCACCACGCCGATCGTGACGAACACCACCACGAGCGAGGGCTGAAGCGCCGCGACCATGGCGATGAGCAGGAGCAGCGTGGGGAAGGCGAGGGTGATGTCGGCCAGGCGCATCACCAGCTCGTCGACCCAGCGGCCGTAGTAGCCGGCGACGAGGCCGAGGGCGAGGCCGAGCATGAGGGCGATCCCCTGCGACACGATCCCCGCGGCGAGCGACACGCGCGCCCCGTACACGAGCCGCGCCCAGATGTCGCGCCCCTGGATGTCGGTCCCGAGCCAATGCGTGGCGGAGGGGCCCTGGAGCTGCCCGATCAGGTCGATCCCGTAGGGATCATGACGGGCGATGAGGGGCGCGGCCACCGCCATCAGCACCATGGCGGCGATGACGGACAGCCCGAACCAGGCGCGAGGGTCGCGCAGCAGTCGCTCGGTGGGCCGGCTCATGTCGAAGCTCCCGCGGTGGAAGGTGTCTCGATCGCGGCGGCGGGCCGCTGGTGCTTCCAGCGGCGGTGCTGCCAGAAGTACTGCCCGGGGGCACGTCGCACCCACCGTTCCAGCGTGGCGGTGTAGCCGGCCACGATCCGGTCGACGTCGGCGTCGCGGTCGCCGGTGCGAGGCACCTCCACGGACTCGAGGTGCATGCGGTAGCGCCCATCGGGCTCGCGAAGCGCGCAGCCGAACACGACGGGCGCGTCGAGGCGGAGGGCGAACACCGCCGGGCCTCGCGGCGTCTTGGCGTCGCGCCCGAAGAAGGGGACCCAGGTGGACGCGAGTCCCACCGCCCCCTGGTCCACCAGCATGGCGACGGAGCGCCCGCCGCGGATCGCGCGAGGCACCTGGCGCACCGCGGCCTCGTCGTGCACCACGCGCATCCCCAGCCGCTGGCGGGTGCGAGTGAGGTAGCCGTCGACGAGGGGATTCTCCATGTGGCGCGCGATGGCGTCGATGGGCACGCCGCGGGCGGCCATGTACGCGCCGCCGAGCTCCCAGTTCCCGAGGTGGCCGGTGACGAGGAGGACGCCGCGCCCTTCGCGGGCCGGGCGCTCGATCAGCTCCCACCCCTCGGCGCCGGAGAACATGGCCAGCACGTCGGCGGGCCCGAGCCGGCCGAGCACCGCGGCCTCGATGCTGGTGGTACCGAGGCTGCGATACGACTCGAGGGCGACGCGTTCCACCTGCTCGCGGGGCCACTCGGGGAAGGACTCGGCGACCTGCCGCTCCACCACGGCGCGGCGGATCCCGAAGGGATGGTGGCCGAGGGCGCCGAGGGTGGCGCCCACGCGGCCGGCGCGCCGGATCCCCAGCGCACCGAGGGCACCGACCGCCCCGCGCAGCGCGAGGTACTCGGCCCAGTGGCGCGCGTTGGCCGGGCGGTCGCTCACCGGGCGGCCAGCGCTCCCGCGCGGGCGCCCGCGGCCTGCTCGAAGCCGTCGACCATCGCCGCCTCGCCGAACTCGCGCGCCACGCGGGCGCGGGCGGCGTTCCCCATGGCGATGCGCTGCTCGTCCTTGGCGAGGAAGGCGGCGACCGTGGCCGCGGTCTCCGACGCGTCGCGCGCGGTGATGAGCATTCCCGTGATCAGGTCGGCCACGTACTGCGCCGAGAGGGGGTCGCGCTCGGCGATGACGGGCACCTTGAGCGCCATGAAGTCGAGGCAGGCGAAGGCGGCGGCGTCGTGCCGGGCGGCGACCCAGCCCACGTCGGCCGCCGCGTAGATCGCGAGCCGGTCCTGGCGGTCGCCGAGGAAGGAGACCACCGGGGTGATGCCGATCGCCGCCGCGTGGAGCTTGAGCTCCTCGTCCTGCGAGCCCGGCCCCACGACCGCGAGGTGCAGCTCGGGGTGGCGCGGCGAGAGGATCGCCATCGTGCGCATGGCGGTGAGGAGGCGTCCGCGCGCCCCCGGTTCGTAGGCGCAGACGACGAGGCGCCCGCCGCGCACCGCGCCCACCGCGTCGGGGGCGATGGCGTCGCCGTCGTCGTAGCGGGCGAGGTCCACGCCGAGGGGCGCCACCACGGCCGGGGCGCTGCCGCGGTTCTTCTCCGCGGCGGTGAGCTCGTCGCGGCTGTTGAAGAGCAGCGCCGAGGCGGGGAAGCGCGAGGCGAGGGTGCCGTCCCTGTCGAAGCCCGCGCCGGCGGGGACGCGGCGCACCACGGTGCCGCGCGATCCCATGCGCATGGCGGAGCCCACCACGAGCTGCTCCCGGGCGGTGTGCAGGAACACCGTGTCCACGGTGCGTTCCTTCAGCACGTCGCGCAGGCGCCACGCGTCGCCGGCGACCGCGCCGGTGGGGAGGGTGATCATGTCGATCCCCTCGCGCCGCACGTGCTCCTCGGAGGCGCTGTCGGAGACGCAGGCGAAGGTGACCTCGTGGCCGCGGGCGGCGAGGCCGCGGGCGGCGGAGAGGAAGGCCCGCGAACTCCCCGGCCACTCGTCGGTCATGTGGTAGAAGAGGGCGCGCATCAATCCTCCGTGGCGGTGGCGGCGGCCGCCATGGGGCGGCTCGCGTCGGTCTGGAACTGGAGCGAGTGCAGGCGGTGGTAGGCGCCGCGGCGCGCGAGCAGTGCCTCGTGCGTGCCGCGCTCCACCACCTCGCCGCGCTCGAGCACGAGGATGCAGTCGGCGTGTCGGACGGTGGAAAGGCGGTGCGCGATCACGAACACGGTGCGGCCGGCGAGGAGGCGCTCGATGGCTTCCTGCACGAGGCGCTCGCTCTCGGTGTCGAGGGCGCTCGTCGCCTCGTCCAGGATGAGGATGGGCGGGTCGACCAGCAGCGCGCGGGCGATGGCGAGGCGCTGGCGCTGCCCGCCGGAGAGGCGGGTGCCGCGCTCGCCGAGCACCGTGTCGTAGCCCTCGGGGAGCTCGGTGATGAAGCCGTGCGCGTTGGCGGCTCGTGCCGCCGCTTCCACCTGGGCCTGCGTGAAGCGGTCGGCGGAGCCGTAGGCGATGTTGTTCCGCACCGAGTCGTTGAAGAGCACCGTGTCCTGGCTGACGATGCCGATGAGCCGGCGCAGCGACTCGAGGCGGAGCTCGCGCAGGTCGGTGCCGTCGAGGAGGATGCGGCCCGCGGTGGGCTCGTGGAAGCGCGGGATGAGGTCGACGAGGGTGCTCTTCCCCGCCCCGCTCGCCCCCACCAGGGCCACCACCTCTCCCTTGCGCGCGGTGAAGCTCACGTCGCGCAGCACCGGCTCGTCGTCGTAGGCGAACGACACCCCGTCGAAGCGCACGGCGTCGTGGAAGCCGGTGACCTCGCGGGTGCCGCGGTCGAGCTGCTGCTCCGTGGGCTGGTCGAGCACCTCGAAGAGGCGCTCCGCCGACGCGAGCGACTGCTGCGCGGTGGTGGGGGTCTGGGAGAGGGACTTGAGCGGGGGGAGGAGCCGCATCACCAGGATCATGAATGTGATCAACGTCGAGCCCGACAGCGTGCCCGTCACAAGCACTTGTCGTGCCCCGACCCAGAGGATCAGGACGGCGATGCTGGTGCCGATCACCTCGGTGAGCGGTCCCGAGAGGAACGAGATCCGGGTGATGCGGGTCATGCCCCGCGTGTAGCGGCCGCTCGCGTCGAGGAAGCGGCGCTCCTCGTAGGCCTCCCCGCCGAAGGACTTCACCAGGCGCACCCCGCTCACCACCTCCTGGAGCACGGAGGTCATCTCGCCGTACTCGTTGCGGAGGGTCCGGTGGCCCTTGCGCAGCTTCCGCAGGATCGGCTGGAGGGCCAGCGTCAGCAGCGGGGCGATGACCAGGGAGATCAGGGTGAGCTGCCAGGAGAGGTTCACCAGCGCGACGACGGTGAGGATGATCTGCGCGCTGTTCTGGATGCTCTGGGTGACGAGCTGGGTGATGAGCGTCTTCGTCTGCTCGGTGTCGGCGAGGACGCGCGAGATGATCTGGCCGGTCTTGGTCTTCCCGAACCAGCGCAGGGGGAGGCGGTTGAGGTGGCGCCAGACGACGTCGCGCAGGTCGCGGGTGACGTACTCCTGGAGGGTGGCGCCGAGCTGTCCCTGGAGCCAGACGAAGACGTTCTTGATGAGCACGAGCACGGTGATCGCGATGATCACCATGAGGAGCGCGTCCATGCGCTCGCGCCCGCGCAGCAACCACCCGATGGTGTGTTCCTGCACGGCGGTGATCCACCCCGAGCCCTGGGGGATCAGCGACGGCACGCCGAAGAGGGCGTTCAGGAAGGGGATGAGCAGGGTGAAGGCGAGGACGTCGAGCGCCGCCGCGAGCAGGCTGCTGGCGATGGTGGCGGCCATGCGCCACGCGTGGGGGCGCAGGAAGACGAGGAGCCGGCGGTACATCAGCGGGGCGTGAGGAGCGTGACGGGGAGGATGCACTCCTCCGGCGTCACGCCACCGTGCAGGAAGGATCCCCGGTAGCGCGCCTGGTATTCGCGCAGCTTGGTCGGGTACACGAAGAAGGCGTCGCCGGTGGCGAGGAGGGTGTTGGCGCCGAGGCCGCGACGCGGGAGGCGGAGCTGCTCCTCCTTGCGGAAGAGGAGGGCGTAGCCCGGCTCCTCGGCGCGCAGGTCCTCCCCGAACTTGTAGCGGAGGTTCTGCGTGGCGTCGCGCTTGGCGAACACCGTCGCCGGCGTCTCGCAGTGGATGGACCCGTGGTCAGTGGTGAGGAGCACGGGGATGCGGCGCCGCGCGGCCTCCTGGAGCACCTCGAAGGCGGCGGAGCGGCGGAACCACTGGAGGGTGAGCTGGCGCAGCGCGATCTCGTCGCGCGCCACCTCGTAGAGGATCGCCGACTCGGAGCGCCCGTGGGTGAGGAGGTCCACGAAGTTGAAGACGAAGGCGCTGATCCCCTCCGCGGCCACCGCCCCGCGCACGCGGCGCGAGAGGTCGGCGGAGTCGGCGGCGGTGGAGATCTTCTCGTAGCGCACCGGCACGCGGCGGGGGAGCTGGGAGAGCTGGGCCTCGAGCAGGTCCCGTTCGTGCGCGTTGAGGGTCTCGTCCTCGCGCTCCCCCCACCAGTCGGGATGGCGCGCCGCGATCTCCGCGGGAAAGAGCCCGCTGAAGAGGGCGTTGCGCGCGTACGGGGTGGCGGTGGGGAGGATGCCGTAGTAGTGGGTGGTCTCCACGTCGAACAGGGGCGCGAGCAGGGGCTCGAGCACGCGCCACTGGTCGAGCCGAAGGCAGTCGATGACCATGAACACCGCCGCGCCACGCGGCTCGAGCGCGGGGAGGAGGAACTCGCTCACCACGTCGATCGAGAGCGGGGGACGGTCCCCCTCCAGGTCGGCGAGCCATGCGGGGTACGCGGTGGCCATGAACTGCGCGAACTCGCGCCGCATGTCGGGATACAGCCCGCGCAGCGTCTCGTGCAGCCCGCGCTCGTTGGCCTCGGTGAGGTCGAGGTCCCACTGGGTGATCTCGGCGAACCGGTCGATCCATCCCCGCCAATCGAGCTCCCGCCAGCCGTCGCCCTGGAGCTCGCGGAAGCGTTCCACGAAGCGGCGCGCGGTGGCCTGCTGGCGGATGCGGGGCCCCTCGAGGATGCGGGCCACCAGCGCGTACACCTGGCGCGGGGTGACCGGCTTCACGAGGTACTCGACCACGTCGGTACCGAGGGCCTCGGTGAGGGTGGAGTCCTCCTCCGACTTGGTGACCATCACCACCGGGAGGGCGGGGGCGATCTCCCGGAGCTCCCGGAACACCTCGAGCCCCCGCTTGCCGGGCATCTGTTCATCGAGGAGGACGAGATCGACGGGGCGCCGGCGCACCACTTCGAGGCCATCGTCGCCGTTGGTCACGGCCTCGACGTCGAAGCCCTTCTCGCGCAAGAAGATGCGATGTGGCTCCAGGAGCTCAGCCTCGTCGTCGATCCAGAGGACCGCGCGCGGCTGGGGGGTGGGCGGGAGTGGCGCCATCCCGCGGAAGCTAGCCGTCGCAAAACGGGGCAGCAACGATAGATTGCCGCCCGTGCCGGGCTCTCTCCCTCCCTACGCGCTCGACGTCACGAGCTTTCGATTCCCCGCCCTCGCGGCGCTGGCGGGTCGCGCCCCGCTCGGGGGAGCCCGCGAGGCGGCGCTCGCCGCGCTCCTGCTGGCGCGGCTGGCGGCGGCGGCCGCCGCCCCGGTCCTTCCGGGCGGTCCCGGGG
>DASWVQ010000003.1:0-8364 GCA_036401195.1 Gemmatimonadaceae bacterium
AAGATTCTCCACGTCCTCCTCGAGGCGGTGATCGCCGACCCCGCGCGCAACACGCCGGGCTGGCTGCTCGAGGAGGCTGCACGGCTGCATCACGACGCGGCGCCGGGAACTCCTCCCGCGGCGCCGACACGCTGACACGAACCACGCGCATGCTCTTTCGCGGCAGGCAACCCGAGGCGTCCATCTGGCGTCGATTCCGCACCAGCCCGGACGGCTTCACCTTCGGGCAGGTGGACGACCATTACGCGGCGCACGTGGTGGCGAACGCCGAGCGCATGGTGGACCTCTTCTACGCCCTCTCGGAGCACATGCCCCCCGCGGTGGACGTGGTGATGGAGGACCTCCGCTCCGGCCGCACCTGGAAGGGAGAGGCGCTCCCCCTGCCCGACGTGCGCGACGCGGTGGCGCGGCTCAAGCTCCTCCTCGCCCGCTACGGCGGGGTGGAGCTCAGCGTCTTCACCTCCGAGGACCAGCTCTCCCTCAACCCCTTCCTCGAGCTGTTCGTGTACGCCCGCACCGATCGGTGGCTGTACCTGCTGGAGGGGAAGGGGCTCCAGGAGCAGCCGCGGGTGCGGCCCAAGAGCTGGAAGGTGCGCCGCCAGCAGTTCCCCGCCGCTCCCGACCTGGTGAGCGCGGTGTCGGCGCAGGCCGAGCGGCTGGGGCTGACTCCCGCCTGATGCCCGGCGCGACGACGCCCGCCATGCCCCGCGCCACCCTCCGCATCGCCCGCCGCCCGTGAGCCGCACCGAACTGCTCTACGCCCTCGCCGCCGGGGGCGCGAACGTGCTGGGCGCGCTGGCGGTGGTGTCGCACGCGCGGTGGAGCGTGAAGGCGCTCGACTCGCTGCTCTCGCTCGCCGCGGGCTTCATGATCTCCGTCGCGCTGGTGGACCTGCTCCCGGAAGCGATCGCCCGCGCCGGCCCCACGGCGGCGATGGTCGCCCTCCTCGGCTACCTGCTCGTGCACCTCACGCAGCACGTGGTGGGGCGGCACTTCCATTTCGGCGAGGAGACGCACGAGGTGTCGGAGGTGGTGTCGGTCTCCGCGCTGGTGGGGCTGCTGCTGCACACCTTCGTGGACGGGGTGGCGATGGCGTCGAGCACGCAGGTGAGCGCGGGGCTCGGCGCGCTGGTGTTCATCGCCGTGCTGCTGCACAAGTTCCCCGAGGGGCTCGCCATCTCCTCGCTGTTCGTGGCGGCGGGGGCGCCGAAGTCGCGCGCCATCGGGTCGGCGGCGATCCTCGCCCTCGCCACCCTCGCGGGCGTGATCCTCACCGACACCCTCGCCTGGCTCGCCACCTGGGGGCTCGCGCTCTCGGCCGGCGTCACGCTCTACGTGGGCGCGTCGAACCTCGTCCCCGAGTTCCAGGGGAAGCGCGGCTGGCGCAACCCGGTGGCCTTCTTCGCGGGGTGCGCGCTCTTCTTCGGGGCGCGCGCCCTCACGCACTGACCGGGGCCGACGCATGACTCCCCCGCGCCGCGGGCGTGGCTCCGAGGAGGAGATGCAGGGCGACTCCTTCTTCGCGCAGCGCGCCCCCGAGCCGCTCGCCGCGCGCATGCGCCCGCGCTCGCTCGAGGAGTACGTGGGGCAGGCGCACCTCCTCGCGCCGGGGAAGCCGCTGCGCGAGTCCATCGAGCGCGGCACGGTGGGCTCGATGATCTTCTGGGGCCCGCCCGGCACGGGGAAGACGACGCTCGCGCGGCTCATCGCGCGCTACACCGACCGCGAGTTCGTCCCCTTCTCCGCCGTCACCGAGGGGGTACCGCGGGTGCGCGAGATCGTCGCCGAGGCGGCGAAGCGGCGGCAGCTCGGCCGCGGCACGATCCTCTTCGCCGACGAGATCCACCGCTTCAACAAGGCGCAGCAGGACGCCTTCCTCCCGCACGTGGAGGCGGGGACGATCACCCTCGTGGGCGCGACCACGGAGAACCCGAGCTTCGAGATCAACGGTGCGCTGCTCTCGCGGGTGCGGGTGTTCGTGCTGCGCGCGCTGTCGGAGGACGACATCCGCGGGGTGATCGCGCGCGCGCTGGAGGACCGCGACCGCGGCCTCGGCGCGCAGGAGCTGACCGTGGACGACGACGCGCTGGCGCTCCTCGCCCGCGAGGCCGACGGCGACGCGCGGCGCGCCCTCACCGTGCTGGAGGCCGCGGCGGA
Source organism: Gemmatimonadaceae bacterium (assembly GCA_036401195.1). Taxonomy (GTDB): domain Bacteria; phylum Gemmatimonadota; class Gemmatimonadetes; order Gemmatimonadales; family Gemmatimonadaceae; genus JACDHQ01. The sequence continues at coordinate 2,158 of DASWVQ010000003.1, forward strand.
GCACGTGGGGCCGAAGGGGCACGTCACGGTGGAGTCGGCCCGCGAGGCGCTCCAGCTCCGCTTCGCCCGCTTCGACAAGTTCGGGGAAGAGACGTACAACATGCTGAGCGCCTTCCACAAGTCGCTGCGTGGCAGCGACCCGCAGGGGGCGCTCTACTGGGCGATGCGCGTGGTGGAGGGCGGGGGAGACCCGATGATCCTCTTCCGCCGCGCGATCGCCATGGCCGCGGAGGACGTGGGGCTCGCCGACCCCGAGGCGCTGAAGATGGCCATCGCCGCCCGGGAGGCCTTCCACGTGCTCGGTCCCCCGGAGGGGTTCCTCCCCCTCGCGGAGATGGTCGTCTACCTGGCCACCGCCCCCAAGTCGAACAGCACCAAGGCGGCGCTGCACGCCGCCATGGAGGCGGCGCAGCAGACCCCCGCCGAGGGTGTCCCGCATCACATCCGGAACGCCCCTACCCGGCTCATGAAGGAACTGGGCTACGGAAAGGGGTACCAGTACGCGCACGACGTCCCCGAGGCATACATTCCGCAGGAGTACCTGCCGGAGGCGGTGCGCGGGGCGGAGTTCTACGTGCCCGGGCCCTTCGGCTTCGAGAAGGAAGTGGCGAAGCGGATGGCCTGGTGGGCGGAGCTCCGGCGGCGGGCCGCCGGAGGGGCGGGTCCGGGGAACGACTCCCCGGCCGGCGGCGACAACCCGGATGGCTGACCAGGAGGAACGATGCGCAAGGCCTTGTTGGTGGTGGTGGCGGCGGCGGTGACGGCGACGGCGGGGTGCGCCTCGCTGGTGCGCCAGGCGTTCAAGGAGCCGGTCGTCTCCCTGCACAACGTGCGGGTGAACGGCCTGGGGCTCACCGGCGGCGAGCTGGAGGTGGAGCTCGGCGTCTACAACCCCAACGGCTACCGCCTCGACGCCACCCGGTTCAACTACCAGGTGCAGATCGACACGGTGACCTTCGCCACCGGCACGCTCACCGACCGGCTCACCTTCCAGGAGAACGACTCCACCGTCGTCCGCATCCCGGTGTCGTTCACCTACCGGGGAATCGGCGAGGCGGGGCGGCAGATGATCAACACCGGCGCCGTGAACTACCGGGTGAAGGGCGACGTGACCGTCGGCACCCCGGTGGGGAACTACACCATTCCGTACAACACGACCGGGCGCTTCACCACGCTCGGCAGCACGCGCTGACGCGCGGGAGCGACGCACCATCACACGCGACCTGATCGACCTCGAGCCGCCGCGCGAGCGCGCCATCCTTGTGGGCGCGCCGCGCAAGGGCTCGGCGAACCGGCAGGAGCTGGGGGAGCACCTCACCGAGCTGGCGCTCCTCGCCGACACGGCGGGCGCCGAGGTGGTGGGGGAGCTCACCCAGCAGCTCGACCGGCCCAATGCCGGGACCTACCTGGGCACGGGCAAGGTGGAGGAGCTGGCCGACCTGGTGAAGGACACGCGCGCCTCGCTCGTGATCTTCGACGACGAGCTCACGCCGTCGCAGGGGAAGAACGTCGAGGACGCGGTGGGGACGCGCGTGGTGGACCGCGCGGAGCTGATCCTGGACATCTTCGCCAGCCGCGCGCGCAGCAACGAGGCCAAGATGCAGGTGGAGCTGGCGCAGCTCGAGTACATGCTGCCGCGGCTCACGCGCATGTGGACCCACCTCGAGCGCTACGCCGGCGGGATGATCGGCGCGCGCGGTCCCGGTGAGACGCAGCTGGAAACGGACCGCCGGCTCGTCAACCACCGCATCAAGCTGCTCAAGGAGCGGCTGGAGGAGGTGCAGCGCTCGCGCGAGGTGCAGCGCGCGTCGCGCGCGGGGCACTTCAAGGCCTCGCTCGTGGGCTACACCAACGCGGGGAAGTCGTCCATCCTGCGCGGGCTCTCGGGCACCGAGGTGCACGTGGAGAACCGCCTCTTCGCCACCCTCGATCCGCTCACCCGCGAGATCGACCTGGGCGACGTGGGCACCGTGCTCGTCACCGACACGGTCGGGTTCATCCGCAAGCTCCCCCACCACCTGGTGGCGTCGTTCCGCGCCACGCTGGAGGAGGTGAAGGAAGCCGACCTCCTGCTGCACGTGGTGGACGCGAGCCAGCCGGCGTGGGAGGACCAGCGGCAGGTGGTGGAGCAGGTGCTCCACGAGCTGGGCGCGACCGAGGCGCCGCGGCTGCTGGTGGTGAACAAGACCGACCTGCTGCCGGAGGAGGAGCTGCACGCGCTCCAGGAGCGGCTCCAGCGGCTCGCGCCGAACAACGTGTTCGTCTCGGCGGTGGCGGAGCATGGCCTCGAGCCCCTCGCGCGCGCCCTCGCCGCGGCGGTCCGCGCGCGCAAGCCGCTCACCGAGATCAACATCTCGGTGTCGGATGGCAAGCTGCTCTCGGAGATCCACCAGTACGGCGAGGTGATCGACCAGCGCACCCTCGGCGACCGGCTGATCCTGCGCGCACACCTCCCCGAGAAGCTGGCGGGGCGGCTCAAGCAGGCCGGGGCTCGGCTGCGGGTCGAGTAGCGGCGGGGTTCATCGCGCTGGCCAGACGGGGTGATGATGAGGGGGTACCATCTGTACCCCCTGATCGCTCCTCACGCCCGCCAGGTACATCGCGCCGGACGATCGGGTGAGAAAACAACGAGAAGAGCGAGAAGGGCAATAACCCCTGCAACACCACCGGAGTTCACACTCCTGGGTTGTTGAAGGTTTCGCCCTTCTCGCTCTTCTCTTCCTTTCCAACCCAACGGTCCGGCGCGACCCGCTCCAACCGGAAGCGGAGCGATCAGGGGGTACAGCTGGTACCCCCTCATCATCACCTTGTCTGGCCGGCGCGACGGCGCAAGAGGTGACTCCCGTCACGGAACGCACCTCGCGGTCGGAGCCAGCTTGCACGGGCACCGATCCGGAGACACCACCGTGAAGGCACTCGTCGTCATCTCCGCGCTGCTGCTCGCCCCGGCGGCGCTCAGCGCGCAGTCGAAGCAGGAGAAGATCGCCCACGCGATCCTGAACGTGAAGCCGGTCCGCCTCAAGGCGGAGAGCGGCCCCACCATCACCCTCTCCACCGAGAAGGCGCAGCGCTACGTGCTCGCCGTGGTGGAGGTGGCGAAGAAGCAGGACCTGAAGAAGGACTACCTGAGGAGCCTCACCCTCCAGAAGGGGGAGACGCACGCCGAGTGGGCGGCACGGCTCGGGCGCGACACCGCCGTGGTGCGCGCGCTCAAGACCCAGAACATGGGCGCGGCGGAATACGTCGCCCTGGGGGTGACGCTGCACTCCGCCTGGGAGGAAAGCCACCGCCGGAAGCCCCTCGCCCCCGTGGACCCGAAGGCGCTCGCCTGGGTGAAGGAGAACGAGCTGGCCGTGCAGGCGCTGGCCACCGTGGACGGGAAGCACATTCCCTGGCCCGACGGGTCGCTGGACGGGAAGGGGGTGAAGGACCGGCGGATCTGGTGAAGTCGTCCTGAGCGGAGCGAAGGACCTGGCTCGGGCACGCAGGAGCCAGATTCCTCGCTTCGCTCGGAATGACAAGGCAAAAAAATGGCGTCCCCAGGGGGACGCCATTTTCGCCTGCCAGGTGGTCACGCACGGGCTCGAACCGTGGACCTCTGCTGTGTGAAAGCAGCGCTCTAACCAACTGAGCTACGCGACCGGTACCCCCGGCCGGGACATCGCCGGGAGACATGAATATTAATCCCCTCCCGCCCCGTACGGTAGCCCCGCCGGCGGCGGCCCGGCCGGGGGGAAGGGAAGTGGGCCCTCCGGGATTTGAACCCGGGCACTTCGGATTATGAGTCCGCTGCTCTAACCAGCTGAGCTAAGGGCCCGACCCCGAAAGCTACTGCGGATCCCGCCCGCCGGCAGCCGCCAGGCCGGGCCCTGCGCCCTACTTCCCGATCCAGTAGGTCGCCTTGACCAGGAAGACGTTCGTCGGCACGGCGCGGAAGATCGCGTTCACGTCGCGCCGGCCCTCGAAGTCGCCGATGGGGGCGAAGCCGCTCCGCTCCTGCTGCCACACCAGGTACACGGACGACCCGGGGCGGTAGTCCCACCGCATCACCGCGTTCCCCCGCAGCGAGCGCACGTTGAAGTTCGGCTGCCCCACCGTGAAGCCCGGCGCGGCCCCGCTCCCGTCGGGATCGATCACGTAGCGCGCGTTCGCCTCGTCGTAGCGCACCTGGTCCGCCCCGTACCGCCGGAACTCGTAGCTGGCGGGGCGCGCCAGCTCCTTGAAATCCCCGTAGCTCCCCGCGCTCACGAAGGGTTGCGCGTACATCACGAAGCTCAGCGTGGGGGAGATGGTGACGTCCACGCGGGTGTCCAGCGACAGGGTGTTCTGCGTGAGCGCCGCCAGCACGTACCGGCGCCCGTAGGTGGCGGTCGCCAGCGGGTCGGCCACGCTCCGCACCAGCTGCTCGGTGTCGTGCAGGCGGGTCCAGCTCGGCCCGAAGTTCAGGTGCACGTTGGAGCGCGGGCGCAGGTCCAGGGAGAACTGGAGCTGCTCCTGGTACCCCCCCAGGACGTCGTGCGCGTAGCTGGTGGACAGCTCGCCGACGACGGGGCGGCGCGTGTCGGTGTTGACGCCGAGGTTGCCGATCCAGGTCGCGGGCTGCTTCCCCTCCGGCCCCCCGCGCAGCAGCACGTCGTCGTACGAGTCGGCGTTGTAGGTGACACCGCCATTGACTCCCCACTGGTTCAGGAAGGTCGCGTGCCCGCTCGCCGCGTAGCCGTGGTAGATGCCGCGGCCCCCGTAGTTGAAGGCGTCGTTCTGGTAGGCGTAGGCCGTCCAGCTGTTCAGGTGCCTCCCGGCGCCGTTGCTCCGCCGCCCGATCAACGTCGAGATCGCGCTGTACCCGGTCCGTCCCTGGAGCCCCAGGTCGTTCAGCTCCAGCCCGGGGCTGCTCGTCTTGAGGGCCACCGACGCGAAGGTGTTCCCGTTCTTCGCCAGCGCCACCTCGCCGATGTAGCCGGCCAGCGACGTGCGCGTGATGTCGTACGACAGGCCGAGCGCCGCCGAATCGGGGCGATGGAAATAGTGCGCGCTGGTCCGCTGGGTCGCGGCGATCGCCCGCTGGCTTCCGCGCACCACGCTCCCCCCGACGAAGCCGCTCGCGATCCAGCTGCGCTTCTTCATTGCGTGCTCGAAGTCCACCCCGCCGAAGGTGGCGCCCGACCGGAGGAGGGGCGCGAAGGTCGTGTCGCCCACGACGCGGCTGGTGTTCTCGAGCATCGCCCCCACCGTGGTGGCCCCGCGTCGGAAGTCGCGCTTCACCCGCCCGGCGAAGTAGTTGGTGAGCGGTTCCACGGGGCGCTCGTAGCGAAGCCCACCGGTGGTGAGCACCCGGGCGCGCTGCTCCGTGGTGACCGCGTCGAGGATCCCCACCGTCCACGGGCCTTTCTTCCCGGTGACCTTCGCCGCCCCCGCGATGGTGGTCTGGTTCGGCAGGTCGGCGTAGGCCGTGTTTCCCGGCACCCCGAGCTGCGGCTGGCGCCCGATGCGTCGCGAATAGAGGAAGGTGTGCCCCCCGTAGTCGTTGTGCCGCACCACCTGCCCGAAGCTGAACACGTCGCTCCCCTCGAGGAAGAAGGGGCGCTTCTCGGGGAACGACGTCTCGAAGGCGGAGAGGTTCACCACCGCGGGATCCACCTCTACCTGCCCGAAGTCGGGGTTGATCGTCGCGCTGAGCGTGAGTCCCCCCGGCAACCCGTACTTCAGGTCACCCCCCACCTTGGGGCGGTTCTCGGTGTGCTGGTAGAAGGGATCCGAGGCGTCGCCCGGCGCGCGAGTGAGCGTGGAGCTGACGTACGGCGTGATCTCCAGTCGCTCCGGCACCTTCACCCCGGTGATCCCGGTGATGTCGCCGAAGCGGGAGACGAAGGCGCCATCGTTCGGAGTCCACGGGGCCCAGGTGTCGCGCTCGTTGCGGCGCGCGATGTCGCGCTGCACCTGGAACCCCCACGTGCGATCGGTCGACGCATCGCCACCGAAGCGGAGCTGGCTGAGCGGGATGCGATACTCGGCCACCCATCCGAGGGAGTCGATGCGCGTCCCCACTTCCCAGACGGCGTCCCAGTTGAGGTCCTCGTTGCCGTCGTTGGAGGTGAAGACGTCCTTCTGCACCCCGCGCGGCGAGGTGGAGAAGCGGAAGGCGGTGCGCCGGTCGTGGTAGGAGTCGATGATCAGGTGCACCCAGTCGGTGTAGATCCCCGTCGCCGC
>DASWVQ010000004.1:0-19125 GCA_036401195.1 Gemmatimonadaceae bacterium
CAGCGCGAACGCCGGCGGCAACCGGGGGAACGTGGGCGTCGGCGGGCACTGCGCACGGTCGCCGACGGCGAACGTGAACGGCAGCATCCCGAGCTGTTCGGGAGGATGATGTCGCGTGCGGGAGGATTCCGCTCGCCGCGACTGTGCAACTGACATGAAGCGAAGGAATGAATGAAGGCCATCCCTCCGAGGCGCCTCGAGCTCCGGCCGCCATCGGGGGAATGTTCTTCATTCACTTCCTTCGCTTCATGTCAGTTGGCCACTTTCGGCGAGAGGGGCGCGATGACTACGGACGCTCGAACACCACCTGCCCCCCGACCACGGTGAGCAGCACCCGCGCCTCACGGACCTCCACGGCGGGCACGCGGGTGATGTCGCGGTCGAGCATCACGAAGTCGGCCAGCATCCCGGTGCGGAGCACCCCCTTCTCCCCCTCCGCGAACTCGGCGTACGCGCCCCCCGCGGTGTAGGCGCGCAGCGCCTCCTCCACCGTGATCTTCTGCGCCGGGACCCATCCCCCGGGGCGCTTCCCATCGAGCGTGGCGCGGGTCACGGCGGCGTAGATCCCCTCCAGCGGCGTGGGAGGCGCCACGAACCAGTCGCTCCCGAAGGCGAGCCGCGCGCCGGCGTCGAGGAGGGAGCGGAAGGCGTACGTCCCCTTCGCCCGCTCCGCGCCGATCACCCGGTCGGCCCAGCGCCCGTCGTCGATCGCGTGGTACGGCTGCATGCTGGGGATCACGCCGAGCGCGCCGAAGCGCGGGATGTCGGCGGGGGCGATGTGCTGCGCATGCTCGATGCGGAAGCGGCGGTCGCGCGCGCCATGCTCGCGCGCCACGCGCTCGTAGATGTCGAGCTGCGTGCGGATCGCGCGGTCGCCGATCGCGTGCACGTTCACCTGCAGCCCAGCCGCATCGGCGCCGCGCGTCCAGGCCTCGAGGTCCGCCGGCGTGGTCACGAAGAAGCCGCTGTCGGCGGGCGCGTCGGTGAAGGGGGCGAGCATCGCCGCGGTGTGGGAGCCGAGCGAGCCATCCACGAACCCCTTCAGCCCGCCGATGTGGAGCCACGCGTCGCCCCGCCCGCGGGCGGCCACCGTGTCGCGCAGCCGGGCCCAGCTCCCGAGGGGGACCGACGCGTAGATCCGCGTGCGGAGCCGCCCGGCGTGGTGCGCCCGCTCGAAGACGGCGAGGTCGCTCCACCCCCCCATGTGGTGCACCGAGGTCACTCCCTGCTCCGCCACGTAGCGCATCGCGGCGTCGAGGGCGCGGTCCTCGAGCTCCGGCGGGGCATCGGGGACCACCTTCCACACCAGCCCCATCGCGTTGTCCTTCAGGACCCCCGTGGGCTCCCCCGAGGCGTCGCGCACGATGCTCCCCCCGGCCACATCGGGCGTGGCGCGCCCGACCCCGGCGAGCCGCAGGGCGAGGGAGTTCGCCAGCGCCATGTGGCCGTCCAGACGGTTCACCCAGACCGGGTGGTCGGGGGTGACCGAGTCGATCCATCTCCGCGCCGGGAGCTCACCGCCCCACTGCTCGTGGTCCCAGTCGCCCCCCACGATCCAGGCGCCCTTCGGCACCGTGGCGGCGAAGGCGCGGATGCGGGCGGTGAACTCCGCCGGCGTCTTCGCGTCGCGGAGCTGCACCGACGAGAGGCGGAAGCCCCCCTCGAGGAAGTGCACGTGCGCATCGATGAAGCCGGGGACCACCATCCGGCCCCCGCCGTCGACCACCCGGGTCCCCGGGCGCACCAGCTTGCGCACCTCCGCGGTGGAGCCCACCGCCACCAGGCGGTCCCCGCTGGCCGCGAGCGCCGTGGCCCACGGACGCCGGGGGTCGCCGGTCCAGACCTGGGCATTCACCACGGCGAGGGTGGGACCCGCCGGGGGAGCCTGGGCAGGGGACTGGGCGGCGGGAATCGAGGCCATGGCCAGGGCGAGCAGGAGGGGAGATGGGCGCATGGCGCCTAAGCTACACTCCTTCGAAAAGCTTGCGAGGCACTTCGGTTTTTCGATGCTACCGCCCCGGCCCGGCGCGTGCTTCCTTCCGGAGCCATGCCAGAACCGAACCTCATCCACGCCCCCTGGACCTTCTACGCGGCCTTCATCGCCTTCGTGCTCGCGATGCTCGCGCTCGACCTGGGGGTGTTCCACCGGAAGGCCCACGACGTGCGCCCGCGCGAGGCGGCGATCTGGACCGCGGTATGGGTCAGCCTCGCCCTCGTCTTCGCGGGGGGGCTCGCCGTCGTGTACGACGGGCACGTCGCCCTCACCTTCCTCACGGGCTACGTGATCGAGGAGTCGTTGTCGATCGACAACATCTTCGTCATCGTCCTGATCTTCAGCTACTTCAAGGTCCCCTCGCGCTACCAGCACCGGGTGCTGTTCTGGGGGATCCTCGGCGCCCTCCTCATGCGCGGGCTGTTCATCGGCCTCGGCACCCTGCTGATCGCGCGCTTCCACTGGATCCTCTACATCTTCGGCGCGATGCTGGTCTTCACCGGCATCCGGATGGCGTTCAAGCAGGACGAGGAGTTCGACGCCGACCAGAACGTGGTGGTGCGGTTCACGCGGCGCTTCTTCCCCATGACCTCGCGCTACGACGGGGCGCACTTCTTCACGACGGAGAACGGGAAGAAGGTCGCGACGCCGCTGCTGCTGGTGCTGGTGCTGGTGGAGTTCACCGACCTGATGTTCGCGGTGGACTCGATCCCCGCGATCTTCGCCGTGACGACGGATCCCTTCCTCGTCTTCACCTCGAACATCTTCGCCATCCTCGGCCTGCGCTCCCTCTACTTCCTGCTGGCCGCGGTGGTGCACCGCTTCCACCTGCTGAAGTACGGGCTGGCGGTGATCCTCACCTTCGTGGGGGTGAAGATGCTGATCGTGGACTGGGTGAAGGTCCCGATCCTGGTGTCGCTCGGCGTGATCCTTGGCGTGCTGGCGCTCTCGATCGTCGCCTCGCTCCTGTGGCCGCGCCACGCGATGGAAGTCACCCCGAAGGAGTCCGAGGGGAAGACCGGGTCGATCTTCGGGCGGATGGAGGGGGACGGGAGGTAACGGCGCCCTACCGCCGGTCCATCGAGTCGCGGATGTCCAGCAGGATCTCGAAATAGAGCTGCTCGCGGCGGTACGCGAAATCGAGCGTCGCCAGCTGCGACTCGTCGCTGGTTGCCTTGGCACGCTCGAAGGCCTCGCGGTACATCTCGTCGAGGTTGTTCAGGATCCGGTCGCGGGAGCGGGGCATACGGGTCTTCAGGATCGCGTGATGCGTGAGGCGCGGGACGTCCACGGGATCGACCTCGCGGTCGTCGCCGGGTTCCAGGAGGAACTGCCGGGCCGCGTCGAGGAAGTGGCGGCGGGGGAACATCGGATCGCGCATGGTGAAGCCAAGCTAGTGCCGGGCGCCGCGAGGCGGCAACGGCGCCCCCCCGCCCGCGACATCATGGCGGTGCCGCGCCGGCCCGGTGGAACACCGCCTCCTCCACCACCCGGCCATCACGCAGGTGCTCGGTGACGATCCGCTCCAGGAGGGCGGGGGTGACCCCGGCGTACCAGATCCCCTCCGGGTACACCACCACGATCGGCCCGCCGGCGCACACCCCCAGGCAGGGGGTCTCCCCCCGCTTCACCCGCCCCGGGCCGAAGAGGAGCCCCTCGCGCTGGAGCAGGTGGGGGAGGAGCCGGTAGAGTGCCCGCCCCTCGTGCCCGGGGGCGCAATAGCCCCCGGTGCACACCAGGATGTGGTGCGCATACGGCTCCATGAGCGGGGCCAGCTCGCCGGGACCGAGGGTCATGCGTCCTTGTTGTCGCCGGGCGGCGCATGGTAGCGGTACTCCTCCACCGGGCACCCCCCCGCCAGGTGCTCCGCGGCGATCCGCCGCGCCCCAGCCAGGTCCACCCCCGCGTACCAGGTGTCCTCCGGGTAGACCACGACCATGGGGCCGTGCCCGCACTGGTGCATGCACCCGGCCTTGTTCACCCGGCAGTCCTTCTTGATCCCGAGGGCCTTCACCTGGTCCTTGAGCTCGCCGAGCACCTCCTCGGCCCCCTGCTGCGAGCAGGTCTTGCCGAAGGTGCACACGAAGATGTGGTACTTGTACTGGCCCAACGGCCCTCCTGGTCGCGATCGTCGTGCGGAACCGGCGCTCCGGCGGGGAGGATCGCAGTTCACGCGCCTCCCTTCCGCAACAAAATAGATTGAAGCCATGGAAATCGACCCGCGCATCGCGCCGAAGGGCTACGTCCACCCCGAGGCGCTCGTGTCCACGGAGTGGCTCGCCGCCCACCTGGACGACCCAGCCCTGCGGATCCTCGAGAGCGACGAGGACGTCCTGCTGTACGGCATGGGGCACATCCCCGGGGCGCAGAAGCTCGACTGGCACACCGACCTCAACGACGAGACGGTGCGCGACTACGTGTCGCGCGAACAGTTCCAGGAGCTGCTCCGCGCCCGCGGCATCGACGCCGGCACGCCGGTGATCCTCTACGGCGACAAGAACAACTGGTGGGCCGCGTACGCCTTCTGGGTCTTCCAGCTCTTCGGCTTCGACAACGTGCGCCTGCTCGACGGCGGCCGGATGAAGTGGGAGGCCGAGGGGCGCCCGATGGTCGAGGAGGTGCCGCGCTTCCCGCGCTCGGAATACGTGGCCCCCGAGCGGCACGATGCCCCGGTGCGCGCCTTCATGGACGACGTGCGCCAGCACCTGCGCGCGGGGGGCCGCCTCGTGGACGTGCGCTCCCCCGACGAGTTCACCGGCGTGAAGCTGCACATGCCCGATTACCCGCAGGAGGGGGCGATGCGCGGGGGACACATCCCCGGCGCGAAGAGCGTCCCCTGGTCGCGCGCCGCGGCGCCCGACGGCTCGTTCAAGCCCGTCGGCGAGCTGCGCGCCATCTACGAGGCCGAGAAGGGCCTTCGCCCCTCCGACGACGTGATCGCCTACTGCCGCATCGGCGAGCGCTCGTCGCACACCTGGTTCGTGCTGAAGTACCTCCTGGGCTACGACCGCGTGCGCAACTACGACGGGAGCTGGACCGAGTGGGGGAACGCCGTGCGCGCCCCGATCGCGAAGGGAGGCGAGTCGTGAACACGCCGACGCTGGTCGCCCGCTGGGCGGGCGAGCATCGCTTCGACACCGGCCGCGCCGACGGCCCGATGTCGCGCCTCGACGGAAGCGGGGAAACGGGCCAGAGCCCGGTGGACGGGATGCTGAGCGCCCTGGCCGCCTGCTCCGGGATCGACGTGGTGGACATCCTCGGGAAGCGTCGCACCCCGGTGCAGCGGCTCGAAGTGGAGACGAGCGCCGTGCGGCGCGACACTCCCCCGCGGCGCGTCCTCTCGGTGCGCCTCACCTATCGCATCGATGGCGAGGGGATCGAGGCGGTGCATGCCGAGCGCGCGGTGGCGCTGGCCTTCGAGAAGTACTGCTCGGTGGCGGCCACCTTCAAGGCCGACGTGGACGTGGAAACGGTCGTGGTGGTGAACGGCGCCGAGGGGGCGCCGGTGAAGCAGGCGATCCCCGCGTAGCGGCCGCCGGGTGCCGGAGTCGCCCGCCCACGCCCCCCGCTCGCGGGTGATCGCCGCCTTCGCGGCGGTGTACGTCATCTGGGGATCCACCTACCTCGCGATCCGCTTCGCGGTGGCGACCATTCCCCCCTTCCTCATGGCGGGGGCGCGCTTCCTCGCCGCGGGCGCGGTGCTGTACGCGTATGCGAGGGCGCGGGGGCTCACCCGCGTGAGCCGCGCCGAGCTGCGCGGCGCCGCGATCGTGGGGCTCTTCCTCCTCCTCCTCGGCAACGGCGCGGTGGTGTGGGCGGAGCAGAGCGTCCCCTCCGGGATCACCGCACTCCTCGTGGCCACCGTCCCGGTGTGGATGGTGGTGGTGGACTGGCTGCGCCCCGCGGGCACCAGGCCGCGCGTGGGGGTGTTCGCGGGGCTTGGCCTCGGGCTCGCGGGGATCGCCCTCCTCGTGGGCCCGGGGGCGTTCACCGGGCATGCGGAGTTCAGCATCGCCGCGACCGGGGTGCTCGTGCTCGGGTCGATCTCGTGGGCGGTGGGCTCGATCTACGCGCGCCATGCCCCGCGCCCGGCGAGCGCGATCACCTCGAACGCGGTGCAGATGCTCGCGGGGGGGGCGGCACTCGTGCTGGTGGGGGGCATCGCCGGCGAGCCCGCGCGGCTGGCGGCGGCGCACGTCACGGCGCGCTCCCTCTGGAGCCTGGCCTACCTCGCCACCTTCGGCTCCCTCATCGGGTTCACCGCCTACACCTACCTGCTCGAGGTGAGCACCCCGGCGCGCGTGGCGACGTACGCGTACGTGAACCCGATCGTGGCGGTGTTCCTGGGGTGGGCGCTCGCCAGCGAGCCGGTGGAGATGCGCACCATCGCCGCCGCCGCGGTGATCCTCGCGGGCGTGGCGATCATCACCCTGGCTGGTACGAGCCCTCGGCGGCGGGGGTGACGCGCGCCCAGCGCACGCCCAGCAGGATGGACGCGACGAACACCACCACGCCGATGAGCCACGCGACGCGCGCGAGCCGGTGGTCCAGGTGCAGCACGCCGAGGCGGTCGAGCAGGTAGTTCCAGTCGTGCTCCCCGCCGCCGACCAGGTTGAGCTGCAGGTCGCGCGCGTCGTTCACGTAGACGGACACGTTCCACCAGTTCTGCGCATGCCACCAGGCGGCGACCGTCGCCGCATGCCGGTCGCCCCGCCGCCAGAAGTAGGCGGCGAAGACGAGGGGAAAGGCGAGCTGCGCGATGGTTCCTCCCGCGAACTGCAGGAAGTCGCCGAAGGGGGCGAAGACCAGGTGCCCCGTCTCGTGGATGGCGAGGTCGACGCCGTCCACCAGGCTGCCATCGCCGGGGTGCCGGAGGAGGGGGATCCCGTAGGCCGCGAGGGCGAGCGTGAGCGCGAGGCGGGGGCGGGAGACGGACGTCGCGTCCGTGGTGGCGGGGGTCGTGGTCACGGCGTACACTGTACCGTCCCTCCCGCCCGCTCCGCCAGCGTGGCCGCGCGGCGGGCCACCCCCGGAGGCCCTCGTGACTCCCCGCATCACCCCCCGGCTCGCCCTCACCATCGCCGCCCTGCTGGCGGCGTGGGCTCCCGCGTCGGCCCGCGCGCAGGGCGCGGGGGCGACGGTGGCGGGCGTGGTGGTGGACACCGCCGGCCACCCCCTCCCCGCGGTGGAGGTGACCCTCCCCGGGTCGGCCGCGCGGGTGATGAGCGACGACGCGGGCCGCTTCCGGCTGGCCGGGCTCCCGTCGGGGAGCCTCGTGCTGCGCGCGCGGCGCATCGGCTACCGGGTGGCGAACGTCCCGCTGGAGACGTCGAAGCTCCCCGCCGAGGTGCGGATCACCCTGCGCGCGATCCCCATCGAGCTCTCGCCGGTGATGGTGCAGGCGGCGATGGGCGGCTTCGCGCGCGACCTGTACGGCTTCTACGAACGGAAGACGCGGGGGCTCGGGGGACGCTACTTCACGCGCGGGGACCTGGAGCGGGTGCGGAGCCAGCGGCTCACCGACGCGCTGCGCGCCCTCGTGCCGGGAGCGCAGGTGTCGCGACGGAACAGCTTCGTGAACACCATCCGCTTCCGCGGCAGCCGCTGCCCCCCGCTCGTGTTCATCGACGGCGCCGCCGCGCTCTCCGGGGAGTTCGACATCGACGTGGTGAACCCCGAGACGATCAGCGGGATGGAGGTGTACTCGGGGGTGGCCACGGTGCCCGCGGAGTTCCGGACCTCCCGCGGCGTGGAGGCGTGCGGGGTGATCGCCATCTGGTCGCGCAACGACCGCGCCGACGCGGCGCTGGTGCGCGAGCGCGAGCAGCAGCAGAAGAAGCGCAACGCCGCCGCGAAGGGCGACACGGGGGTGATCTTCCACTCCGACGAGGTGGACACCCCCGCCAAGCCGCTGGACGACGAGCTGGTGGAACCGGTGTACCCCGACTCGCTCCTCGCCTACGGGATCACCGGCAAGGTGGTGGCGGAGTTCGTGGTGGAGGCGACGGGACAGGTGAACCCGCTCTCCGTGACGATGGTGTCGGCGTCGTCCCCGGCATTCTACGAGGCGGTGCGCGCCGCCCTGATCGCGTCGAAGTTCACGCCGGCGCGGAAGGACGGGAAGCCGGTGCGCCAGGTGATGCTGGCGCCCTTCGAGTTCGGGCCGGCGCCGGACAGGAAGGGGGAAACGGACATGAAGCGAAGGAAAGAATGAAGGACATCGTCCTGCCGTAGGTCCGGCGCCACTGCTCCGGCCGGGCGACAGGGCGGATTCCCTTCATTCACCACAGTCGCTTCATGGTGGTTGGGCCGTTCCCGGCGCCTGTTGTCGTCAATGGCGTTCACGCCGGCAGGCGACGCAGGTGGAGCGGCCGCGCAGGTCGGCAACGAGGCGCTGCACGACGGAGCCGTGGAGGTCGCGCGCGCAGAGGATGCGGCGGCACTGGTCGCACACCCCGCCCTTCACGATGTCGAAGCGGCGCCCGCAGGCGTCGCATTCGGTGGCCATCTCGGACTCGAGGAAGACGCGGAGCTTCTTCACGACGTGGGGACCTGCTGCCGGCGCAACTGGGTGAGGAAGGCCGCCGGGCCGGCGCCATCCTCGAGGAGGGCGAGCGCCGCCAGCGCGTCGTCGGGAGATACCGAGAGGACCGCGCTGAATGTATCGGGATCCACCCCCACCCGGCGGAATTCCTGAAGCAGCTCCTGGAATCGCTTCTCGTCGGTCATGGCGTGTGATGGGGAGGGTCAGCCGAGCTGGTGCAAGAGGTTGGCCAGTACGGTATCCATCGGCACAGTCGTGCACCATACCGGCGACAGTCCTCGACGTCATCCTGAGGCGCAACCGAAGGACCTGGCGCCGGTGCGCCTGAGCCAGATCCTTCGGCTGCGCCTCAGGATGACGTCGCCGGCTTATATTGCCCCCCCAATGACCCCCGCACGAAAGGGCTCACCCGCCAGGCCGCCCCGCCCCCCGGGCCGGCACTCCCCGGCGGCGCCACCGGCCGCTCCGGCGCCGCCCGAGGCGTCGCCGGCCAACGCACCTTACGGGTTCCGGCCGGAGCAGGTCTACCTCCGGCTTCGCGACCTCATCGTGAGCGGGCAACTCGCCCCCGGCAGCCGGATCGTCGAGACGGAGGTCGCCTCGCGGCTCGGCGTCAGCCGGACCCCGGTCCGCGAGGCCCTGCAGCGGCTGCAGCAGGAGGGGTACGTCCTCGGCACCCCGCTGGCCCAGCAGAGCCGCCTCACCGTCGCCCCCCTCACGAAGGCCGACGTCCACGAGCTGCTCAACATCGTGGGGAAGCTGGAGGGGCTCGCGGCGCGGCGAGCCGCGCAGCGCCCGGTCCCCGACCGGGCCGCCCTGGGCATCGCCCTGCGCGAGGAGAACCGGCACTTCCACGCGGCCGGCGTCGCCAGCCCGGTGGAGCATGGGGCGATCTACGACGCGGACGAGCGCTTCCACCGGCTCATCGTGGACGCCGCGTCGGGGCCCCGCCTGGTCGCCCTGCACGAGGCGGTGAAGCCCCAGGCGGAGCGCTACATCCGGATGTACATCTCCCTGCTGGTGAGCGACATCACCGCGTCGGTGGCCGAACACGATGCAATCATTGACGCGATAGAATCCGGCGATGCCGACGCCGCCGAGACCGGGGTGGAGACCAACTGGCGCCACGCCGCCGATCGCCTCAGCCACGTGATCGAGGTGGCGGGGGAGCGGGGGTCCTGGTAGCCACGCCCTTCTCCCGGGGGCTCCGGCATTGTTGAGTTCGCATCCATTCAGTCGTCCGGGGGTAGCACCTGCAGCACCGATCGACTCGACCCTCCCACCACCGTTCCACACATGCGCCGACTCTTCCTCGCCGCGCTGGCCCTCCCGGTCGCGCTCGCGGCCTGTGACAACAAGACGAAGGAGCAGCTCTCCACCCTGCAGGTCGCCGACTCCGTGCGCCGCGACTCGCTCCTCGCCATCAAGAACGAGCTGCTGAACGACGTCCTCGTGTCCACGCAGTTCGTCACCGACATCAACAACGAGCTGTCGCAGGCGCGCTCGCTCTCGGCGAAGATGAAGGCGGAGGGCACGCGCTCCGGGACCGAGGGGGAGCAGCTGCGCGAGGACCGCGTGGTGGTCCTGGGGCGCATCCGCGAACTGGTCGCGCGCCTCGACTCCACGGAGAAGCGGCTCGCGTCCACCCGCGCCCGGGCGCAGCGGCTGGCCGCCTCCGACAGCACGCTCGCGAAGCAGGTGGCGATGTACGAGCAGACGATCGCCGGCCTCAAGGAGACCGTGGAGCGGCAGCGCGCGGAGTACGAGGCGATCATCGCCGGCAAGGACGTGGAGATCGCCGGGCTGGCGAAGGAGAAGGAGTCGCTGACCGGGACCGTGGGAGAGCTCACGACCGAGAAGAACACGGTCTACGTGGTCGCGGGCACGAAGGAGGAGCTGGTGAAGAAGGGGGTCCTCGTGAACGAGGGGGGGCGGCGCTTCCTCATCCTCGGCTCGCGCCCCGTGCAGCTTGCCCGGTCGCTCGATCCGGCGGCCTTCCAGAAGCTCGACCGCACGAAGGAGACGCACATCGCCCTCCCCCCGGGGAACTACACGATCCTCACCCGGCAGGACACCGCGGCGGCGAAGCCCGACGCGATGGTGAAGGGGAAGATCTCCGGCGGGCTGGAGATCCAGGAGCCGGAGCGCTTCTGGGCGGCGTCGAAGTTCCTGGTGCTGATGAAGAGCTGAGGCCCACTGTCTTTCCGGGGGAGCGCGAGCGACCGGGGAATCTTCGACGAAAAGGGGTAGTGGCCACGCTGGCCGCTACCGCGTTCGTGTTTCGTGCTTCCCGGAATCCGGGGAGGAGTCAGGGCTTGCAGCCGGCGGCGCTATCGGCCTGCACGGCGGCCCGGTAGCGGCGCCAGAAGGCATCGTCGGCACGCTTCAGGTCGGAGATGCGCTGCCCGTTGAGGCGTTCCCGCTCGATCGTGGTCGTGGCCATGGACACCTTGCGCTCCCACTCCTGCTCAGCGGTCATGCGCGAGCGCTCGTACTCGAGCGACATGCGGCTCGACGTGCATGGCGGCGCCGCGTTGGTCGGCGCATAGCGCGAGGCACAGGCCGGGGCGGCCAGGAGCACAAGGAGGGCGGGAACTGCGCGGCGACCGAGGAGGGGCATGACCTGGCTCTCCCTGAATGGAGGAAGCGGCCATGCGGGCGGCCGCAGTGTTTTGTATACACTGCGTCACCCCAGGTTTCCCGGCAAGACGCCCGGCGGCGCGATCTTCCCGCCGGCCTCACCCTGGGGGAAAGGGGCGCGCCAGGCCGAGCACCCGGACGCGCGGGGCTCCTCCCGCCACGCGGTGCGGCGCCGATGACACGGGTCTCGCGGATGAAACGGTCCCGATGCGCGGGGGAAGAGAATCTCATCCCCCTCGGGCTCGGTAGCGTTGTTGGAACGGCCTCGGGACGCCGATGCTCCCCGGGGCCGTTCCAAAGTTCTTCGCGGTTGACTCTTGCTCGGTGAGGCGCGCCGGAGGCGGGGCTGCCATCCCGGCACCGCGTCATCCGCGAGATCCGCGTCATCCGCGTCGCACCCCGTTGCGCGAGGATCCCCGTGTTCCAGCACAGCGAACCCGGTGACCGCCGGTCAGTAGGTGTTCGCCGCCTCGTCCAGCTCGTCGTAGAGCTTCCGGAAGCTCTCGTACCGCTCCGCCGACACCGCGCCGCGCGCGAGCGCCTGGCGCACCCCGCACTCCGGCTCGCCGGAGTGGCGGCAGTCGGCGAAGCGGCACTCGGCGAGGAAGGGACGGAACTCGGGGAAGCACGTGTCGAGATCCCCGGGGGGCATCCCCCAGAGTCCCACCTCCCGCAGCCCCGGGGAGTCCACGAGGAAGCCCCCCCGGGCATCGGGGAGGGGATGCGCGTACGCCCCCACCGTCGTGTGCCGTCCCTTGTTCACCGACTCGCTGATCTCCCCCACCCGCAGGTCGAGCCCGGGGAACATCGTGTTCATGATCGAGCTCTTGCCCACGCCGGAGGGGCCGGTGAGCACCGAGGTGCGCCCCGCGAGGGCGTCGTGCAGCGGCTGGAGCCCCAGCTTCGCGTGCGTGCTGGTGTAGTGCACCGGGTACCCGATCCGCTCGTACTCCCCGAAGCGGGCACGCGCCGCCTCCTCGCCCACCAGCTCCACCTTGTTGACGACGATGCGGGCGGCGAGCGCATTGCCCTCGGCGATCACGAGGAAGCGATCGAGCATGCGCGGGTGGGGATCGGGCTTCGCCGCGGCGAACACGATCACCACCTGGTCCACGTTGGCGGCGACGACGCGCTCCCCATGGCCGCCGCCGGGAGCCCGGCGCGCGAGGCGGGAGCGGCGAGGGAGGATCTCGGCGATGGCCCACGCCCCCGACTGGTCCTCGCGCTCCAGGCGCACCGCGTCGCACACGGCGAGCTTGACCACGTGCTCGCCGGCGGCGATGGTGTCGCGCCGGATCGCTCCCCCGCCGCGGCGCCCGTAGTCCTGCTTCTTCAGGCGCCCGCGGAGCGACGCCTCCACGACCGACCCGTCGTCATCGCGGCGCACGCGCCACACGCCCCCGGTCCCGCTCAGCACCACGCCGAGGTCGGGGGGGGCCCCGGCCGGCGCGGGGGACGCGTCGGTCACGGCGCCCCCGCGTCGTGCGCGGGCTCGTCGGCGTTCATCGCGTCCCACCACTTGCGCGCGGGCCGCTCCGCCGGCTGCTGCGCGGCCACCAGCTCGTGGAGCACGCGGCGCGCCTCGGCGAGGGGCCACGCCGCGAGGGCGGCGCGTGCCTCGTCCTCCGTGGGAGCGACGGCGAGCCAGTCGCTCTCCACGTGCCCCATCGGCGCGGAGCTGCCGATGCGGGTCCAGCGCACGAAGAAGAGGCAGGCGCCGGCGCGCGACGCGCCCTCCGGCCCGGCCTCACCGGCGTCGCCGGTGAGGATCTCCACGCTGTACGAGAAGCCATCGGGCCCCTCGAAGGCGGCGGGCCGGTCGTGCACCGCCTGGTAGCCGCCAATGGTGTTGGCGTCGCCCTTCGCGTGGTCGGGCTGGAGGAATTGCGCCATGGTCCGCGGTCAGCCCTTCCGGCCGCCGATCACCTCGCGCACCACGTTCCCCGTGATGAACGCCACGTTGGCGGGGCGCTCGGCGAGGCGGCGCATGAGGTACGGGTACCACTGCGTGCCGTACGGGATGTAGACGCGCATGCGGTAGCCCTCCTTCACGAGCCGGTCCTGGAGGTCGCGGCGCACGCCGTACAGCATCTGGAACTCGAAGCGGTCGGGGGAGATCTGGCGCTCCTGCGCGAAGCGGCGCGCCTCGGCGATGATCTTCTCGTCGTGCGTGGCGAGCCCCGGGTAGTTGCCGTCGAGCATCAGCGCGTGCATGCACTTCACGTAGTTGGCGTCCACGTCGCGCTTGTCGGGATAGGCCACCGCCGGCGGCTCCTTGTACGCGCCCTTGCAGAGCCGCACCCGGCACTTGATCTCGTTCGCGCGCTCGGTGTCGGCGAAGGTGCGGTACAGGTACGACTGCAGCACGATCCCCACGTGCTCGCGGTAGGCGGGGTAGAGCCGCTCCTCGAAGAGGCGGAGGGTGCGCTCGGTGTAGGCGCTGGCCTCCATGTCGAGCCGCACGAAGCTGTTGAAGGCCTGCGCGCGCCCGAGCACGTCGTGCATGATCTGCACGCACAGTTCCTCGGAGATGTCGAGCCCCATCGCCGTGAGCTTCACGGAGACGTTGGCGTCGAGCTTCCGCTCCTGGATGCGGTCGAGCATGAGGAGGTAGGCGTCGCGCGCGGCGCGCGCCTCGGCCTCGTTGGTCGTGCTCTCCCCGAGGAGGTCGAGGGTGGCGGAGATCCCGCGCGCGTTGAGGTCGCGGACGGCGTCCAGCGCCTCGTCGAGGGTCTCGCCCGCCACGAAGCGGCGGGCGAACTGCTTCGCCATCGCGTTGTTGCGGACGAAGTTGAAGACCTGCGGCTGGTTCGAGAGGTAGAGCAGCGCGTTGCGAAGCATGTATGGGATCGGCGAGGAACGGCGATTCAAGGGGCGACGCGCGTGAGGCGGCCCACCACGGGCTGCAGCACGCGGACGATCGGGAACTCGCGGCCGACGGTGAGGCCCGGGTCGAGGACGTTCCACGACACGAGGCCGTCGGCGCTCTCCGCCTCGAGGAGCTGGGCGGCGAGGATCGCGAGGGGCTGCCCCGCGCGGACGACGAGCGTCCCCGCGGGAAGGACCTGGCGCGGCAGCCGGTTCCAGCGCCCCTCGAGACGGGTCTCGCGGTGGCCCTGGAAGACGCGGGTGTTGCGGGTGATGGTGTCCACGGTGAAGCGCTCCACCTCCACCTCCAGCGGGGCGTCGCTCCGCTCCACGATCACGCCGTGCAGGCGGAGCAGGTCGAGCGCGGCGTCGTGGCCGGGGGGGAAGGCCCACGCGTACGGCAGGGGGCGCGACCGGGTGGCGGTGAAGCGGTCGAAGATCGGGAGCGTCACCCGCTGCACCTTCCCGGTGCGGCGTTGGCCGCGCGGCACTCCGGGCTCGGTGCGGCTGCTGTCCCCCGTGGGCACGAGGTCCTCCAGCAGCACCGGCTCGCGCGTCGCCGCGGGGGTGAAGCCCGCGCGCAGGGGGACGGGCGGCGACGACGGGGGGAGCGTGCCCCACCCCGTGACGCGGCGGTCCGACTCGCTGGCGAGGTCCATGAGGTCGAACCCCGCCTCGGCGAAGATCGAGAGCAGGTCATAGGTGAAGGTGTACATGTTCGCGACCCGCTCCCGGAAGGGATCGTGCGAGAACGCCTCCACCAGCACCGAGGCGCGGCCGCGCACGCCCATGTAGTTGGTGCCGTAGCGCGGCCGGTAGTCGTAGGTGTACCACCCGCGCACCGAGTCGCGCACCTCGACGTTGCCGTAGTCGAAGGTCTCCATCCGCCGCGTGCTGCGCAGGTTGCGGCGCAGCTCGGGGAGGAGGGTGTCGCGCACGTACGGGCCGGAGACGAGCGACGCCGGGTGCAGCGGGGGCGAGTAGGTCACGGCGTAGCCGTGGAAGGTGCCGTCTGTCGTGTGGAGGTCCACGAAAGCGTCGGGATTCCAGGCATTCAGGAACCGCAGGAAGGCCTTCGTCTCCGCCGCTTCGGCCTTGATGTAGTCGCGGTTCAGGTCGAGCTGGTCGCCGGTGGTGCGCTCCCCCACCAGCTCGGGGCCGTTCTGCTCGGGGCGGTTGCGCTCCTGGGGGCCGAGCTTCTCGTTGCCATCCACGTTGTAGATGGGCACGAAGATCAGCACCAGCGAGTCGAGGACGTTCAGCTCGCGGTCGGTGAGGAGGTCGCGCGCCAGCGACTGGAGCGCTTCCTTCCCCTCCACCTCGCCCCCGTGGATGTTCCCCTGCACGTAGACGATCGGCCGGTTGAGGCGGCGCGCGTCGGCGGGGGTGTTCACGCGGGGGCGCGAGAGCACCATGTACGGGATGTCGCGGCCGGCGGAGCTCCTTCCCATCACGCCGCGCGTGAAGGGCAGGTCCATCGCCTGGAGGGTGTCGATGAAGGCCAGCACGTCGGCATGGCTCGACGTCTCGCGGAAGCCGGTGCGCTCGGGGCGCGTCACGGCGCGCATCTTCGAGAGGTCGGGCTTGTACGCGCCCCCGCGCGGGACCGGCCTCGGCGGCTCGGCATCCCCACGGGGGCCGACCGGGGCCGGGGTACGCGACTGCGGCGCCCCACAGGCCGCGAGCGCGGCCACGAGAGGGGCGAGGAGCGACGACCGCCGGATTGTTGCGCGCATCAATGCTGGGATTCCGAGTCGCGTGAAGGGCCGGCGGGGGGGAGTGATGTCCTTCCCCGCTTCATGAAGTGTACCTCGTTGCCGCCGTCACTCCACCGGCTTGCCGGTGGCCGGGTAGAACCGCTTCCCCTCCCGCGCCATCTCCACCAGCAGCGCGGCGGGGGTATATCGCGGCGCGTACCGCTGGTCGAGCGCCTGGAGCCGGCGCACGATCGCGTCGGCCCCCTCGCGGTCCACGTAGCGGAAGGGACCGCCGCGGAAGGGGGGGAAGCCGATGCCGAACACGGCGCCGATGTCGCCATCGCGCGGGGAGCGGAGGATCCCCTCCTCCAGGCAGCGTGCCGCCTCGTTCACCATCGCGAGCACGGTGCGCTCCACGATCTCGGCGGCGGGGATGTCGCGGCGCTCGCGCGAGCCGAGCAGGTCGTAGACGGTGGGATCCACCTCGCCCTTCTTCCCCTCGGCGTCGTACAGGAAGAAGCCCTTGCGTCCCTTCCGCCCGAGGCGGCCGCTCTCCACCACGCGGCGCATCCCCTCCGCCGGCGCGATGCGGTCCCCGAACGCCTGCCCGAGCACCTGGGCCACCTTGCCCCCCACGTCGAGCCCCACCTCGTCCATCAGGGTGATCGGCCCCACGGGGAAGCCGAAGTCGAGGAGCGCGCGATCCAGCTGCTCGATCTTCGCCCCCTCGTCGAGGAGCTTGCCCGCCTCGTTCATGTAGGCGGCGAGCACGCGGGTGGTGTAGAAGCCGGGGCCGTCGTTCACGACGATCACCGTCTTGCCGAGCTTCCTCCCGTACGCGACCGCGGTCACGGTGGCCTCGGCGTCGGTCTGCGGCGTGACGATCACCTCGAGGAGCGGCATCTTGTGCACGGGGGAGAAGAAGTGCATCCCCAGCACCCGCTCCGGGCGCACCGCCGCCTCGGCGATGCGCGCGATCGGGATGGTGCTCGTGTTCGACGCATAGATCGCCTGCTCGCCGAGCTGCGGCTCCACCTCGCGCAGCACGGTGTGCTTCAGCGCCAGGTCCTCGAACACCGCCTCGATCACCAGGTCCACGCTGCGGAAGCCCTGGTAGCTCGTGGTGCCGCCGGTCATCACCATCATGTCGTCGTACTGCAGCCGCGTGAGCTGCTTCTTCTTCAGCCGCTCCTGGAGCACCTCGCGCACCGCGGCGAGCCCCTTCCCCACGCGCGCGTGGTCGGTGTCCTTCAGGCGCACGAGGGTCCCCTGCTGCACGGCGATCGACGTGATCCCCGCCCCCATGAAGCCGGCGCCGAGCACCCCCAGCTTGCGCACCTCGCGGGGCTTCGGCGGCGTCCCCTCCACGCCCATGTCCTTCTTGAGCGCGGTGGTGGCGAAGAAGAGGAACATGAGCTCCTTCGCGACCGGCGTCTGCGTCAGCTCGCCGAAGCGCTTCGCCTCGAGGGCGAGCCCCGCCTGGAAG
This sequence comes from Gemmatimonadaceae bacterium, assembly GCA_036401195.1. GTDB lineage: Bacteria > Gemmatimonadota > Gemmatimonadetes > Gemmatimonadales > Gemmatimonadaceae > JACDHQ01. The sequence goes on from DASWVQ010000004.1 coordinate 17,229, forward strand.
CCCTTGTCGTAGCCCGCCTGCACCACCTCCAGCGCCGCGAGGGGCGCGGGGTAGTGGCCATGGGTCTTCTTCATCACCCCCTCGCGCGCCTGCCGCCACACCAGCGAGCGGCCGATGGGGTTGTCCTCGAGGAGCGCGCCGGCGGGGCCGCGGCCCTTGGGTTCGCGCGCGGGTTGCTTCGTGCCGGCGGCCAGCTCGCGGGCGCGGGTGATCGCCACCTCGCGCAGGATGGCCGGGTGCACCATCTCGTCCACGAGCCCCATCTGGAGCGCCTTCTTCGCCCGCACGATGCGCCCCGTGAGGATCATGTCGAGGGCGCGCTGGAGCCCCACGAGCCGGGGGAGGCGCTGCGTGCCGCCGGAGCCGGGGATCAGCCCGAGCTGGATCTCCGGCAGGGCGAGCACCGTCTTCGGGTGGTCCGTGGCGATGCGCCAGGCGCAGGCGAGCGCCGTTTCCAGCCCGCCGCCCAGGCACGCGCCATGGATCGCGGCCACGAGGGGGAAGCGGAGCTGCTCGAGGCGGTCGAAGAAGCGCTGCCCGGTGCGGCTCATCTCCTCCGCGTCGGCCGCGCTCGTCGCGCCGAGCAGCTGCTCGATGTCGGCGCCGGCGATGAAGGAGTCGGCCTTGCCGCTCACCAGCACCGCACCGCGCACCGTGGCGTCGCGCTCGAGCTGGTCGATCACCTCCCCGAACTCGCCGGCGAGCCGGGTGGAGAGGGTGTTCACCGGCTGGCCGGCGATGTCGAGGACCAGGACGGCGATCCCGTCCACCATCTCCACCGTGAGGGCCCGCGTCGCGGGCGTCGCAGTCGTCGTCATGGTCAGGCCCTCTCCAGGACCATCGCGTGCCCCATCCCCCCCGCCGCGCAGACGGTCATGAGCCCGAACTGCGCGTCGCGCCGCTGCAGCTCGTTGGCCAGGGTGGTGATGATGCGGCCGCCGGTCGCGCCGAAGGGATGGCCGATGGAAATCGAGCCCCCCATCACGTTGAGCGTGTCCGGGTCCACCTCGCCCACCGGCTCCGCAAAGCCGGCGCGCGCCGCCCATTCCCGGGAGGTGAGCCCCTTGAGGTTGCAGAGCACCTGCGCGGCGAAGGCCTCGTGCATCTCCACCAGGCCCATGTCCTTCAGCCCGAGCCCCGCGCGCTGGAGCGCCACCGGGGCGGCGAGCACGGGGCCCATCAGGAGCTGCTCCCCCGGGTCGAGCGCGGCGTACGCGTATGAGCGGATGTACGCGAGCGGCGTGTACCCCAGCGCCTTCGCCTTCTCCTCGCTCATGAGGAGCACCGCGCTCCCGCCGTCGGTGAGGGGCGAGGCATTGCCCGCGGTGATCGTGCCGTAGCGCTTGTCGAAGGCGGGGCGGAGCGACGCCAGCTGCTCCATCGACGTGTCGGAGCGCACCCCATTGTCGGTGTCGAGCACCTGGTCGAAGCGCGGGGGGATGTACACGGGCATCATCTCCCCCTTGAGCCGACCGTCGGACAGGCCGGCGGCGGCGCGCTGGTGCGAGCGGAGGGCGAAGGCATCCTGCGCCTCGCGGGAGATGCCGTTGATCTTCGCCATCTTCTCCGCCGACTGCCCCATCGTCTCGCCGGTGGAGGGCTCGGCGATGGCGGGGGTGATCGGCACCAGGTCCTTCGGGCGGATGGAGCCCAGGAGCTTCAGCCGCTGGCCCATCGTCTTCGCGCGGGAGAAGGCGACGAGCTTCTCCGCCATCGTGCGCGAGTGCAGGATGGGCACGTTGGAGAGCGACTCCGCGCCCCCGGCGATGATGCAATCGGCGTGGCCGAGGGCGATCTGGTCGGCCGCGTCGGTGATCGCCTGGTTGGCGGAGGCGCAGGCGCGCGAGACGCTGAACGCCTGCACCCCCTTCGGCAGGAGGGGGAGGAGCGAGACCTC
>DASWVQ010000005.1:0-2216 GCA_036401195.1 Gemmatimonadaceae bacterium
CGGGGCGCCCCCGCTCAAGGGTGCCCGCCACCCGGGAGGACGTGACCATGGGCAACCCCACGAAATCCGACTGGCTGGTCCCCGCCGCCCTCGTTGCGCTCGCCCTGGTGCCCGCGCTGGGCGGCGCCGCGCGGCTGGCGCAGCTCGCCACGCACGCGGAAGTCACGCCGGCGAACGCCCGCTTCGTCGCCGCCCCGGTGCCGATCGTGCTCCACGTCGTCACCGCGATCGTGTACGGCATCCTCGGCGCCTTCCAGTTCCCGGCGGGGCTGCGGCGCCGGCGGCGCGGCTGGCACCGCGCGGCGGGGCGCGTGCTCATCCCGTGCGCCCTCCTCGTGGCGGGGTCGGGGCTCTGGATGACGGTCGCCTATCCGTGGGCCCCGGGTGACGGCGTGGCCGTCTACGCCGAGCGGCTCGTCTTCGGCACGGCGATGCTGGCCTCCGTGCTCCTCGGGATCGACGCCATCCGCCGCCGGGACTTCGTCGCGCACGGTCAGTGGATGATCCGCGCCTACGCGATCGGCATGGGGGCGGGGACGCAGGTGCTGACGCACGTCCCCTGGTTCCTCCTCGCCGAGGGCCGGCCGGGGGAGACCGGACGCGGGATCATGATGGGGCTGGGCTGGGTCATCAACGTCGTCGTCGCGGAGTGGGTCATCATTCGCCAACCGGCCGGCGCGCGGTCGCGCGTCGTCGTCGCGGCATAGGGGGGAGGGAGTGCCATGAACGAGTCATCGCTCGCGAACGTGATCGGCCACGCGGTCCTGATAGGGGCCGGTGCGACGCTGGGCATCGACCTCTGGGCCCTCCTCCTCCGGCGCGCCCTCGGCGTGGCGTCGCTCGACTACTGCATGCTCGGGCGCTGGGTGCTCCACATGCCTCGAGGGCGGTTCGTGCACGCGGGGATCGCGAAGTCGCCGGCGATGCCCTTCGAGTGCGCGGCCGGATGGAGCGCCCACTACGGGATCGGGATCGCGTTCGCGCTCACCTTCCTGCTCGTCGCGCCCAGCGGGTGGCTCGCGCGACCGACGCTGCTTCCCGCGCTCGTCTTCGGCGTCGCGACGGTGCTGGTGCCCTTCTTCACCCTCCAGCCGGCGTTCGGGCTGGGGATCGCCGCGTCGCGGACGCCGAGCCCGTGGAAGGCGCGGCTGAAGAGCCTTGGCACGCACGCGGTGTTCGGCGCGGGGCTCTGGGGGTGGGGGCTCCTGCTCAGCCGGGTGTAGCTGGGAGCGAAGCGTGTGAGCTGGCGCACGGAAAAACGCCACCTCGGGCGGGGTGAGTCGCTGGAAAAGGCCCGGCTGGTTCCCGTGGCGTGTGGGTTCTCGCGCAATTCGGGGCATTCCCCGTTGCGAAATGGCGTCACCGAGGGGATCGTGCGACATGCCGGTTCTCGATGCCACTTTCGCTCGCGCGCGGCGCGTCCGGGTCCTGTCGCTGGTCGCGATGCTCGGCGCGCTCGCGATGGGCTGTTCCGACGCCAACGTCGCGAGACTCAGCGGCCGCATCTCGCACCTGGCCGACGTCACGGCTGGTGCCACCCAGCGCGAGGTGATCGTTCACGGCACCGCGGTCGGGGACGTCCGCTCCTTCCTCACCGCCGCCATCCCCATCACGATCAAGGAGGCGAATGCGCGGCGCCGGGGAAGCTTCACCGATCTCGTGGTCGGCGACTCCGTGAACCTCTGGTATCCTCCGGATGCGCCGATCCAGCCGTCCCAACCTGCGGTCTACACGATCCTCCGGATCGAGGTGATCCGGTGAGCCGATGAGGCATCCCGTGAATCGGATTCGAACCTTTCTCGTGCTCGCGGGGATTGCGGTGGTCGTCGCCCTCGGGGCGTGCCGCCGGGTGCCCGCTCCGGTGCGGCCCCCTGCGCCCGCCTCGAATACCCCCGCGCCCCCGGAGCGAACCGTCTTCACCGACAGCGTGCTTCACGCCGAGCAGTGTGCGCCGGTGCAGCCGGGGCAGGATTGGCGGCAGGTCTGCACGCCGATCGACCAGCGCAACCGGCGATCGAAGCCGGTGACGCCGCCGCCGGCGCACCGGTGATGTCGACCATCCCGCAGGTCCTGCTGATTTCGATGCTGCGCCGATCCCGCTCGATTCTTGTGGTCGTTTTCGCCGCGCTCTCCGCTGCGTGCAGCGAAGCGCCCCCGACCGCGCATCCCCCCGTGCGGACCGCGGCGGAGTGGGACGAGTGGCCGTGGACCCCGGC
>DASWVQ010000006.1:0-13015 GCA_036401195.1 Gemmatimonadaceae bacterium
GGGAAGCATCTGCACCCCGGGCAGCGTCGGCGTGGTGAGCCGCTCGGGCACGCTCACCTACGAGGTGGTCTACCAGCTCACGCGCGCCGGGCTCGGGCAGAGCACCTGCGTGGGCATCGGCGGCGACCCGATCAACGGCACGAACTTCATCGACTGCCTCCGCGCCTTCGAGGCGGATCCGGACACGAAGGCCGTGGCGATGATGGGCGAGATCGGCGGCACCGACGAGCAGGAGGCCGCGGACTTCGTCAGGCAGCACATGACGAAGCCGGTCGTCGGCTTCATCGCCGGCCAGACGGCGCCCCCGGGGCGTCGCATGGGGCACGCGGGCGCGATCATCAGTGGTTCCGCAGGAACCGCTGCCGAGAAGATCGCCGCCTTCGAGGCCGCCGGCATGGGCGTCGCCAAGCGCCCCAAGGATTTCGTCGAGCTGCTCAAGGCCCGCGTGTAGTCGTCCTGAGCGCAGCGAAGGACCTGGCCCGGCGCCGAGTGCCTGCATGAGCGATGCTCGCCGCCGGCCAGGCAACGACACGTGGCTCCTGGCGCTCGTCGCCGGGGGCCACGTGCTCCTTTTCGCCTGGTTCTTCCCGCACGTCTGGACGATGCGCAACTCCGGCATCGGCCTCTTCTTCGACTACGGCTCGCGCATCGTGCACGGCGCGCTGCCGTATCGCGACTTCGCCGCCGAGTACCCGCCGCTCGCGATGGGGCTCTTCGCGGCCCCGCGGCTGGTCGCCTCTACCCTCGCGCGCTACTTCACCGCCTTCGTCGCGACGCTCCTCGTCGCCGACCTGCTGGCCCTCGGCGGCGTCGCCGCCGCGGCGCGGGCGTCCGGCGCGAGCGTCGTCCGCGCCACCGGCGCGTACACCCTGGCGCTGCTCGCCATCGGGCCGATCGCGATCCACCAGTACGACCTCGTCCCCGCCGTGGCGACGCTCGGGGCCCTCTGGTGCGCCGCGCGCGGCCGTCCGGCGGGGGCTGGGGCGCTCCTCGCCGCCGGCGTCCTGCTCAAGGCGTGGCCCCTCCTCGTCGTGCCGGTGCTCCTGACCTGGTACCTGCGCGACCGGGAATGGAACAGTGCGTGGCGGGGGGCGGGCGGGGCATTGGCGGTCGCGGTCGCGGTGCTCCTGCCCTGGCTCCTGGGGGGCCCGGGAAGCCTGGCCCGCATGGTGGGATACCACGCCGGTCGCGGGCTCCAGGTGGAAAGTAGCTACGCGAGCGTGCTGCTCGCCCTGCACGCGCTCCGGGGCGGGGCCGCCCCGCTCGCATTCGCCGCCGGCTCGTGGAACGTGGCGGGGGGCGTCGCCGGCGCCCTGGCCGCCCTCTCCGGCCCGGTCATGGGGGTGGCCGTCCTCTCCGCGGTCCTCCTCGCCTGGCGTCGCCTTCCCCCGGGGCGGCCGGGGATCGCCTGGCTCGCCCACGCCACGCTGCTGGTCCTGCTCGCCGCGCTCCTCGCGAGCAAGGTCCTCTCGCCCCAGTACCTCCTCTGGCTCCTCCCCTTCGTGGCGGTCGCGTCCGCCGCGGCGCCCCCCCGGGCGGGAGGGGCCATTCTCGGGCTCTTCGTGGTGATCGGCGCCCTGACCCACTACGTTTTTCCAGCGCACTACGCGCAGCTGCTCGGGGGCTCCACCTCCGCCACGCTCGCGCTGCTGCTGCGGAACGTCCTCCTCGCCCTCCTCGCCGCCCTGGTGGCCGCGACGCGATGGCCGGGGGAGGGCGCCCCCACACGACACCAGGAACCACGACCATGGCCGGCAACTACACCCTGACCATCATCAAGCCCGACGCCTTCAACGGCGGCAAGGCCGGGAAGATCATCGCCCTCCTCGAGGAGAAGGGCTTCGTCGTGCGCGCCGCGCGCGTCATGCACCTCACGAAGGACCAGGCGGGAGAGTTCTACGCGATCCACCGCGAGCGCCCCTTCTACGGCGAGCTGGTGGAGTTCATGACCAGCGGCCCCTGCATGCCGATGGTGCTGGAGAAGGGCGACGCGGTCGCCGCGCTCCGCGAGGCCATCGGCGCGACCGACCCGGCCGAGGCCGCGGCCGGCACGGTGCGGAAGCTCTACGCCGAGTCCAAGGGGCGGAACGCCATCCACGCGTCGGATTCGGACGAGAACGCCAGCCGCGAGGCGCGGTTCTTCTTCGCCGAGACCGAGCTCCTGGCGGCGCGATAAGGCCTGGCCTCTCGGGGCTGGGGCCTGGGGCCTCGGGGGGGAGCGGGACTGGGGAACGGGGAGGCGCAGCCCCCGGTTCCCTGTGCCCCGTTCCCCCCCAGGCCCCAGGCCCGAGGCCCCAGCCCCTCCGCGAAGCGGAAGGCTTGATAACTCCAATGGCCCCAAGTAGTTTCCAAGGTTATGTTGTCCTTTGACATTCGGTCGCTCCGCGAGCAGGCGGTCAGCGTCGACGCCGATCTCGAGGCGACCGATCCGGTCTGGCAGGAGGGGGATCCCCGTCCCGCCGACTCGGTGCACGTGTCCGGCCGCCTCGCGGCGGCCGGCCCCGATCGGTTCTACTGGCACGCGCACATCGCCGGCGAGGCGGTGGCCGAGTGCCGGCGGTGCCTCACCGAGGTCCGGCAACCGGTGGAGGAGGAGCTCCATCTCGTCTTCGCGGAAGCGGAGGGAGAGGGCGCCGACGACCCGGATGTCTACCTGATCGATGCTGGCGTTCGTGAGCTCGACCTGCGCCCCGCCATTCGCGAGGAGTGGATGCTCGCGGCGCCGACGTACCCGCTGTGCCGGCCGGACTGCAAGGGGTTCTGTCCCCGCTGTGGTGCCAACCGGAACGACGGGCCCTGTTCCTGTCCTCCCGCGACCGATTCGCGCTGGGACGCGCTGCGCTCCACCGGCAGCACGTCCGGCGACGAGTCGCGTTGACCATTCACGCTCGAGAAAACCATGGCCGTCCCGAAGCGCCGCACCTCCAAGCGGAAGAAGCGCGCCCGCAACACCCACAAGACCGCGCCCGCGGTTGCCGTCCAGGCGTGCCCGAAGTGCGGCGCCCCCAAGCGCCCCCACCGGGTGTGCGGGGAGTGCGGCTTCTACGCCGGTAAGAGCCGAGTCGCCGCCAGGGAAGCCTGACCTTGGCGCGGATCGCGTTGGACGCCATGGGGGGCGACTTCGCCCCCCAGGCGACCGTGGCCGGGGCGCTCCTTGCCCTGGCCGATCTCGATCCGTCGCACTCGATCCAGCTCGTCGGGCCCACCGCCCGGGTCGAGGAAGCGCTCGCCGCCGCCCTGGCGGGTGACTGCGCCGCCCTCGCCCCGCATCGCGACCGGATCGAGCTCGTGGAGGCGCCCGACATCGTCGAGATGTCGGAAAAGCCCAGCGCCGCCCTCCGCGGGAAGCCCAACAGCTCCATGATGCTTGGCCTCCGGCTCCAGCCGGAGGGCAGGTCCGACGCGTTCGTCTCCGCCGGCAACACCGGCGCCCAGATGGCCGGCTCCATGGTGATCCTCAAGCTCCACGAGGGTCTCTCCCGCCCGGCCATCGCCACCGTGTTTCCCACCGCCAAGCACCCGGTCGTCGTCCTCGACTCGGGGGCGAACGTCGACTGCTCCGCCCAGGAGCTGGTCCAGTTCGCCCGCCTCGGCGCGGTCTACGCCGAGGACGTCCTCGGCCGCCGCAACCCCGGCGTCGCCCTCCTCAACATCGGGGAGGAGGAGGAAAAGGGGAGCGTCGTCGCCAAGGAGGCGCACCAGCTCCTCAAGGCCGCCGGCGTCAACTTCCGCGGCAACGCGGAGGGACGCGACATCCTCCGCGGCGAGAACGACCAGGGCGACGTCGACGTCGTCGTCTGCGACGGCTTCGTGGGGAACGTGGTCCTCAAGTTCTACGAGTCGGTCGCCCCCCTCCTCGTCGGGACCCTCGTGACGGAGGGAATGGACGGGGCGAAGATCATGCACGCCCTGCGTCACCTCGACTACGCCGAAGTCGGCGGAGCGCCCCTCCTCGGGGTGAAGGGGGTGAGCATCATCTGCCATGGCAAGTCGAATCCGCGTGCGATCCAGAACGCCTGCAAGGCGGCGGTCCGCGCGGTGGAATCGCGAATGAACGAGCATATCGGCAGGCGGCTTGCCGAGGGGAACGCCGCATGAAGCGCCCCATCGCCCACGTCGCCGGCACCGGCCGCGGCGTCCCGAAGAAGGTCATGACTAACCATGACTTCGCCGCCCTCGGCATCGAGACCAGCCACGACTGGATCGTCGAGCGCACCGGCATCGTCTCCCGCTACATCTGCGGCGAGGGGGAGACGACCACGACGATGGCCGCCGATGCCGCCCGCGCCGCGATGGCGAAGGCCGGCGTGCAGCCCGGCGAGATCGACGTCATCGTCCTGAGCACCGCCACCCCCGATCGCCTCCTCCCGGCCACCGCCGTGGACCTCCAGGCGGAGCTGGGCGCCACCCGCGCCGCCGCCTTCGACGTGGGCGCCGCCTGCACCGGCTGGGTGTACGGCGTCACCGTGGCCGAGGGGATGATCATGAACGGCACCGCCGAGGTGGCGCTCGTGGTCGGCGCGGAGAAGATGAGCTCCATCGTGGACTGGCAGGACCGGTCCACCTGCGTGCTCTTCGGCGACGGCGCGGGCGCCGTGGTGCTCCGCCGCAACCGCGCGGGCACCCAGAAGGGGATCCTCAGCACCTTCATCCGCAGCGACGGCACCCTCGCCGAGCTGCTCTACCGCCCCGGCGGCGGCGCGTCGATCCCCTTCACGGAGGCCGTCCTCATGGACCGGAGTCACTACGTGAAGATGGCGGGGCGCGAGGTGTTCAAGCACGCGGTGCGCTCGATGGCCGAGGCCTGCGACCGCGCCCTCGACGCGGCCAAGCTCACCGGCAGCGACATCGACGTGCTCATCCCGCACCAGGCCAACGTGCGCATCATCGAGGCGACGGCGAAGCACGCCAACATCTCGATGGACAAGGTCTACGTGAACGTGGACCGCTACGGCAACACGTCGTCCGCGTCGATCCCGATCGCGCTCAGCGAGCTGGATGAGCAGGGGAAGCTCACCGAGGGAACGACCGCGTTGATGGTCGCCTTCGGCGCGGGGTTCACCTGGGGCTCGATGGTCGTCCGCTTCTGACCATGCACGTCGTCCTGCTCTTTCCCGGCCAGGGATCCCAGAAGCCCGGCATGGCGCGCGACCTCGCGGACGCCTTCCCCGCGGCGCGCACCGCCCTCGACGCGGTCGACGCCGCGCTCGGCGTCCCACTCTCGACCCTCATGTTCGAGGGGCCGGAGGAGGAGCTCACGCGCACGCACAACGCGCAGCCCGCGCTGCTCGCGCACGGGGCCGCGGTGTGGCACGTGGTGGGCGCCGCCCTCGCGAAGCATGTGGTGGCCGCCGCCGGGCACTCCCTCGGCGAGTTCACCGCCTACCACGCCGCCGGCGCGCTCGGGCTCGAGGACGCCGCCCGCCTGGTGCGCCGGCGCGGGGAACTGATGTTCGCCACCGGCGAGCAGCGCCCCGGCGCGATGGCCGCAATCCTCGGCGAGCCCTCGCGGCGCATCGAGGCGATCTGCGAGGAGGCCAGCGAGAGTGCCGGCCTCGTCGTCCCCGCGAACTACAACTGCCCCGGGCAGCTCGTCATCAGCGGCGAGGTGGCCGGCGTCGAGCGCGCGATGCAGCTGTGCAAGGACGCGGGAGCCAAGCGGGCGGTGCGGCTCAATGTGAGCGGTGCTTTCCATTCGCCATTGATGGAGGCGGCCGTGGGCGGGCTCCAGGAGGCGCTGGCCGGCATCGAGTTCACGACGCCCGCCTTCCCGGTCTACTCGAACGTGACCGGCGAGGGGGTGCGCGAGGCCGGGCGCGCCCGCGAGGTGCTCCTCGAGCAGCTCACCAGCCCCGTGCGCTGGATCGACGAGGTGCGCGCCATCGCCGCCACCCACCCGGACGCCCTGTACGTGGAAATGGGACCAGGGAGCGTGCTCTCGGGACTGGTGCGCAAGATCGCCCCCGAGGTGAAGACCATGACCTGCGGCACCGCGGCCGAAGTCGCCCAACTCCAGGAGCTCGTCGCCTGATGCGCATCGACCTCACCGGGCGCGTGGCGCTCGTCACCGGGAGCACGCGCGGGATCGGCCGCGCCATCGCCGAGACGCTGGCCGGGGCGGGGGCGAAGGTCGCCGTCGTGGGCCGCGACCAGGGGAAGGCGGCGGAAGTCGCGCAGGCGATCGGCCATGGCGCCCAGGGGTTCGCCTGCGACGTGGCCGACCCGGCCTCGGTGACCGCCCTCGTGGAGGCGGTGGAGAAGGCCTTCGGCAGCGTGGACGTCCTCGTGAACAACGCCGGGCTGACCCGCGACAACCTGCTCCTCCGGATCAAGGACGACGACTGGGACGCGGTCCTGGACGCGAACCTGCGGGGGGCGTTCGTGGCGATCCGCGCCGCCTCGCGGGGGATGATGAAGCGTCGCTGGGGGCGGATCATCAACGTGGCCAGCGTCGTCGGGCTCATCGGGAACAAGGGGCAGGCGAACTATGCCGCGAGCAAGGCCGGGCTGATCGGGCTGACCAAGTCGGTGGCCAAGGAGCTGGCGTCGCGGAACATCCTCGCGAACGCCATCGCCCCCGGGTTCATCGAGACGGACATGACGGCGGCGATGACCCCGGAGGCCCGGGGATCGCTGTCGCAGCAGATCCCGCTGGAGCGCCTCGGGGCGCCGGCGGACATCGCGGGGGCGGTGGCCTTCCTGGCCTCCGACTACGCCTCGTACATCACCGGGCAGGTGCTCGTGGTGGACGGCGGGATGGTCATGTGACCGCCTCGCCCTTCAGGACGGGCCTGCGCTAGATTTCCGAAGTTTACCAACCCCAAAGGGAGAGGAGCCGGCCATGGCCGACAATGCCAAGAAGGTGCGCGACATCATCGAGAAGGAACTCGGCGTCGAGCGCGAGAAGCTGACCGACGACGCGAGCTTCATCGAGGATCTCGGCGCCGACAGCCTCGACATCGTCGAGCTGGTGATGGAGTTCGAGAAGGAGTTCAACATCGACATCCCGGACGAGGATGCCGAGAAGCTGCGCACCGTCGGCGACGCGGTGGGCTACCTCAACTCGAAGATCGGCGGCTGATGCGGCGTCGGGTCGTCGTCACGGGACTGGGGGCCGTGACGCCCGTCGGCAACGACGTGGCGTCCACCTGGCGCGCCCTCCTCGAGGGGCGCTCCGGCGCGGGGCCCATCACCAAGTTCGATGCGGAGAAGTTCGACGTCCGCTTCGCGTGCGAGGTGAAGGGGTTCGACGCGTCGCTGTACATGGACCGCAAGGAGGCGAAGCGCGCGGACATGTACACCCAGTACGCCGTGGCGTGCGCCACCCAGGCCATGCAGGACGCCGGCCTCGCGGAGGGCGGGTACGTCCCCGAGCGGACCGGCGTGATCATCGGCAGCGGCATCGGGGGGCTCAAGAGCTTCGAGGAGCAGCACGACGTCTACCGCGAGCGCGGGCCCTCGAAGATCAGCGCCTTCTTCATCCCGATGTTCATCGCCGACATCGCGGCGGGGATCGTCTCCATGCGCTTCAACGCCAAGGGGCCGAACTACGCCACGGTGAGCGCGTGCGCCACCAGCGCGCACGCCATCGGCGACGCCTTCCGCGCCATCCAGTACGGCGACGCGGACGTGATGATCACCGGGGGGTCCGAGGCCACCGTCACCCCGATGGCCATCGGCGGCTTCACGAACATGAAGGCGCTCTCCGAGCGGAACGACTCGCCGGAGACCGCCTCGCGCCCCTTCGACGCGACCCGTGACGGCTTCGTCATGGGCGAGGGGGGCGGCGTGGTGGTGCTCGAGGAGCTGGAGCATGCCCGCGCCCGGGGGGCGCGCATCTACGCCGAGATCGTGGGATATGGAGCGACCGCCGACGCGTACCACCTCACGGCGCCCGCGCCGGAAGGGGAGGGGGCGCAGCGCGCCATGCGCCGCGCCATGGAGGACGCCGGCCTCGGCCTCGGCGACGTGGGCTACATCAACGCCCACGGCACCTCCACGCCGGCGAACGACCTGAACGAGACCAAGGCGATCAAGGCGGTCTTCGGCACGCACGCGAAGGACCTCCTCGTGAGCTCCACCAAGTCCATGACCGGGCACATGCTCGGCGCGGCGGGGTCGGTCGAGTTCATCGTCTGCTCGCTGGTGCTGCAGCACGGGCAGGTGCCCCCCACGATCAACTACCAGGTGCCCGACCCGGAGCTCGACCTCAACTACGTGCCGGGCCACGCGGTGGAGCGGACGGTGGACGCCGCGCTCTCGAACTCCTTCGGGTTCGGGGGGCACAACGTCTCCCTCGCCGTGCGCCGGTTCAGGGCATGAGCCCGGGCGAAGGGTGATCCGCGCCGGACTCGGATACGATTCGCATCGCTTCGCCCCCGGGGGTCCGCTGGTCCTCGGGGGCGTGCGCATTGAGGAGGACGTGCACCTGCACGGCCACTCCGACGGCGACGCGATCGCCCACGCGCTCACCGACGCGGTCCTCGGCGCCGCCGGCGCGGGGGACATCGGCACCCTCTTCCCCGACACCGCGGCGGAGAACGCGGGGCGCGACTCGCTCGAGATGCTCGCCCTCGCCGTGGCGCGGGTGCGCGACCTGGGGTGGGCGGTGCAGCAGGTGGACGTGACCGTGGTGGCCGAGCGGCCGAAGATCGGGCCGCACCGAGAGGCGATGCGCACCGCGCTCGCCACCGCGCTCCGGGTGGCGCCCGGGGAGATCGGGCTCAAGGGAAAGACCAACGAGGGGATGGGCTGGATCGGGCGTGGCGAGGGGCTCGCCGTGATGGCCGTGGCCACCCTGGTGCGCGTGTAGGCCCGCGGTGCAGCCCCTGCTGGACTGGGTGACGTCGCTGCCGGTGGCCGCGGTGTACGCGGTGCTCGCCGCCTTCGCCTTCCTCGAGAACGTCTTTCCCCCGGTGCCCGCCGACACGGTCGTCGCCTTCGGCAGCTTCCTCGCCGCGCGCGGGGAGGGCTCGCTCCTCGGCGCGGCGGCGAGCACCTGGCTCGGGAACATCGCCGGCGCGATGTTCATGTACTGGGTGGGGCGCCGCTACGGCGCCCACCGGCTGGAGCAGCGCATGCTGGGCAAGAACGCGGGGGCCGCCGAGGCGCGGCTGCACGCCCTGTACGGGAGGTACGGGCTCGGGGCGCTGTTCGTGAGCCGCTTCCTGCCGGGCGTGCGCGCGATAGTGCCCCCCTTCGCGGGGGCGCTGCGCATCCCGCCCCTCCGGACCGCGCTCATGATGGGGATCGCCTCCGCCATCTGGTACGGCACGATCGCGCTGCTCGCGTATCACATCGGCGCCGACTGGGAAGCGCTCACCGGCGCGATGCGGCGCTACGGTCGCTACCTGGCGATCGGGGCGGCGGCGATCGCCCTCGTGGCGGCGGGCGTGTGGTGGTACCGGCGCCGCCGGCAGGGCGCGGCGTGACCGCCCCCGGCGCGATCCCCGACGCGCCGCGCGAATTCCTGCTCGAGCGCTTCGCCGACTTCCTCTCGCTCGAGCAGGGCGCGTCGCCGCGCACGAGCGAGGCCTACCTGCGCGACCTGGCGCGGCTCGCCTCGTTCGCCGTGACGCGCAACGCGCCCGATCCCTTGATGCTCACGTCGCGCCTCCTGCGCGAGTACGTCTACCACCTCAAGGACCTCGGGCTCTCCCCGGCCTCGATCCGCCGCAACATCTCGGCGATCCGCACCTGGTTCCGCTTCCTCCTCGCCGACGGCGTGGTCGCGCGCGACCCCACCGAGCGGCTCGAGACGCCCACGCGGTGGCGCACCCTCCCCGAGGTGCTGTCGGTGGAGGAGGTGCAGTCCCTCCTCGCGGCGCCCACGATGGACGACCCGCTCTACTTCCGCGACCGCGCCATGCTGGAGCTGGCCTACGGCGCGGGGCTGCGGGTGTCGGAGTGGATCACCCTCGGCGTGCGCGACCTCCTGCTCGAGGACGGCCTCGTGCGCGTGTTCGGGAAGGGGAGCAAGGAGCGGCTGGTGCCGATCGGCCGGAGCGCCATCGGGTCGGCGGCAATCTACCTGCGGGAGCTGCGCCCGAAGCTGGAGAAGGGGAGCGGGGAAGGGGTGCTCTTCCTCAACGCCCGCGGGCAGCCCCTCACTCGCATGGGCGCCTGGAAGATCCTGCGCCGCTACGTGGAGCGGGCGGGGTTGACGAAGCACGTGTCGCCCCACACGCTGAGGCATTCCTTCGCCACCCACCTGCTGGAGGGGGGCGCCGACCTGCGCGCGGTGCAGGAGATGCTCGGTCACGCCGACATCTCCACCACGCAGATCTACACCCACGTGGACCGCGAGTACCTGCGGCAGGTCCACCGCCAGTTCCACCCGCGCGGCTAGCGCGAGGGGGGCCCGGAGCAGCGCATGATCCTCGTCATCGACAACTACGACTCGTTCACCTACAACCTCGTGCAGTACCTCGGGGAGCTGGGGGAGACCCTCGAGGTCCGCCGCAACGACGAGATCACGGTCGACGACGTCGGCGCGATCGCGCCGGAGGCGATCATCCTGTCGCCCGGCCCCTGCGCGCCGGCGCAGGCGGGGATCACCGTTCCCGTGATCCGGCGGTGGGGGAGCGAGATCCCCATGCTCGGCGTCTGCCTGGGCCACCAGGCGATCGGCGAGGCCTACGGCGGCCGGGTGGTGCGCGCGGGCCGCGTGATGCATGGCAAGACCTCCACCGTGGTGCACGACGGCACCGGGCTGTTCGAGGGGCTCCCCAACCCGCTCCAGGTGATGCGCTACCACTCGCTGATCGTGGAGCGCGCGTCGCTGCCGGCGGCGCTGGAGGTCACGGCGGCGGCCTCGGACGATCCCTCGGAGATCCATGCGATGCGCCACCGGGAGCACCCGGTATGGGGTGTGCAATTCCACCCGGAGTCCGTGCTCACCGAGCGCGGGAAGGACCTCCTCCAGAACTTCCTCACGCTCGCCAGGTAAGGCCCAGGTGCCCCTGTTCCGTCGCGCGGTCCACGCCCTCCTCGTCGTCGCCGCGTTGGCGGGGGCGCTCGCCGCCCCGGCAGGGGGGCAGGAACGGGTGGTCGTGGCCGACGTGGGCCCCGGGGTCACCGGCCGGCTGCTGCAGCAGGTGCTGGCCCGTCCGCACCGTCTCTACCCGCCGGCGCCCGATACCCTGCTCCTCGCCGACAGCACGCCGGCGCGGCTTCCCGTGGTGGTGCTCGACCGCACGACCATCGTGGAGGGGGTGGTCCGCGGCGACGTGATCGTGGTGGGCGGCGACCTGCACGTCCATCCCGGCGCACGCATCGAGGGGCGGGCGATCGCGATCGGAGGGGGCGTCTATCCCTCGACCCTGGCGATCGTCACGCAGGGAAGCACCAGCCATCGTGACCATACCTTCCGGGTGACGCGCACCGACGGCGGCTGGTCGCTCGCCTACCAGCCCCTCGAGTGGAGCCCGAAGCCCTTCTCGCTCCCGGGGCTGTACGGGCTGCGCATCCCGAGCTACGACCGCACCAACGGCCTGTCGCTCCCCGTGGCCCCCGTGTTCGTCCTCGACAGCGGGCGGATCGAGCTGGAACCGGGAGTCACCTGGCGCACCAACCTCGGGAAGATCGACCCGTCGCTCGCGGTGCGCGTGCAGGCGGGGCGCCGCACGAGATTCGACGTCTCCGCGGCGCGCGGCACCTGGAGCAACGAACGCTGGATCCACTCGGACTTGATCAACTCCCTGCAGGCGATCGGGCTGGGGACGGACTCGCGCAACTGGTTCCGTGCCGACCGGGCCGAGGGCCGCGCCTACCGCCTCCTGGAGTGGACCTCCACGCGGATGGAGCCCTTCGTGGGCGCCCGCCTGGAGCGCGGCTGGTCGGTGGGGCCCTTCACGCCCCCTGAGCACACCCCCTGGAGCCTCTTCGGCCGCGACGACGAGGACGGGATGGTCCGCCCGAACCCCCCGATCGATCCCGGCTCGATCGCCTCCGCGCTCCTGGGGACCGACCTCCAGTGGGCGGCCGGGCCGGTGACGATCTCCGGCGAGGCGCTGGTGGAGTCGGGTCGCCTCGCGGCGGGCGATCGCCGTTTCACGCAGGGCACGGTGAACGGGAAGCTGGCCTTCCTCGCCTTCCGCAACCACCGATTCGAGCTGGAGACGCACCTCGTCCTCACCGCGGGCGACACGGCGCCGCGGCAGCGCTTCGCCTGGATCGGCGGGAGCGGTACGGTGCCGACGCTCGACCTCCTCGAGCAGGGGGGCGACCAGCTCGTCTTCGTGGAGAGCCGCTACAGCATCCCGATCGACCGCTTCCAGCTTCCCCTCGTCGGGCCGCCCACGGTGACGCTGCGTCACATCCTCGGCGGGGCGGCGGTCCACCGGTTCCCCACGCTCACGCAGAACCTCGGCCTCCGCCTCGGCGTCGGCTTCATCCGCGGCGACGTGATGTTCGACCCGGTGAGCGGCGAGGTGAAGGGCGGGGTGGGGCTGTCGTTCGCGCGGTAGTCCATCGGGCGTGTCGCTCGCCGTGTCGGGCCACTCAGACCGATACCCCCCGACGCAGACAGGCACAGAGGCGGCTGCGCCGCCACGCAGACACGCGCAGATGGCTTCCGAACCGGTGCGGCTCCGATGCGCGCGGGCCCGAACGGAAGTTCCCCGCTCTGCGGAGAATGCGCTCGCGCTCCCCCTGAACCGAGCAGTTGTCCTTCATGGGCGGGTCTACGGAGCCATGTCCCGCGCACGGAATCGTCTGCGCGTGTCTGAGGGGCGGCGAAGCCGCCTCTGTGCCTGTCTGCGTTCGGGGGTATCGGTCTGAGGAGCCGGGCCCGCCCAGGACGAAACCGCGCTGGAGCCATGGCGCCCGCCCACCCCCGCGAGTAGATTTCCCGGGCGTGAAAGTTGCAGCCCCCCGCGCCGTCCGGTGCAGCGCATGAAGACGCTCGCCGTGATCCCAGCCCGCCTGGGGGCCACCCGCCTCCCCCGCAAGCCGCTCCGCCTCCTCGCCGGACTCCCGCTCGTCGTCCGCGTCTGGGAGCGCGTCCAGGCGCTCC
>DASWVQ010000007.1:0-19318 GCA_036401195.1 Gemmatimonadaceae bacterium
CCTGGCGCTTCCTGATCGCCGCCTCGCGGGCCTCGCGGGCCCGCGCCGCCGCGGACACGCTGGCGGTGTCCGCCGCCGGCGCGTCATTCGCCGGGCGGAGGAAGAAGAACCAGCCGAGGGCCGCGAGGATCACGACGGCGCCGCCGCCGGCGAGCAGCGCCTGCTGCCGGTTCACCTGCGGGGCGGTGGGGAAGTTGAAGCTCATGCGCCACCCCCGGCGGAGGGTGCCTTCCCGTCGGCGCGCGCGGCGGGCTGCGGCCGCGCGGCGTTGGCCACGTAGGTCTGCAGGTCGAGCCGTGCCTCGAGGCGCGCGCGGTCCTTGCGCGTGGCGCCGGTGATCGGGGAGAGCTGCACGTTCATGGGAGCGACGATGCGGTCGAGCGACCCCACGTTGCTCAGGAACTGGCCGATCGCGTTGTAGTCGCCGATCACGCTGATCTGGTAGCGGTAGGCGTCGAAGTGGTCACCCTTGACCACGTCGCCGGGGCGGACGTCGCCGAGGTCGAGCCCCGCGCGCCGGGCGGCGGTGGAGACCTGGTCGAGCAGCACCGGCACCTCGTTGCTGGTGGGCACGAGGGTGCGCATCGCGTCGAGGGTGCGCCCGTACTGCTCGGCCTCGCGGGTGAGGCGGGTGACCGTGCCGCTGGCCACCTCGCGCTTCACCGTCTCGTTGACCGTGACGAGGCTGTCGACGTGCGCCTGGCGCGCGTCGAGCTCGACGTTCTTCGGGGACCAGACGAGGTACCAGTAGGCGCCGGCGGCGGCGATCCCGATCACCGCCAGCAGCACCATCAGCTGGTCGCGCTGGTTCGTGGGCAGGCCGGCCATGTCAGTTCGCCGCCGAGGAAAGGGTCACCGGGGTGCGGCGCACGGCAGTGGTGTCGGGCCGGGAGTACTTCATCTGCAGCGTGAAGGCGGTGATGTCCTTGTTCTGCTCCACGGTGAGCTCCGAGCGGTCGAGCGTCACGTTGGAGAGGAAGGGAGACGCCTCGAGCTCGCGCATGAAGCGCGTGAGCGCCTGGATGTCGACGGTGCGGCCCTCGAGGCGGACGGAGACCTCCTCGCGGGTGACGCCGGTGTCCATCTTCGGCCCGGCCTTCGCCTTGGCGGGGGCGCCCTTCGCCGGCTTGGCCGCCTTCGCGGGCGCGGGGCTGCCCACGACGTTGACCGTGCCCTGCGGGGTGCCGGAGTAGGCGACGGTGGTGAGCCAGGTGTACGGCGGGAGGGCGCGGCTCACTTCATCGAGGATGTGCGGCCAGATGAAGCGATCCTCGTCGATCGACCGGATCACGTTGAGCTGGCGCAGCACGGTGTCGCGCGTCGCCTCGGCGCGGACCTTCTGCGCGAGGACGCGGGCGAAGTTGGTGGAGTCCTTGACGGCCGCCTCTTCGGCGGCGGCGAGCTTGTTGGTGCGCGCCCCCTGGGTGGTGTACATCACCGCCAGCGCGCCGAGGCCGACCACGAGGCCGGTCACGCCGCCGATGAGGTACGGGTCCTTGATCTTCGCCGGGAGGGCCTTCAGCGCGGAGAGGTCGAAGCCCGCACCCGCGGCTCCCTTCCGTCGCTGACGCCGCTTCCCACCGGGGAGCAGATTGATCTCGATCATGCGGATCGCCGGTCGCGAGAGGGTCAGGCGACCTGGCGCAGCGCCAGGCCGATGGGGAGCATGAGGAGCGGTGCGACCTCGTCGGTGACGAGCGATTCGAGCGCTCCGTCACGCACGCGGAGGTTGGCGAGGGGATTCGCCGCCTCCACCGGGATGCGCAGCCGGCCCGCGAGCATGTCGGTCATGCCGGGGATGCGGGCGCCACCGCCGGAGGTGTAGAGGCGCTGCACCTGGCCGCCGCCGCGCGAGCCCTGGGCGAGGAAGGCGATGGCGCGCTCCACCCCCATGGCGATCTCCTCGCCACGGGACTGGACCACGGCGGCGAGGTCGGGGGTGCGGTCGTAGCCGCGCAGCAGCTCCTCCGCCTGCTCCGACCCGAGGCCGCGCTCGCGCTGCAGGTCCTCGCGGAAGCGGCGGGTGCCCACGGAGATGTCGCGGGTGAGGATCGGGACCCCCGCGTCGAGCACGTTGATGTTGGTCACTTCGTGGCCGATGTTCACCAGCCCCACCACGCCGTCGAGGGCGTCGGGGTAGTTCAGCTCGAAGGCGTTGTGCAGGGCGAAGGCGTCCACGTCCACGACCGCGGGCTCGAGGCCGGCGTCGGTGAGCATGCGCATCTTCGACTCGACGAGGTCGCGCTTCGCGGCCACGAGGAGGACGCTCATCTCGAGCCCCTGGTCGTCGGGGTCGAGGATCTGGAAGTCCAGCTCCACCGACTCCATGTCGAAGGGGACGTGCTGCTCCGCCTCCCAGCGCATCAGCTCGCGCGCCTGCTGCTCCTTCACGCGCTCGATCTGGATCTTCTTGATGATCACGTCGCGGCCACCCACGGCAGTGACGACCTTGCTGGTCTTCACGCCGGCGGCGAGCATCGCGGACTGGATCGCCTCGGTGACGATGCCAGGGTCCATCACCTCGCCCTCGACGATGGCGTCGGCGATGAGGGGGGCGACGGCGACCTTCACCAACTCCGGCTCGCGCCTGGAGTGATCGATGACGGCGACCTTGATGAGGCCCGATCCGACGTCGAGGCCGACGGTGATTTTGCTGCGACCGAAGAGTGCCATGGATTTTGCCGGGTCGCCGAGCGGCCGCGAATGCTGCGGCGATGCGCCCGGCGCGCGAGGAGGGGCTGGAGGGTCTGCCTGACTGCCAATGCGCGCCATATTGCCGCCCAGGCCCGACGGCGTGCCTGGCGCGGTCAACGTGACCACTCGACCGGTCACATCTACCGCACATACGACCGGCCTCGTGGGGAGGTCACAAGGCGGCGTCACAGAACGCGTTACCGGGGGTCGTCTCAGGTGACGTGGTGATGCGCGTCACCAGCACGCTGGCTAGTAGCTGATCCCCCAGCTCCACGGCCCGGCGGTCATGTGCGCCAGCGCGCCCTCGGCGCGGCGCACGGCGCACTCGGAGCGGCGGATCGCGCCGGGGCCCTCGAGGCGCGCGGGGGCCTGGCCGACGGCGAGGAGGAGGCCGTGGAGGTTCACGTTCGGCGCCGCCGTGAGGGAGTCGAGGGCGACGATGACGCCGGCGAAGTCGAGGGGCCCGGCGATGTGGACCGGTCCGGTGGCGATCACCACGCCGGAGCCGGTGCCGGGACCGAGGGTGGCACCGGATGGGAGCACCACGAGTGCGCCGCCCACGATCCCGGGCACCGGTGGGACGGCGCGGCCGAGGAGGGAGGCGAGGGAGTCGTTGCCGAAGCGGCGGAACGCGTCGGCGGCCTGGGTGAGGAGCACCGCGTCCCCCGCCGGGCGGGGGGGATCGCACCCCGACCACCCCGGGGGCGGTTCGTCGGCGCCGGAGAGGATGAAGTCGGGATCGGCGGCGGGGGCGACGCGAGCGACGACGGCGGCCGAGGAGGGGAAGGTGGGGCGCTGCTCGACGAGGACGAGGTGCCTGCCCCGCTGCTCGCCTCCGCTGGGGAAGGTCGCCCGGCTCGCCAGCCACGCGGCGCCCCCCGGGAGGCGGGTGGCCCGCATCGCGAGGTGGACGCGCCGTCCGCCGGCGGTGACGTCCAGGGCGCGGTCGAGCAGCACCCCGGGGTCGCGGTGCGCGGCGAGCAACTCGGGGGTGAGGGACTGGAGCCCCACCCAGAGCCCGAGCTCCGCCTCGCCCGCGAGCAGCTCGAGCCGCGCGGCGCGCTCGCCGATACGCTGCCCCTCGCGGGCGGGGAAGAAGGACGCGGTCACGGCGCCGGCGAGGGCGACGAGGGTGAGGAGGGCGATGAGGAGCGCGATCCCCGTGCGCCGGCGTCTCATCCGCGGGGAGCCACGACGATCACGGTGGAATCATGGAGCGGGGGGGCGCCGGGCGCGGCGCGCGCGGGCATGCTGTCGGCACGCAGCACGACCCGGACGCGGGCGATGGCGCGCGTGTCGGCGAGCCCCGGGGGGAGGGGGGCGCCGGCGGCATCGTAATAGAGGAATGCGGCGCCGCTGCGGGTGGAATCGGCGGAATAGCCCCGTAGCGGGCCCACCACGGGCTGCACCGCGGCGAGGGCGCCCGAGCCGGCGGCCTGCTCCCGGAAGCCGAGCCACCACCGCCGGTCGCTGGCGCGATAGAGCGACCATCGCACGCGCCGGGTGACGCGGAGCGGCGTGCCCGGGGCGAGCCCCGGGGGAAGGGCGGCGACGCCGGTGACCGCGAGGACGAGCCGTGGACCGTCGGGCCATGGCGACGAACCGGGAGCGGCGGCGCAGCGCGTGGTGCTGCTCGAGACGGCACCGACCCGGAGGGGCACCCAGCTCCGCCCCGCGCTCCCCTCCGCCCATGCCCAGGCGGTGTCGAAGCGCTGCGGCATGGTGAGCCGTGCGTGCAGGGAGGCGAGGAGATCCCCGGCGGGGGGTGGCAGGGCGATCGAGAGCCCGGCGGTGTCGCAGGCGACGCCCGTCGCCACGACCGCGCGGATGGCGATCGCCGAGTCGCGCGCCTCGCCCGCCGCGATGTCGCCCGCGCGAGGGGCGAGGGGGAGGAGGTCGTGGGCGAGGGCGCCCTCCCCTTCCCTGAGCTGCGCCACGGCGAGGAGTCGCGCGTCGAGGGTGGCGTGGGCGGGCTCATGGCGGGCGAGGAGGCCGCCGAAGGCGGTGAGCACCACCCCGAAGAGGGTGAGGGAGACGAGCATCTCCAGGAGGGCGACGCCCGCGCACGCTCGCGGGGGGATCCGCCCGCGGGGCGGCGCTAGCATGTGCGCACCGCGAAGAGGCGGGCCCCGGCGAAGCGGCCTTTCGGGATGGGGGACTCGACGAGCCGGACATCACCGGAGGTCGCCCCAATGCACGCGGCGGCGGCCGAGCGCTCCAGATGATCGCGCGCATCCGCTGCTTCATCTCGGGCGACGCGACCCTCGCGCGCGGCGCGCACCGCCGCCGCGCTGTTGCCCGCCAGGGCGAGGGCACCGACGGAGAGCAGCGCGAGCGCCACGAGGAGCTCGACGAGGGAGAGGCCGGCGTCGGATCGCATGGCGGGAGGATGGGATCGATCGGCGCCGGAACCATCATCACACCGTCGCGGCGGGCATCCTCCCGTCGCCGAGGGGGCACGATCCGCGGGCGCGCGCCGGGACCCCGTTGGCCACTACCGCGTGGTGGGAAGGTGCCTCGGTCGCTGCGCTCCCTCGGCATGACAGACACGCACCCTCACTCCAGGCCGTACTCCCGGATCTTGTACAACAGCGCCCGATGTGAGAGCTCGAGGAGCTTCGCGGCGCGCGAGCGGTTGCCACCGGTGCGCTCCAGGGCGGTGCGGATCAGCGAGCGCTCCAGCGCCTCGGCCTGGCGCTTCACGGAGAGATCGAGGTCGTCGCGCTGCGGAGTGGGATGCTCGGCGGGGGCGCGCAGCGGCGCGGGGAGCTGCTCCACCTCGATCGTGTCCCCCTCCGCGAGCACCAGCGCGCGCTCCACGACGTTCTCCAGCTCGCGCACGTTCCCGGGCCACCCGTACTCCATGAGGTGCCGCATCGCCTGCGCGGAGACCCGCGTCACCCGGACGCCGAGGCGGCGCGCGTAGAGCGACACGAAGTGGTGCACCAGCTCGGGGATGTCGTCGCGGCGCTCGCGCAGCGGGGGGAGGTGCAGGTGCACCACGTTCACCCGGTAGTACAGGTCGGGGCGGAAGCGGCCGGTGGCCACGTCGGCCTCCAGGTCGCGCGAGGTGGCGGCGACGAGGCGCACGTCCACCGGCCGCGAGGCGTTGTCGCCCACGCGGCGCACCTCACCCTCCTGGAGCACACGCAGGAGCTTCACCTGGAGCGACGGCGTGAGCTCCCCCAGCTCGTCGAGGAAGAGGGTGCCCCCGCCGGCTTCCTCGAACAGCCCGCGACGGTCCGCGATCGCGCCGGTGAAGGCGCCGCGGGCATGGCCGAAGAGCTCCGACTCGAGCAGCGCCTCGGGGATCGCGCCGCAGTTGATGGCCACGAACGGGCCCGCCGCGCGGGGCGACTGCCGGTGCAACGCCCGCGCGACCAGCTCCTTCCCCGTGCCGCTCTCGCCGGTGACGAGCACCGTGGAGGGATGCGGCGCCGCCTTGGCCACCAGCGCGAGCACGTCCGCGAGCGCCGGGCTGCGCCCCACGATCCCCGAGGGGGCGCGCAGCGCCTCCACCTCCTCCTCCAGCCGCGCGATGCGGGCGTGCAGCCGCTCGCGCTCGATCGCCTTGCGCACCACGAGCATCACCTGGTCGGGGCGGAAGGGCTTCGCGATGTAGTCGTGCGCGCCGCGGCGGATCGCGTCGAGCGCCACCTCGTCGTCGCCATAGGCGCTCATCACGATCACGAGCGCGCGCCCGCCGCGCTGCTGGTACTTCTCCAGGAAGGTGAGCCCGTCCATCCCCGGCATGCGGATGTCGCAGAGCACGAGGTCGGCCTCTTCGGCGTCGAGCATCGCCAGCGCCTTCGCGCCATCCTCGGCGGCACGCACCTGGTGTCCCTCGCCCGCGAGGATGAGCGAGAGGGTGTGGCGCAGCCCGAGTTCGTCGTCGACGACGAGGATGTTCATGCGGAGGTGGTGGAGACCACGGGGGTGCCCGCCGCCGGCGCGCCGGCGGGGGCGGCGGGGAGGAGCAGGTGGAAGGCGGCGCCCCCCTCACGGGCGGTGCGCACGCCGATCGTGCCCCCACAATTCTCGACGATGCGCGCCACGATCGCGAGCCCCAGCCCCGTCCCCTGCCCCGGTTCCTTGGTGGTGAAGAAGGGGTCGAAGATCCGCTCGGTGAGCTCGGGGGGGACCCCCGGGCCGGAGTCGGCGAGGATCACCTGCACCACGTCGGCGCGCGCGGGCTGCGACTCGAGCCAGCGCTGCTCGCGCGAACCGGGGTCGCGCGGGCCGGCGGGGGGCGCCCCGGGCGGATCGTCACGACGCGCGCGCGGTGTGGCGCGCGCGTCACGCAGGGCCCCCGCGGCGAGCCGCTCGATGCGCGCGGTGATCCGCCCCTCGTGCTCCATGGCGTCGGCGGCGTTGAGCAGCAGGTTCACGAAGAGCTGTTCCAGGTCGTGCCGGTCGCAGACGACGCGTGCCTCCCCCCCGCCCACCCGCTCCAGGCGCACCTGGATGCGACGCAGCACCCCCTGCGCGGTGAGCAGCTCGCAGGCGCCGGCGAGCACCGCACCGGCGTCGATTGCGACGGGGGTGAGCCGGCGATCGCGCGCGTAGTCGAGCAGGCTGCGGACGATGCGGTCGATGCGCTCCACCTCGCGCTCGAGCCCCGCCAGTGCGTCGTGCCCCGCGGGGCGGTCGGCCACCTCGCGGCCGAGCAGGTGCGCGTAGCCATGGATCGCCCCGAGCGGATTCCCGATCTCGTGCGCGATCCCCGCGGCGAGCCGCCCGATCCCGGCGAGCTTCTCGGCGCGCACGAGCTGCGCGCGCTCCTCGAGCAGCCGGTCGGTCATGCGGTTCATGCTCGCGGCGAGGGTGTGGAACTCGAGGGGGCCGGTGGCCTCGGCGCGCGAGCGCAGGTCGCCGCCGGCGATCGCCTCCGCGGTGGCGACCACCCCGCGCAGCGGCTGGAGCACCAGGCGGCGCACCATCGAGGCGGTGAACCCCACCAGCACGATCACGTCCACTGCCACGAGGATGGTGAGCCAGATGGCGGCGTGCGTGGGATCCTCGACCACCGCGGTGACGAAGACGACGCTCGCCACCACCAGGAAGAGCGCCACCACCGCGAGGACGGCGAGCGAAGCGAGCAGCTCCGCGCTCAGGGTGGACGGCCGCGCGGCACCGCCCCCCACGCGCGAATCGCCGCGCGGAGGGCGCGGCGCGGCAGTCGTGGGCGGAAGGGAGGGCGCTGTCATGCGATCGCACCCTGAGGACGATCGCGCGCGGGCATCGTCATGGAGCGTCGGCGGGAGGACGCGCCGGCGGCGCAGGATGGGCCACTGGGACCGATACTGCCGGGCACGGAAACGCACAGATGCGGCTGCGCCGCAACACGGAAACGCACGGGATGCTCCGCGTGGGACGATGGCGCCCCTCGCCGCGGCCCTGAGAAGAAGATGGTGGGCTCCTCGGCACATGAAGAGCAGTGAGGCGGTACGAACCTACAACCACTCACTCACGGACCGGCGTTTCGGTCCAGGCGGGCGGAAGGGACGCTCCGTGCGTTCCGTGCTCGCAGCGCAGCCGCGATCAGTGCGTTTCCGTGCGCGGCAGTATCGGTCCTCATGGCCTGGCCCTGCCAGCGCTCCCCCAGAGAGGGGGGACAAAAAAACGGCGGGGGAGACTCGCGTCTCCCCCGCCGCCAAGACCAGACCGGAGTGCCTTACTGGCAGGCCGGCTCGCCTTCGTTCTTCGCGGCGCCGAGCGAGGTGGCGTTCACGAAGATGTCGCAGCTGACGTTGGTCGCCGAGTGGGTGGCCGAGGCCTGCCAGCCAGCCTGCGTACCGGCCGACGGAGCGACGGCGGTCGCGACGACGGTCACGCCGGCGGACGGCGCGAAGATCGTGGTGCCAGCGGCGTTCGTCAGCGGCGCCGTCTGGGTGATCGAGGTCGACCCGTCGCCGATGTAGAAGAGCGAGTCAGCGAAGTAGCCCTCTTCCGCGGTGGAGAGGTTCTTCAGGTCGGACTTCATCGAGGCGACGTACGCCTTCTCCTTCGTGTTCGCGAACTTCGGGATCGCGATCGCGGCCAGGATGCCGATGATGACGACCACGATGAGGAGCTCGATGAGGGTGAAGCCCTTGCGGTTCTGCAGCATTTCGCCTCCTAAAGGCGGGGGGGGGGTGAAGCGGGAGGGACCAGCCATTCGGGCCCCGAAGAAGGCAACGCCCGGGCCACATGCCGGACACTGCCTGTAGGACGTTGCGCGACAACGACTTGCGGTACTGCTCCGCACCCCGGGTCGTCGCTCCGGACGCGGCGAATTGCAGCATTCCTTGCAACCTGCGTCGGGGAAAAGCCCTACCCGCCCGATGCCGGCGATCCTGTTCCGGCGCCGCCCCCTGAGGACCCATGGGCCCCCACGGACCCCGACGCCGGACGCGCGTCGAGCCACTCCAGCTCGACGACCGCCCCGTTCCCGCCGAAGCGGGCCCGCGGGTGCACGCGGAGGGGGAGGTCGCTGAAGCTCCGCACCACCACCGACCCCGGCTCGGTGAGCGACCCGCGCATCACCACGAAGTCGGGCCGGTAGTGCTGGATCACGTACCGCGTGTCGCCGTAGAGGAGGGGGGAGTCGTACTTCGGCAGCTCCACGTAGTACGAGGCGCGCATGGTGATCAGCGGGACGGTGGTGCGGCCGGTGTAGAGATAGAGCATGGGGTCGGCCTCCACGGCGATCACCGCATCGCGGGGGGTGTGGGTGGTCACCCAGCCGATCACGTCGGCGAGCGACTCGTGGCGCTCGCGCTGCACCCGCTCCCAGCGGCGATGCGAGAGCCCCGAGGCGGTGTCGCGCACGAAGCCCGCCGCGAGCAGCACCAGCACGACGCCGAGCGCCCCCCCGGTGGCCCGGCGCGCGCGTCGCGGGTCGCGCCAGAGGGCGATGGCGGCGAGCGCCGCGCCCACGAGCACGATCACGTAGAAGGGGTCCATCGCGTAGTAGAATCGATCGGGCTGGAAGGCCCAGAGCAGCAGCATCGCCGAGTAGCCGCCGATGAAGAGCAGCGTCACCGGGAGGCGGCGGCGGAGCCACCAGGCGCCGGCGAGCAGGGCGACGAGGAAGCCGGCGAAGGCGAGCTGGCTGGAGAGCTTCCCCGGGACCAGCATGAAGTGGTCGCCGAAGTACATCGCGTGCGCCCTGAGGTTCACGCGCACGACCTCGAGGAGGAAGCCGCTCCCCCGGTCCCCGAATCCCTGCTTCACCCACACGCCATAGGAGCCGTAGCTGGAGAAGAGGGGGGCCGGGAGCAGCGCGTCGTAGGTGCGCGTCCAGATCGCCCAGGGGAGCATGAAGGCGGCGACCGACACGCCCACGATCGCGGCGTCGCGCCAGCGGCGATGCAGGGCGAGGAGGAGGAGCACCGCGCCCACCGCGGGGAGCCCGATGGAGCGCACCATGAGCGTGGCGCCCATCAGCACCCCCAGCACCAGGGGTTCCCGCCAGCTTCCCCGCTCGCGCACCAGTCGCTCGGCGAGCACGAGCCCGGGGATGAGCATCGTGAGGAACAGCATCTCCGACATGAGCGCGGAGGAGAGCACCAGCATCGCCGGGGTGAGGGTGCCCACGATGGCCACGGCGGCGGCGGCCCAGGGGCGCCAGCCGAGGGTGCGCCGGCAGAGCAGGTACACCGCGAGGGCGACGGCGGCGAGGAGCACCGCGTTCGCCAGCTTGAAGAGGGCGGTGTTCGCGGGGAACTCCGGCCAGAGCGACCAGAGCGCCGCGAGGAAGAGCGGGTAGCCCGGGGGATAGTGCGTCGCGACGGGCGCGCCGGGGAGGTTGAGGTAGCGGTAGCCGTGCCCCGTCACGATGGACTTCGCGAGCATCGTGTAGGTGCCGTCGTCGTAGTAGCTGCCGATGAGCCATGGCGTCATCGAGGCGAGCCCCACGAGCAGGGCGACACCCACGACGGTGGCGGCCGCGAGGCCGGGACGTCGCACCCAGGAGGGCACGTTCATGGCGCGGCCACCTGGGGACGCACGCGGAAGACGGCGCCCCCGTCGGGGAGGGTGCCCACCTGCTGGAGCGCGGTGGGATGGCGCTGGATGAAGGCCAGCGCCGCCACCTGCGTGTTGCTGCCGATGTCGCGCACGAGCAGGAAGTCCGGGGAAAAGGTTCGGAAGATCGCCTCCATGTCGCCGGCGGTCTCCACGCCCTCGCGCCGCCGCAGGTACTCGCCCACGCGCCACTGCACCTGGGGCACCGCGCGGCGGCCGCTGTAGAGGTACACGAGGGGATCCGCCTCCACGCTCAGCACCGCGCGCGGCGGGGCGTGGTCGGTCGCCCAGGCCACGAGGGGCAGGGCGCGCCGGTGGCCCGCGCGCTGCGCGGCATCCCAGTAGTGGCCCCGCGCGCCGCGCACGCCGTAGGTGGTGTGCGCCACGACGGTGGCGAGGGCGACGCCGGCGAGGAGCGCCGCGGGGACACGCGTCGCCGGCCGCTCCCGCCAGTCCCACGCCTGGGCGGCACCGGCGGCGAGGACGAGTCCCACGAGCGGCCAGATGGCGAACACGAAGCGGTCGGGCCCATAGGGCCAGGCCACGATGAGGGCGAGATAGAGGACGACGAACAGCGCGAGCACCGGCGCGCGGTGGCGCAGCCGCCAGAGCCCCCCGACGAACAGCGCCGCGACGCCGGCCACGAACACCCAGGCGGCCACGCCGACGGGCACGGGGGAGAGAATGGCGCGGGCGATCCGCCCGAGGCCGGCCAGATTGCGCGCGAGCACGCCGCGCACGAACGCCGCGCCCTCGCCGGAGACCGCCTCCGCGATCCACCCCGCATAGGCGCCGTACGACGGCGCGATCGCGGCGGGGATGCGCCAGTCGTTCGCCGCGACCCAGGCTTGCCAGGGGCCCACGAGCAGCACCACCGCGGAGAGGTACACCCCGGCCTCGCGCCACCGCCGCCGCGAGGCGAGGGCGAGGAGGGCGGCGGGAACGAGGGCGATGCCCACCGAGCGCACGAGCATCACCGCGCCGGTGAGCAGCCCGGCCCAGACGGCGGCGCGCCACCCGCCGTCGTCCACGACGCGGCCGGCGAGGAGGATCGCGGGCACCAGGAGCGCGAGGAAGAGCATCTCCGACATCACCGCGCTGCTGAGGATGAGCACGGGGATGGAGATGGTGAAGACCGCCGCGACCGCCGCGGCAGGCCACGCCCCGAGCCGCAGGGCGCGGCGCCCCAGCTCCCAGCTGCCGAGGGCCGCGAGCGCCATCAGCACCGCGTTGGCGAGCTTGAACAGCGCCACGTTCGCGGGGAACGAGGGCCAGAACTGCCAGAGCAGGGCGAGGAAGGCCGGGTAGCCCGGGGGAAAGTGCGTGGCGCGCGGCGCCCCGGGGATGTTCAGGTAGCGATACCCTTCCCCGGTCGCGAGGGAGCGGGCCAGTACGACGTACATGCCGTCGTCGTACAGCCCGCCCACCATCCACGGCGTCATCGCGAGGACCCCCGCGAGGAGCGCGACGGCCACGAGGACCGCCGGGGCCACCGCGTCGGACCGGGGGTGGTTCACCTGGTGAGCAGGTTGAAGCGCAGGATGTGCCAGAAGGCGGCGATGCCGTCGCGCCAGCTGATCTTCTTCCCCTCGGCGTAGGTGCGGCCGCTGTAGGAGATCGGCACCTCGTAGATGCGGGCATTCACGCGCGCCAGCCGCGCCGTGATCTCCGGCTCGAAGCCGAAGCGGTCGGCGGTGAGCCGCGGCAGCAGCGAGCGCGCGAGGTCCCCACGGATCGCCTTGTAGCAGGTCTCCATGTCCGTGAGGTTGAGGTTCGTGAGCATGTTGCTGAAGGTCGTCAGCAGCTTGTTGCCCACGGAGTGCCAGAAGAAGAGCACGCGGTGCGGCCCGCCGAGGAAGCGCGAGCCGAAGACGGCGTCGGCGAGGCCGTCGACGATGGGCCCGAGCAGGGTGGGCCAGTCGCCGGGATCGTATTCGAGGTCGGCGTCCTGCACGATCACCACGTTGCCGGTGGAGGCGGCGAGCGCGGTGCGGATCGCCGCCCCCTTGCCGCGGTTCACCTCGTGATGGATCACGCGGTCCACCTGCCCCTCCGCGAGCAGCGCGTCGAGCACCGCCCCGGTGCCGTCGGTGGAGCGGTCGTTCACGCAGATCACCTCCATCGCCACCGGCACGGAGCGCACGCGCGCGACGATCTCCCGCACGGTGTCACGCTCGTTGTACACCGGGATGAGCACCGACAGGCGGAGTTCCTCCACCGGGAGCGGGGTCTTCCCGCGGGCGCGCGGCGCGTTGCCGCCGAGCAGGCCGTCGAGGCGACGGCGCCCGGTGGGCTGTGGCGCGGGCGCGGGTGGCGGGGGCGACGCGGGCGCGGAGGGATGCGTGGGGGACACGGCCATGGGTCGGGGAATGTGGCTCAGGGGATCCGCGCGTACGCGACCCCGGGCGAGAGGGTGGAGACCCGGACGAGCGTGGGGGGACGTGCGGCCGCGAGGGCATCGGCGGCCCGAATGGTACGACGCCAGCCCGCGACGACGAAGGCCGGCTGGTAGGTGGCGACGATGCGGGGGAGCGCCGAGGGCACGGCGGCGTCGCCCTCGGTCATGCGCGTGACGGCGAGGAAGGCGTCGGTGGGGACGGCGCGCCGCCCCGTGTAAAGGAACACCGCGGTCTCGTCGTCGGAGGCGACGAGCGCGCCCGGGGGGGTGTGCTCGGCCACCCAGCGCACCGCGGACTGGAGGCGGTAGAGCCCCGTGGCCTGGTAGGTCTCGAAGGTCCGCCGGCGGTACGCCTGCGCGGTGTGGATCGCGGCGCCCGCGACGACCAGCAGCGCGAGGCCCGCGGCGGCGAGGCGCAGCGGGCGGCGACCCTGCGGGGCGAGCACCGCGGCCGCGGCGCGTGCCCCCGCCGCCACGAGCAGGACGAGCAGGGGCCAGACGCTCCAGAGGAACCGGTGCGGGGGGAAGGGCCACACCACGACGATGGCGAGGTACAGCCAGGTGAAGGCCACGAGCACGGGCATCCGCCGCCAGAGGGCCAGCGACCCCCAGAGCAGCAGCGCGACGACCGCCGCCGACAGCAGCGCGATCACGACGCCGGGCGCCCCCGGGGGCGCGGTGACCCAGCCGAGCAGCGAGACGATGTCGCCGAGGTTGCGGCGCGCGCTCACCGCGAAGAGGGCGGGCCCCGCGGCGGCCCAGCCGTCCACCAGCCAGGCGGCGTAGGAGCCGTACTTCCCCTCGAGCATCGGGGGGAGCTCGCTGCGATGGGCGCGCACCCACACGTACCAGGGGAGGAGGAGGATCGTGCCCGCCGCGCCCGCGGCGACCGCGTCGCGCCAGCGGCGGCGCGACGCGAGGAGGAGCACGAGCACCGCGAGGATCACCACCGACTGCGTGCGGACGAGCGCCGACGCGGCCGTCCACGCGCCGAGCAGGGCGGCGGTCGCCAGCTCGCCAGGCGTGCCCTCCGCCAGCCACCGGTCGGCGGCGAGGAGCAGGGGGAGGGTGATGGCGAGCCAGAGGGGCTCGGACATGAGCGGGCTCACCACCACGAGCGCGGGGAGCATGAGGGAGCCGGCCAGCGCCACCGCCACGCCGGCGCGCACCGAGAGGCCGGCGCGGGTCGCGAGCGACACCAGCACTCCGGCGGCCACCGCGGCGCAGAGCACGTTCGCGAGCTGGAAGAGGGCCACGTTCTCCGGGAAGCTCGGCCAGAGCCGCCAGAGGATCGCCAGCAGCGCGGGGTACCCCGGCGGGTAGTGCGTGGCGTGCGGCATGCCGGGGAGGTGGATGTAGCGATAGCCCTCGCCGGTGGCGAGCGCGCGCGCGAGCACCATGTAGATGCCGTCGTCCTGCACCGCGCCCACCGCTAGGGGGCGGGCGACGAGGTACAGGACGGCGAAGACCACCGCCCCGGTCAGGAGCGTCGCGCGGCGCTGGAGCGTCACGCCTCGAGCCCGTAGCGCGACAGCTTGCGGTACAGCGTGGAGGGATCGATCCCGAGCACCTCCGCCGCCCGCGTCTTGTTCCCGCTCTCGCTCTGGAGCACCCACAGGATGTACGCGCGCTCGATGGACTCGAGGGTGGGGTTCACCGGGGTGCGCTCGGCGACGAGGGGCTCCGACTTGCGCTCGGTGACGCGCTCCGGCAGCGACTCCACGCCGATCACGTCGGTGGGGGTGAGGATGACGGCGCGCTCGAGGGCGTTCTCCAGCTCGCGCACGTTGCCGGGCCAGGCGTACTCCTGGAGCGCCTCGAGGGCACCGGGGGAGAGCTGCTTCGGGTCGCCGCCCCGCTGCTGCGCGGTGCGGTGGAGGAAGTGCTCGGCGAGGATGGGGATGTCGTCGCGCCGCTGGCGCAGCGGGGGGAGGTGCACCGCGATCACGTTCAGGCGGTAATACAGGTCGCTGCGGAAGCCGCCGCGCTTGATCTCCTCCTCGAGGTCGCGGTTGGTGGCGGCGAGGAGGCGCGTGTCGATCGGCAGCGCCTCGGTGGCGCCCACGGGGATGACCTCGCGGTGCTGGAGCACGCGCAGGAGCTTCACCTGCGTGGCCGGCGTAGTCTCGCCGATCTCGTCGAGGAAGAAGGTGCCCTTCGCGGCGGCGGTGAACAGGCCGCTCTTGTCCTTCACGGCGCCGGTGAAGGACCCCTTCACGTGGCCGAAGAGTTCCGACTCGAGCAGCGACTCGGGGAGCGCGCCGCAGTTGATCGAGAGGAAGGGGCCCGCCTCGCGCTGCGACAGCTCGTGGATGTAGCGCGCGATCACTTCCTTACCGGTCCCCGATTCCCCCTGGATGAGCACCGTGGACTCGGTGGGGGCGACCGTCTCGGCGAGGCGCAGCACGTCGATCCAGGACTTGCTGTTCCCCACCGGGCGGCTCTCGGTGGAGCGGTCGCGGCGCTTGATCTCCTGCTTGAGCGAGCGGTTCTCCACGCGGAGGTTGCGGTGCTCCGCGGCGCGGCGGAGGATCGCCACCAGCTCGTCGTTGCGGAAGGGCTTCTGGATGTAGTAGAAGGCGCCATCGTTCACCGCCTGCATCGCCGACTGGAGCGTGGCCTGCGCGGTCATGAGGATGACCGGGATGTCGGGATCGCGCTGCCGGGCGGCGGCGAGCACCTCGAGCCCCGTGACCACGGGCATGCGCACGTCGCTGAGGACGATGTCGGGGCCCACCTCGCCGAGGAGGTCGAGGCCGGCCTTGCCGCCGAGGGCGGTGTACGGGGTGAACCCTTCGTTGCGAAGGAGGATGCGGAGCGAGTCGAGGATCCCCGACTCGTCATCCACCACCAGGACCTTGGGCCTGGCCTCGTCGCGTGCGCTCACGAGAATGCTCCGGAATTGACGGGAAGCGTGGCGGCGGGGGATGCCAGGGCCAGGGCATCGGCCGCCCGCGGAAGGACGATGGTGAAGCGGGTGCCGCCGCCCTCGGTGCTGCTGTCGAGGAGGACGAAGCCGCGGTGCGCCTCCACGGCGCGCTGCACGACGGCGAGCCCGAGGCCGCTGCCGCCGGGCTTCGTGGTGAAGAAGGGATCGAAGAGCCGGTCGCGCGCGTCGGGATCGACGCCGGCGCCGGTGTCGCTCACGCGCAGGGCGACGACGCCATCCTCCGCGCCGGGCACGGGGGGGAGCGGTTCCTGCGACTCGGTGAGCACCTCGATGCGCACCACGCCGCCCGCGGGGGTGGCCTGCACCGCGTTGAGCAGCAGGTTGAAGGTGGCGCGGTGGAGCAGGTCGTCGTCGCCGGACACGATCACCGGCCGCTCGGGGGCGACGCAGGCGACCGACACCCCCGCCGCGCGATCGGGATGCGCCGCCACGAGGGCGATCGCGTCCTCCGCGACCTGGACGAGGTCCACCGGCTCGAGCCGCGTCACGCGGACGCGGGCGAAGTCGAGGAACTCGGAGAGGAGGCGCGAGAGGCGGTCGCTCTCGCGGATCACGAGCGAGGTGAGGACCCGCTCGTCGTCGCCCGCGTCGGCCATGCGCGAGAGCTGCTCCACCGCGCTGCGGATCCCGGCGAGGGGGTTCTTGATCTCGTGCGCGAGCGACGCCGAGAGCTCGGCGATCCCCTCCAGGCGCTCGGCGCGCAGGCGCAGGGTCTCGAGGCGCTTCTGGTCGGAGATGTCCTGGAAGATGGCGGTCGCGGTGCGCGGCACCTTGCGCGCGTCGCCTTCCACGTAGGTGGTGGTGACCCCCACCTGGAGGTGCCGCCCCCCGGTGGTGATCCACCCCTCGCCGCGGTTGGTGCGCACGCGGTCGCGCACGGAGCGATAGAGCGCGTCGGCGATGGTGGGCGCCACGGCGGCGAGGGGCTCGAGCACCGGCTTCTCGAGCAGCGTCTCCAGGGGGAGGCCGAGGAGCTGCGCGGCGGTGGGATTGGCGTAGAGGAGGGTGCCCTGCTCGTCGATGGTGACGACGCCGCTGCGGATGTTGTGCAGGATGTCGCTCGCCTGGAGCTTCGCGCGGGTGAGCTCCGCGGCCAGCTCCTCCTTGCCCATTCCCGCCTCCTGAAGCTTGGCGGCGAGGAAGGCGCTGCCGAGGGCGACGCAGGCGAAGACCCCCAGCTGGAGCCACACGGCGATGCTGGGATCGGGGGCGAGCCAGACGGCGTCGCCGAAGTAGAGGACGTTCCCCAGCGCGGCGACGAGCAGCCCACCCCCCGCGGGGAGGAGGAGGGAGGCGACGGCGATGACGAGGATGTAGAGGGCCGCGAATTGCGAGGCGCCCCCCCCGGTGAGGTGCACCACCACGGTGACCAGCAGCAGGTCGAAGACCGACTGGAGGTAGGCGAAGGTGGGCGAGACGGCGCGGCGGTATATTTCCGAAAACCAGAACGACCCGAGGGTCCAGAAGGTCGTGGCGGCAAAGGCGATGGCCACGATCGGCAGCCCCTCGGACTGGCGGTCGGCGCTCCACACCACGGCGGCGGCGATGAAGATCGCCGTGGCCACGGAAAAGCGGCCCACGTAGACCCACCGCAGGAGGCGCGGGGGGTCGAGGATGAGCTTGAGTCCGGTTTGATCGGTGGCGGCGGAGATGCGCACGCAGGAGGGGCAGGTCTTGCAAACCGCCAGAAACAACCCGAGGGAGGAAGTCTGGCATTCTGCGATAGGTCCCCGAATGGACGATCGGGCAGGGCGGCTGTTACAGGAAGCGAGGCCCCATGCCGCATGAACTGACGCTGGGGGGGATCTCCCTCCGGCTCGGGGCGGTGCTCCTCCTCGTCTTCGCCAACGCCTTCTTCGTGGCCGCGGAGTTCGCGCTGGTCGCGGTGCGGCGGAGCAGGATCGAGCAGATGGCGGCGGAGGGGGTGCGGGGGGCGAAGGTGGTGGAGGAGGCCCTCCACCACCTGGACCGCTACATCTCGGCGACCCAGCTGGGGATCACCCTCGCCTCGCTGGCGCTGGGGTGGATCGGGGAGCCGGCGCTGGCGGCGCTGGTGGACGTGCTGCTGGCGAAGGTGGGAGTGCAGGTCCCGGCCGGGGCGGCGCACACCGCCGCGGGGATCGCGGTGGCCTTCGCGATCATCACCTTCCTGCACATCGTGCTCGGGGAGCTGGCGCCGAAGTCGCTCGCCCTCGTGATGCCGGAGCGGGTGAGCATCTGGGTGGCGCGCCCGCTGATCTGGTTCTCGATCCTGGCCAAGCCGGGGATCGTGGTGCTCAACGGCGCCGCCAGCCGGCTGCTCGGGCTGTTCGGGATCGAGCCCGCGTCGGAGTCGGCGCACGTGCACTCCCCCGAGGAGCTGCGGCTGCTGGTGATGCAGGCGCGCGCGCACGGCAAGCTGGACGAGTCGGACAGCGCCATGCTGGCCGGGGTCTTCGACTTCCACGCGAAGCGGGCGCGCGACGTGATGCGCCCCCGCCCCGACGTGGTGGCGATCCCGCTCGACGCCTCCACGGAGCAGGTGTGGGACGTGCTGCGCCGGGAGCGCTACTCGCGCTACCCGGTGTACGAGGACACCCTGGACGACGTGGTGGGGGTGTTCCTGGCGAAGGACCTCTGGCTCTACGACGGCGACGAGCCCTTCGAGCTGCGGCAGTTCGTGCGCGAGGCGCTCTACGTCCCCGACATGCGGCCGGCGGAGCGGGTGCTGGAGGACCTGCGCCGCACCCGCGCGCACATGGCGGTGGTGATCGACGAGTACGGGGGGACGTCGGGGATCCTCACCCTCGAGGACCTCGTGGAGGAGGTGATCGGCGACATCAACGACGAGTACGACGTGGCCGCCCGCGAGGCGCTGGAGACCGACGGGGTGCTGGAGCTGGCCGGGTCGCTCTCGATCGTGGACGCGCGCTCGGACTACCGGTTGCTGGTGCCGGAGGGGGACTGGAGCACCCTGGGCGGCTTCACCTTTGCGAAGATCGGGCGGCTGCCCCGGGTGGGTGATCGCGCCCCCTTCCCCGGCGGTGAGCTGGAGGTGGTGGCGATGGACCGGCGGCGGGTGGCGGCGGTCCGGGTGCACCGACGGGAGGGCGCGGAACGCAACGGAGTCCAGTGACGCTGCCCTACGACGACAATGTCCTGCCAGTGAACGCACAGCTCGTGATCCCCCGCGCGGAGCTGGAGTACCGCGCCTCCCGCGCCGGCGGCCCCGGGGGGCAGCACGTGAACACCTCCTCGACCCGGATCGAGCTGCTCTGGGACTTCGCCCG
>DASWVQ010000008.1:0-5903 GCA_036401195.1 Gemmatimonadaceae bacterium
GTGATGGTCACCGACCGGCTCCCGGTCGTGTCGCGGGACTCGCGGATGCGCGAGGCGATCGTCTGCATCGCGGAGCTGCGCGGGCTGGCCATCGTCGTCACGCCCGAGGGGCGGGTGGAGGGCGTGGTGACGGCGGGGGACCTCACGCGGCTCATGGAGCGCGTGGCGGACGTCCTGGCGATCCCCGTGTCCGAGGTGATGAACCGCGCGCCCAAGGTGGCGCGCGCCAACGAGCTGGCGAGCGCAGTGGTCTATCGCATGGAGACGCACGGAATCATGGCGATGCCGGTGGTGGATGAGGGGGAACGGCTGGTGGGCGTCGTGCACCTGCACGACCTGATGCGGGCGCGCGTCGCATGAGCGCCTTGCGCGCCCGCCGGCGCCTCCTGCTGCTCGCGGTGGCCACGGTCGCCCTGGCGGGAGCCTCCGCCTGCAGGAAGACCAAGGCGCCCCCGATCAAGGCGGGCACCACCGCCGACAGCGCCGACCAGGTGATGCTGAACGTCCGCACCCTCCTGGTGGACCGCGGCGTGCAGCGCGGTGAGCTGCTCGCCGACACGGCCTACGTGTTCGACGACAACTCCCGCTTCGAGTTCCGCGTGGTGAAGGCGAACTTCAACACCGCCACCGGCGCGCCGAACGGCACCCTCAGCGGCAAGCGCGGGCGCTACGACATCCGCAACGGCGTCCTCGAGGGATGGGGCGACGTGGTGATCATCACCACCGATGGCCGCAAGCTCACGACCCAGCAGATCAGGTTCGACCAGGCCCGCAACGAGGTCTCCAGCGACTCGGCGTTCGTGCTCAGCGAGGGGGAACGGGAGCAGCGCGGCGTGGGCTTCCGCTCCGACCCCAACCTCCAGCGCTTCCAGGTGCTGAGCGGGGCGAGCGGGAAGGGCGGCACCGTCGTGCTCCCCGGCCAGTGATCCCCATGCGACGGCTGCTCCTCCCGGCCCTCCTCCTCGCCCTCCCCGCCGCCGCCGGCGCGCAGGGCGGGGGACGCCGGTCGTGCGAGATCGTGTTCGTGAACACCCCCGCCACCCGGCAGCTCACCATCCAGCTGCCGTCCCAGAAGTACAACACCTTCCTGGGCGGCGGCGTCCACATCACCTGCGGCCAGATCACCCTCAAGTCCGACAGCGCGGAGATCTACGGCGATGAGGGGCGTGTGTACCTCGTCACCAACGTGCAGTACGACGAGCCCCGCATGCACGTCACCTCGGACTACCTCACGTACTTCCAGGTCGACGAGCGCGTCGTCGCCGCCGGCAACGTGAACGCCCGAATGGCGAACGGCTCCACCATGCGGGGCCCGCAGGCGGAGTACCGGCGCGCCGTGCCGCGCGTGCGCGCGGTGCCGGAGATGTCGGCGTTCGCCCGCCCCACGCTCAACCTGGTGGAGAAGAGCGCACCTGGACGCAAGCAGCCCCCCACCGAGGTCACCGCCAACACGCTGTTCATGCGCGGGGACTCCCTGGTGTACGCGGGGGGCCAGGTGGTCATCACCCGGCCGGACCTCACCGCCAACTCCGACTCCGCCTTCCTCAACAGCGCGCGGGAGACGATGCAGCTCATCGGGCACCCCGCGCTCGACGGCCGCAAGGACACCGAGGATCCCTATCGCCTCACGGGGACCCTCATCCACGCCTGGTCGCGCAACCGGCAGGTCACGCGCGTGCTCTCCATGGGCAACGCCGAGGCGAACAGCAAGGACATGCGCCTCACCTCCGACACGATCGACCTGCGGGTCCAGGACGAGCTGTTGGAGCGGGCGGTGGCCTGGGGGAAGGGACGGGCCCACGCCATCTCCCCCACGCAGGACGTCACCGCCGACTCGATCGACGTGGTGATGCCGCGCCAGCGGGTGCGGCGGATGACCGCCCTGCGCAACGCCCGCGCCGAAGGGACGCCGG
Organism: Gemmatimonadaceae bacterium; assembly: GCA_036401195.1. Lineage (GTDB taxonomy): Bacteria > Gemmatimonadota > Gemmatimonadetes > Gemmatimonadales > Gemmatimonadaceae > JACDHQ01. The sequence continues at coordinate 1,914 of DASWVQ010000008.1, forward strand.
ACTCCGCGCGCGTGTTCACGAGGGAGCGCGACTGGCTCCAGGGGGACACGATCGTCGCGCACTTCGACACCCTCCCCGCACGGGGCCCGGGCACCCCGGCGGACACGGCGGGCTCCCCCACCATCCGCCAGCTCGTCGCCACCGGCGGGGCGAAGTCGTTCTATCACCTGGCCCCGCGCGACTCGGCGGTGAAGCAGCCGGCGATCAACTACGTCACGGGGAAGGCCATCACCGTGAGCTTCGACAACGGCAAGGTGCAGCAGGTGACCGTGGCGGGAGAGAGCCACGGAGTGTACCTCGAGCCGCAGCAGCCATCCGACTCGGCCGCGGCGCGCCCGCGCAGGCCAGGCGCGCCCTCCGACACGAGACCATGACCGTCCCGGAATCGATCCAGCCGATCCTGGAGCAGGCCGCCCGCGGCGACCGCTCCGTGGTGCTCGCCCTGCACGCCCTCCTGAGCGTGGCCGGTGACGACGCCTCCGCGCGCGTCAACGACGTGGCCATCGTCTACCGTGACGATTACCTCGCCAGCCTGCGGGCCACCGGGCGCGACGCCGAGCGCGAGGCGGGGCGCCTCAGCCTCGACGAAGTCCGGAAGCACCTCGCGGAGTCGGTCTTCCCCCGCCTGGCCGCCGAGGGGCTCGTGGTGACCCCCGAGGAGGGGATCCTCGGGCCCGACGCGATGCTGCGGGTGGGGGACCGGCTTTGGGCGGAGGTCCGCGCCGCGCGGCACGAGGTGGCCGAGGCGATCCGGGCCACGGGGGAGCATGTGTCGGCGGGGGCCGAGCCCGATCGCGGCGCACACCGGGCCCCCGCCGGGAGCATCCTGAAGGCGGACGGACTCGTCAAGCAATACCGCCGTCGCCGGGTGGTGAACGACGTGGCCCTGAGCTTGCAACAGGGGGAGATCGTGGGACTGCTGGGCCCGAATGGCGCGGGGAAGACGACGACCTTCTACATGATCGTCGGCCTCATCCAGCCGCTCCAGGGGCGGATCTCCCTCGACGGGCAGGACATCACGACCATGCCGATGTACCGGCGCGCGCGCCAGGGGATCGGCTACCTCTCCCAGGAGCCGTCGGTCTTCCGCAAGCTGTCCGTCGAGGAGAACCTGCTCGCCATCCTGGAGACCATGCCCCTGTCCGCCGAGGAGCGGAAGCAGCGGCTGGAGACATTGCTGGACGAGCTGGGCATCAAGCACCTGCGCAAGAGCAAGGCATACGCCCTCTCCGGTGGCGAGCGGCGGCGCCTCGAGATCACGCGGGCGCTCGTCACCCAGCCGAAGTTCATGATGCTGGACGAGCCGTTCGCCGGGGTCGACCCGATCGCGGTGCACGACATCCAGACCATCGTCGCCGGCCTCCGGCACCGCGGGATCGGGGTGCTCATCTCGGACCACAACGTCGAACAGACGCTGGACATCGTGGACCGGGCGTACATCATGTTCGATGGCCAGGTGAAGGTGTCGGGCACGGTGCGCGAGCTCGTGTTCGACGACACGGTCGCCGACATCTATCTTGGACCGACGCTGACAGCGCGCCTTCGCGCGCGCTTCGCTGACGAAGGAGAGGAACGCACCGCATGAGAGCCGGACTGCAGCAGAGCACGTCACTCAAGCAGGAGCTCAAGATCAACCCTCGCCTGTACCAGGCGATGGACCTCCTGTACATGCCGTTGCTCGACCTGCAGCAGCACCTCAAGCAGGAGCTCCTCAACAACCCCTTCCTCGAGATGGTCGAGCCCGAGGAGGAAGAGGAGGAGGAGGAGGGCGCCACCGACACCGACGTGGAGGCGGCCACCGACCAGGAGCCCGAGAAGGCGAACGACGAGATCGACTGGGAGGAGATCCTCCTCGACGGCTTCGACGCCGGCGGCCGCCGCGAGGAGCACGAGGAGCGCGAGTACTACGAGCCGGTCACCGTCGACACGCGCGACCTGAGCGACCACCTCCGCGACCAGCTCAACCTCCTCGACCTCCCCCCGCGCCAGCTCTTCCTCGCCGAGGAGTTCGTGGGGAACGTGAACGAGGACGGCTACCTCGCCTGCGGCCTCCCGGAGATCGTGGAGTCCGCGAACCAGATGCTCGAGGAAGCCGCCGAGCGCGCCGGCCGCGAGGACGACCTGCAGCCCTTCACCGCCGCCGAGGCGGACGAGATGCTGCGCACCGTCCAGTCACTCGACCCGCCGGGCGTCGCCGCGCGCGACCTGCGCGAGTGCCTCATGCTCCAGCTCCGCGAGGCGGGCCTCGAGCAGTCCGTCCCCTTCCGCCTCGTCCGCGACTGCTTCGATGAGCTGATCAACCACCGCTGGAGCGAGATCTCCAAGCGCTTCGGCATCAGCCCCTCCGACGTCCAGCGCGCCGCCGACGAGATCCAGAAGCTCGACCCCAAGCCGGGCCTCAAGTACAGCAGCGGCGACGACAACTACATCATCCCGGACCTCGTCGTCGACAAGATCGACGGCAAGTACCACGTCTTCCTCAACGACGCGAACCTCCCGCGCCTCAAGCTGAGCCGCGCCTACCAGGAGATCGCCCGCGACAAGAAGAAGTTCGACGGCGAGTCGAAGGAATTCATCTCCTCCAAGCTCAATTCCGCGAACTGGATGATCCAGGCCATCGAGCAGCGCCGCCAGACGATGCTCAAGGTCATGAACTACATCGTCGAGCGCCAGCGCGACTTCTTCGAGAAGGGCGTGCAGCACCTCAAGCCCCTCACCCTGCGCGAGGTGGCCGAGGTGATCAACATGCACGAGTCCACGGTCAGCCGCGTGACGAACGAGAAGTTCGTGCAGACCCCGCGCGGCGTGCTCCCCCTCAAGTTCTTCTTCTCCTCCGGCCTCTCCACCACCGCCGGCGAGGACGTCTCCGCCCGCGGCATCAAGGACCAGATCGAGAAGCTCGTCGCCGGCGAGGACGCCAAGCACCCCCTCACCGACCAGGCGATCGTGAACATCCTCAAGCAGCGCGGGGTCAACATCGCTCGCCGCACCGTCGCGAAGTATCGCGACCAGCTGGGGGTGCTCTCGGCCCGCATGCGCAAGCGGGTCTGATCCCGGTTCGCCGATATGCGAAACGCCCCGCGGCGCCTGGCGCCGCGGGGCGTTCTTCGTTCGTCACGGGCGTCCCCGCGCCGGCCAGACGGGGTGAAGCTGAGGGGGTACGATCTGAAGCCGCTGATCGCTCCGTGTACTGCCGTCGTTCGTTGCGCCGGCCAGTTCTTGTTAGAGAAGGGCGATACCTTCGAGAACGGCGAACACGACGAAGCAAGAAATTGAATTGCTACGCACGCTCTTCGAGTGCGTTAGGGGTGGACCGTTTCGTCGTTCACGCTGGTATCGCCTTTTTCTAACTTCAACGGCCGGCGCGAGGAACGACGACGGCGCGGGGAGCGATCAGCAGGTACAGTTGGTACCCCCTCATCTTCTCCCCGTCTGGCCGGCGCACCGAGGCCGGACTATCGGGCGGTGATCGAGACCGTCGCGTCGGAGCCGGCGCTAACGATGACCTTCTGCTCGGCGATCCCCGCCGGCGTCCACACGGCGAGGGTGTAGGATCCGGCCGGCACTTCGGTGAGCGAGAACTTCCCGTCCTCCCCCACCGTCGCCGCGTACGGGTGGTCCACCACCACCGCCCACCCGCGCAGCCCGTCCTTGTCCGAGCGGATCTCCACGATCCCCGGCTCGGCGAGCACCTGCTCGTTGGGGATCAGCTGCCCGTCGGCGACGAAGGGGGCGCGGAAGACCGGCGTCGGGCTCGTGCCGCGGAGGAAGTCGAAGCGCTGCGCGTAGCGCTCGTCGGTGCGCACGTTCACCGTGCTGCGCGCCGGCACGAGCTGCACCCGGGGCTCGATGCGGCACTTCCCCGTCGAGATCTCCACCCGGTGCGCCACGTCCCCCACCGGCTTCCCGCGCTCGATGTCGGCGAGCCACACGATCGCGCGCGGCGTCTTCGCTGGGAGCGGGCAGGTATCGGCGGAGGCAGCCACCGCC
>DASWVQ010000009.1:0-17423 GCA_036401195.1 Gemmatimonadaceae bacterium
CCATCTTCCTCAGCCGGCAGGAGGGGGCGGCGATCCGCGCCGCGGCGCCGCGGTACCCCATGCTCCGCGACGCGCTCGCGCGCGCCCGGGCGACCGTGGACGCCGCGATCGCGAAGCCCACCGACGTGCCCCCCCCGGGCGAGGCCGGCGGCTACGCCCACGAGCGGCACAAGCAGAACTACCGCGAGATGCAGCTCGCCGGTGAGCTGTACCGCATCACCGGGCAGCCGAAGTACGCGCACTTCGTGCGCGACATGCTCGAGAAGTACGCGGTGCTCTATCCCACGCTCGGGGCGCACCCGCTGTCGAAGAACCAGGCGCCGGGGAAGCTCTTTCACCAGTCGCTGAACGAGGCCAACTGGCTCCTCGCCACGGCCATCGCCTACGACTGCGTGATCGACGCCCTCACCCCCGCCGAGCGCGCCCGCTTCGAGAAGAACGTCTTCCGCCCCATGGCCGACTGGCTGTCGGTGACGCAGGCGCACGAGTTCGACCGCATCCACAACCACGGCACCTGGGCCACCGCCGCCGTGGGGATGATCGGCTACGTGCTGCGCGACAGCGCCTACGTCCACCGCGCGCTGTACGGCACCACGGGCGACCGCACGGGGGGCTTCCTCCGCCAGCTCGACCTGCTCTTCTCGCCGGACGGTTACTACATGGAGGGCCCGTACTACATCCGGTACGCGCTCATGCCCTTCTTCCACTTCGCCGAGGCGGTGGAGCGGAACGACCCCGGGGTGAAGATCTACCAGTACCGCGACCAGATCCTGAAGAAGGCCCTCTACGCCGCCATGCAGGGGACCTACCCCAACGGCGTGTTCGTCCCCATCAACGATGCCTCGCGCACGATGGACATCACCAGCCCCGAGGCGATCGTCGCCCTGGACCTGGCCTATGCCCGCTACGGCGCGAACGAGAACCTGCTCGGCCTGGCCGCGATCCAGCGCGACGTGGTGCTCAGCGGCGCCGGCGTCGCCGTGGCCCGCGACATGGCGGCGGCACGCGCCACCCCGCAGGCGCACTGGCCCAGCGTGGAGTTTCGCGACGGGCCGGAGGGGAAGGATGGCGGGCTCGGGATCCTGCGCGCCGGCCGGGGTGACTCGGCCACCATGCTCCTCATGAAGTACGGGGTGCACGGGCAGGGTCACGGGCACTTCGACAAGCTGCACTTCGTGTTCTACAACGGCGGCCGCGAGGTCGTCCCCGACTACGGCTTCTCCCGCTGGATCAACGTCGAGCCGAAGTTCGGCGGGCGGTACCTGCCCGAGAACGACTCGTACGCGATGCAGACGGTCGCGCACAACACGGTGGTGGTGGACAGCGCCACCCAGAGCAACGGGAACGAGAAGGCGGACGAGGCGAAGGCGGCGCAGCGGCACTACTTCCACGGCACCGATGGCGCCGTGCAGGTGATGAGCGCGAAGGCCGACGGCTTCTACGACGGCGTGGGGATGCAGCGCACCATGTTCCTGCTGCGCGATGCCCGGTTGCCCTATCCCGTGGTGGTGGACCTGTACCGGCTGCGCAGCCAGGGCGCGCACCAGTACGACCTGCCCCTGCACTTCCGCGGTCAGCTCGTGACGACCTCGGCGAAGTACGACGCGCACGTGAAGGAGCAGCGCGCGCTCGGCGGGCGTGCCGGCTACGAGCACATCTGGGGCGAGGCCGACGGGACGGTGGTCGGCCCCTTCCAGCTCACCTGGCTGGACGGCAACCGCTACTACACCTGGACCTCCGCCGCGACGCCGGGCGCCACCGTGATCCTCGGGCGCACGGGGGCGGGAGACCCGAACTTCAACCTCATCTCCGAGCCGCTGGCGATCCTCCGCGAGCGCGGGGCGGGGAGCCACCTCTTCGCCTCGGTGATCGAGCCGCACGGCTACTTCAGCGAGAAGGAGGAGCGTTCCGCCGATGCCCGCCCCGCGATCACCGGCGTGAGCGTGCTCGCCTCGACCGACGAGGGGAGCGTGATCGAGGTGCGTGGGAAGGGCGGGCTCGTCTGGGTGGTGATGACCACCAACGGTGCCCCCTCGGCGACCGCCACGCACCGCATCGAGGCCGACGGCCGCACCTACAGCTGGACGGGGAACTTCGCCGTGCACGGGCTCCAGCCCGCGCGGTGATCCCGCACTTCGAGGAACCAAGCAATGACTGCTGACCTGAATGGACGGGTGGCCATCGTCACCGGGGGCGGGCGCGACATCGGGCGCGCGGTGGCCCTCGCCTTCGCCCGCCGCGGGGCGAGCGTGGTGATCAACTACAACACCAGCGCCGGCCAGGCGCGCGCGCTGGTGCAGGAGGTGACCGCCGGGGGCGGGCACGCCATCGCGGTGCAGGCCGACGTGAGCACCACGGCGGGGGCGAAGGCCCTCGTGGCCGCGAGCGTGGAGGCCTTCGGCCACCGCATCGACTTCCTGGTGAACAACGCCGGGGGGCTGGTGGCGCGGAAGGGGCTCGCCGAGATGGACGAGGGGTTCTGGGACCAGGTCTTCGCGCTGAACGCGAGGAGCGTGTTCCTCGTGACGCAGGCCGTGGTGCCGCACATGCACGAGGGGAGCGCGATCGTGAACCTCTCGTCGCTCGCCGCGCACGACGGCGGCGGGCCGGGGGCGATGGCGTATGCCGCCGCGAAAGGGGCGGTGCTCACCCTTACCCGCGGGCTCTCCAAGGAACTCGGGCCGAAGAGGATCCGGGTGAACTGCGTGTCGCCGGGGATGATCGCCACCACCTTCCACGACACCTTCACCAAGCCCGAGGCGCGCGCCGCCACCGCCGCCCGCACCTCGGTGGGGCGCGAGGGATCGGCGGAGGACGTGGCCAACGCCGTCCTCTTCCTCGCCACCGACGCCTCGGCGTACATCAACGGCGAGTCGCTGGAGATCAACGGCGGGCTGTACTTCGTGTGATGAAGCCCGCCGCCAACGCCGCGTTCGTGCGGCACGAGCACTTCCCCTGGGAGGAGGTGGGTCCCGGGGTGAAGCGGCAGGTGCTGGGGCATGGCCCCGACCTGATGATGGTGCGGGTGGAGTTCGAGAAGGGCGGGGTGGGGACGCTGCACCACCACCCGCATCGCCAGGTCACCTACGTCGCTGCCGGCTCGTTCGAGGCCCGGGTGGGCGAGGCCTGCGAGGTCCTCGGTCCCGGCGACTGCTTCTACGTGCAGGCCGACGTCGAGCATGGGGTGGTCGCCCTGGAGGCGGGCACCCTCGTCGACGTCTTCACCCCCGCTCGCGCGGACTTCCTTCCTCCTCCCCCCCCTCCTTCCACGACATGACATCAGCAGCTGCGACGCGGCAGCCCGGCACGGTGAAGGGCCTGCGCTGGTGGATCATCGGCATGGTGTGCCTGCTGACGGTCATCAACTACATCGACCGACAGACGCTGAGCGTCCTCGCGCCGACGATCCGCGAGGAGTTCGGGATGTCGAACACCGCCTACTCGCGGGTGGTGACGATGTTCCTGTTCGGGTACACCATCTCCCAGGCGCTCTCGGGGAAGATCCTCGACCGCTTCGGGACGCGGCGCAGCTTCATGCTGTTCGTGGGGATCTGGACGATCGCCTCCATGTTGCACTCGGTGGCGGCAACGGTGGGCGCCCTCATGGCCTTCCGCTTCATCCTCGGCATCGGCGAGGCGGGGAACTGGCCGGGGGCGGCGAAGGTGGTGGCGGAGTGGTTCCCGGTGAAGGAGCGCGCCTTCGGGATGGCGATCTTCAACAACGGGTCCACGCTCGGGGCGGTCATCGCGCCGCCGCTGATCGTGTGGGTGGCGCTGAACTTCGGCTGGCGGAAGGCGTTCTTCATCGGCGCATCGCTCTCCGCGGTGCTGATGCTCCTCTGGTACTTCTTCTACCACACGCCGGCGGAGCACCCGCGGCTGTCGAAGAAGGAGCACGACTACATCGTCGCCGGGCAGGCCGAGGGCGACGCGCTGGACCTCGCGTCGAAGCGGCCCTGGCTGTCGCTGTTCCGGCACCGGCAGGTGTGGGCGGTGATCGCCGCGCGCTTCTTCACCGACCCGATCTGGTGGTTCCTCATCGCCTGGCTCCCGAATTACCTCAAGGCGGAGCGGGGCTTCGGGCTGGCGCTGATCGGGATGCTGGCCTGGGTGCCCTTCGTGTTCGCCGACGTGGGGACGCTGGGCGGGGGCGCCGCCTCGAGCCTGCTCATCCGTGCCGGCTGGAGCGTGGACCGGGCGCGGAAGACGGTGCTCATCCTCAGCGCGCTGCTCATCCCGGTGGGGGTGTTCGGGGTGCTGCACGCCGGGACCAACGCGGTCGTGATCGGGTCGATAAGCCTGGTGGCCTTCGCCTTCCAGAGCTGGATCGTGAACATCCACACGATCCCGTCGGACACCTTCCCGGCGCAGGACGTGGGATCGGTCTTCGGGATCGGCGGCACCTCGGCCGGGATCGCGAGCATGCTCTTCACCCTGCTCGTGGGGTACATCGTGGACCGCATGTCGTATACGCCGGTGTTCATCATGGTGGGGATCATGGGGCCGCTTGCGGCCGCGCTCTTCCTGCTGATCATGGGGAAGATCGAACGGGTGTCGGATCGCCCGCCGGTGAACGCGTGAAGGCGCAGCCGGATGTCATCCTGAGCGCAGCGAAGGATCCGGCCACGGTGCGCCGGAGCCAGGTCCTTCGGCTGCGCCCCAGGATGACGGCGCGCGCAGGCGCCGGATCCTCCGCTGCGCTCAGGATGACTTCGACGGCGGCGGCGTTCGCGCTGGCAATCGCCACCCCGCTCGCCGCCCAGGACACCCGCGTCGTGAAGGAGCCGGTGATCCCCGCGGCCTGCGCCACGCTGAAGGCCGCCCTGGTCTCCGTGGGCGACAGCACCGTGCGCCCGGAGGACGAAGGGCACCGCGACACGAAGCGCATCCAGGCGGCGCTCGACGGCTGCGCTCCGGGGCGCGGAGTGGTCCTGGCGGGCGACGGCGCGCGCAACGCCTTCCTCACCGGCCCCCTCCAGCTTCGCGCGAAGGTGGCGCTGGTGGTCGGTGGCGGGGTCACGCTGTACGGCTCCCGCGACCCCGCCGAGTACGCGGTGCGCCCCGGGAGCTGCGGCCTCGTGAACGACGATGGCAAGGGATGCCTCGCCCTCATCCGGGGGGAGCGCGTGGCTGGCGCCGCGGTCATGGGGCCCGGCACGATCGACGGCCGCGGCTGGGCGAAGCTCGCCGGTCGCGACTCCTCCTGGTGGGACCTCGCGCAGTTCGCGCGGAAGGGGGGAAGCCAGAACAACCCGCGCATGCTCCAGCTCACGCGGAGCGACGACTTCACGCTGTACCGCGTGACGCTGCGCAACAGCGCCAACTTCCACGTGGTGTTCGATCGCGGGAACGGCTTCACGGCGTGGGGGGTGGTCATCGACACCCCCGACAAGTGGGCGCGCAACACCGACGGCATCGACCCGATCAGCGCGAGCAACGTGACCATCACGCGCAGCTCGATCAACACCGGCGACGACAACATCGCCATCAAGGCGGGGAGCGGTGGGCCGACGCGGAACGTCAGCGTGACGGACAACCACTTCTACCGTGGCCACGGGGTGTCGATCGGGAGCGAGACCTTCGGCACGGTGCGCGGGGTGCGGGTGCGCAACCTCTCCATCGAGGGGGCCGACAACGGGCTGCGCATCAAGTCGAACGCCAGCCGCGGGGGGCTGGTGGAGGACGTGGAGTACCGCGACGTGTGCATCCGGGCCACGAAGCACCCGATCGAGATGGACACGCGCTACACCGCGTCGCCGGAAACGACGGGGGTGCGGGTGCCGGTGTACCGGAACATCCGCGCGGTGAACGTGCGCGTGCTCGACAAGGGGACGGTCACCCTCCAGGGGTACGACGCGGCCCGCCCGCTCGAGATGCAGTGGGATGGCGTCTGGTTCGACCAGCCGGGGGAGGTCAAGCTGCTCGCCTCCGACGCGCGGATGCGCGTGCGGGGGGGGAACCTTCCCCTGGCCGGCGAGAACGTGCACGTCGACTCCATCCCCGGGGCCGCCCCCGCACCGAATCCCTGCGAGGGGAAGTTCGTCCCGCGCCCGCGCTACGCGGCGATCGTGGACGCGGCCTGGCAGGGCACCGAGGGCGACTCGCTGAGCGGAATCCCCATGTACCGCTCCCTCGGCGCGGCGCTCACCGAGTTGCCGGCGAATGGCGGGGCGCGGACGGTCATCTTCATGCGCAACGGCCGTTACCGCGAGAAGCTCACCATCGACCGCCCGCGGATCACCGTGGTGGGGGAGAGCCGCGATTCGACGATCCTCACCTTCGACGCCGCGGCCGGGATGCCGGCGCCAGGCGGGGGGACATGGGGGACGCGCGGGAGTTACACGCTGCGCATCGTCGCCCCCGACTTCCGTGCCGAGCGCCTCACGATCGAGAACGCCTTCGACTACGTGGCGAACATGGCGAAGGCGGCCACCGACCCCACGAAGCTGCGCGACGCGCAGGCCGTGGCGCTGATGCTCGACTTCGGGAGCGACCGGGCCACCTTCGAGAACGTGCGCATCCTCGGGCACCAGGACACCCTCTTCCCGAACGCGGGACGCGCCTACTTCCGCCGCTGCCTGGTGGCCGGCAGCGTGGACTTCATCTTCGGGGCGGGGCAGGCGGTGTTCGACGAGTGCGACATCGTGTCGCGCGACCGCGGGAGCCGCACGAACAACGGGTACGTGACCGCCGCGAGCACGCGGCGCGCCGATCCGTACGGCTTCCTCTTCATCCGGAGCCGCCTCCTCAAGGAGTCACCCACGATGGCGGCGAACTCGGTCACCCTGGGCCGGCCCTGGCATCCCTTCGGCGATCCCGACGCGATCGCCAGCGTGGCCTTCGTACGCTGCTGGATGGACGACCACATCGGGGAGAGGGGCTGGGAGCGGATGTCGTCGCTCGATTCCACGGGCGCGCGCGTGTGGCACGAGCCGGCGAGCGCGCGCTTCGCCGAGTACGGGACAACGGGACCCGGGGCCGTGCGCTCGGCGCGCCGTCCGCAGCTCACCCGCGCGCAGGCCGCCGCCCTCACCCCGCGCGCCGTGCTGCGCGGGTGGCTCCCCTGACGTCATCCTGAGGGGCAGCGAAGGATCCGGCCATCGTGCGCCGGCGCCGGATCCTTCGGCTGCGCCTCAGGATGACTGCAGCAGCGCCACCAGCGGCAACCCCGTCGCCCGCAGCCCCTCCACCGCCAGCCGCGCCATGAGCGCCGCCCCCGCGGGAGAGAAGTGCGTGTTGTCCTCCACCCCTTTGGGATAGTTGGCACTCGCCCCGGGCGCGAGCTGGAGGAAGAGCGCCCGCGACCGCTCCGGGCCATATCCCTCGAGGGCGGCCATGCTGAGCCGGTCCATGTCCACGATCGGCGCGGGCGCCTCGCGCGCGACGCGTCGCACGAGGTCGGGGTACTCACCGTGCGTCTCGCGGAGCACGCCGGTGGAGTCGAAGGAGCGGCGGCTCACCGGCGTGAACAGCACCGGCGTCGCGCCGCGGGCGCGCACGTCGGACACGAAGCGGGCGAGGTTGCGCTGGAAGTCGTCCGGCGGGGTGTAGCGATCCACCTTCTGCGGCGACTCGTCGTTGTGCCCGAACTGGATAAACACGTAGTCGCCCGCGCGGAGCGAATCCACGATCGCCTGCCACCGCCCCTCGGCGATGAAGGTGCGGGTGCTGCGGCCGTTCTGCGCATGGTTGGCCACGCGCACCCGCCCGCGGCGGAAGTGCGCGCCGAGCGCCTCACCCCACCCGGTCTCGGGACGCTTCTCCGGACGCTTGGCCGCCATGGTGGAATCGCCGGCCAGCCAGATCGTGACGGGTCGGGAGGGAAGGGCGGCGAGCAGCGGCAGGAGGCACGACAGGGCCGCCGCGAGCCGCCGGCGCTGGCGGGCGGGCACCTACGTCCTCGTGTAGACGAGGATCGCGCCGTTGGTGTGCCCCACGCCGTAGCGTGACGAGGCCTCGACCCCGCTGAGGAACTCCATCCGCTGGATGTCCTGCACGGGGATCGTGCGCAGGAGCGCGGCGCCGCCCAGGCGGGAGCCGTCGAGGTACACCTGCACCGGGACCTCCTCTCCCTGGATCGAGTCGGGGCCGCGCATGCTGAGCCAGCGGGGCCGCAGCGCCTCCACGAGGGAGAAGGCGTCGCTCCAGTGCTGCGCGGCGATCTCGGTGCGGGTGAGCAGGTCGCTGCGCCCGGTGGCGCGGCGACCGGTGGCGGTGCCGCAGGCCGTGAGCATCACGGCGAGCGCGGCGAGCAGGAGGGGGCGGGCGACGGCGCGGAGAGGAGGCATATCACGAATATGCTCACGGAGCGGAGGGCGAGGGATTCGAACCCCCAAGTCCTTGCGGACGCCGGTTTTCAAGACCGGTGCAATAGCCATTCTGCCAGCCCTCCGGGATGCACGCAAGTTACTGCGGCGCCGAGAGATGCTCAACCGGGCGGCGCTGTTCGCCCGGTGCGGAGGGGCATCGGGCGCGTTCCGGTGCGCCGGGCCATCGGGCAGGGTCCGGTGCGCCGGCCAGACGAGGTGATGAAAGGTCTGTACGAGCTGGAACCCCTGATCGCTCCTCGAACCCGACGGAGCTCCGTTCGCCAGGGTGCCAGGCGGGTCGCATCGCTGCGCCGGGCCGTTTGGGGTGAGACAACAGGAAAACAGGAAAAATTCTCCGTCGCTCCGACTGCATTCGCGGCTCCGGGTGCCTTGGGAAGATCGCACTCGAGAATCCTGCAGGGATTCGGGGCTCACGGTAATCATCGACGCGTGCGTGGCCGTGAGGAGGGCGACCGGACCGGGAGCGATGCGATCCTTTCGCCCTTCTCCTGTTTTCCAACCCCCAAGGACTGGTGCGACACACCCAGGTCGCGCACGGAGCGGTCAGCAGGTACAGATCGTACAGCCCGTTCATCACCCCGTCTGGCCGGCGCGACGATGCCCACCGCCGCGATGATCATCCCATCGTGCCGCGCGCCGGCACCGGCGACCGTGATGCACGAGTCCATCACTCGGCAAACCGATGCACGCGCGGAATCACGTGCGGAATCGTCGGCTTTGCGTCGCCGCTCAATCAGATGCGGAACAGATGTCCAACGCGCCGCGCACCGCACAGGACGTCAGCACTTCCCCGGCGTTTGGATGACACAAGATGCGGGACCATGCCTACAGACTTTTTGATGCATTGGATCGCATTCTTCGCCTCGTAAGACCATCCCGATCCGCCCGTACAGCCTGGAGCGGCCTTCATGGCGAGTTCGTTGATTGGCACCGAGGCACCCCCCGCCGGCGCGCCTCCCTCCCTTCCTCCCCGTTCCCCCCGCCGCGCGACACCGCGCAAGGTCGCGGAGCACACCGTCGAAGTCGTCTCCGACTCCGGCGAGGGCGCCCAGAAGTGCGCGCAGATCTTCGGCGCCATCTCCGCGAAGATGGGCAATGGCGTGTGGACGGTGGAGATCATCCCCGCCGAGATCCAGCCCCCGCCGCGCACCCCGGAAGGGGCGAGCGGCAACCGCGTGCGCATCGGGACGCAGGCGATCACCAACTGGGGCGACGAGACGAACCTCGTCGTCGCCTTCAACGAGCAGGTGCTCCTCGCGCGCCATCGCGCGAAGGCGCTCGCCACCGATGCGGTGGTCCTCCTCGAGAACCGGTGGGCCTCGCATCCCGATCCCGACCTCCAGCAGCAGTGGCACGACGCGCGCGCCGAGCTCGCGGGCACCTCGTATCGCATCATCGAGGTCCCGATGGAGGAGCAGTGCCTCACCCTCGTGGACAACCCCAAGAAGGGGAAGAACATGTTCGCGCTCGGGATGCTGGCCTGCATCTACGACCGCGACCTCGCGCTGATCCATGCCCAGATTGCGCACGCCTTCCGCAAGAAGGCGCCGGAAGTCACCGAGCGGAACATGGCGCTGGTGCGCCTGGGCTACGACTGGGCGGCGGAACACCTCGACTTCGCCATCGACGTCCCGGTCGTGGACGACGGCACGCCGAAGGTGGTGATGAACGGGAACGAGGCGCTCGCCCTCGGCGCCATCGCCTCGGGGATGGAGCTGGCCGCGATGTACCCCATCACCCCGGCGACGTCGGTGTCGCACTACCTCGCCGAGCACTTCGACAAGTTCGGCGGGATCCTGCACCAGGCGGAGGACGAGATCGCGGCCGCGGGCGTCGCCATCGGCGCCTCGTACGCGGGGAAGGTGGCCTTCACCATCACCTCCGGTCCCGGGCTCGCGCTCAAGACGGAGTTCCTGGGGCTCGCCGTGATGACCGAGACGCCGCTCGTCGTGGTCGACGTGCAGCGCGGCGGGCCGAGCACCGGCCTGCCCACCAAGGTGGAGCAGAGCGACCTGCTCTCGGTGCTCTTCGGCCAGCCGGGCGACGCCCCCAAGGTGGTGATCGCGCCGGCGACGATCGAGGAGTGCTTCCACGTGATGATCACCGCCCGCCGGATCGCCGAGGCGTTCCGCTGCGTGGTGGTGGTGCTCTCCGACGCGAACCTCTCGACCGGGGTGCAGCCCTTCCCGCGGCCGGTGCCCGAGGAACGCTGGCTCGCGCCGGCGCTCGACCTCGATCCCGTCCCGCAGGGGACGGTCGCCTTCGGCTGGGACCCCGACACGGGGCTCTCGCGTCGCGTGATCCCGGGCCAGGCGGGGGGGATGTTCACCCTCACGGGGCTCGAGCACGACCGGCGCAGCAAGGTGGCCTACTCCGGGGGGATCCACGAGGAGTCGTCGGCGATGCGCAGCCGCAAGCTCGCCGTGCTCCAGGAACTGCTCCTCCCGCCGAAGGTCAACGGTCCCGACGAGGGCGACCTGCTCCTCGTGGGCTGGGGGAGCACGAAGGGGGCGATCGAGGAGGCGGTGGCGCGCGCGGCGGCGGAGGGCCTCCAGGTCTCCTCGCTGCACCTCGCCTTCCTCTCCCCGATGGAGCCCGGGCTCAAGGAGATCTTCACCCGCTTCAGGCGGGTGTGCACGGTGGAGATGAACTACAGCGACGCGCCCGGCGCCCCGCACATCACCAGCGAGAACCGCCGCATGGGGCAGCTCGCCTGGCTCCTGCGCGCGCAGACCCTGGTGGACGTGGACTGCTGGACGCGGATCCCCGGGGAGCCGCTCCGGCCCGGGCAGATCCTCAACGCGATCCGCGAGCGCCTCCGGAGGACCGACGCATGATGGACAGCGCCTGCTCACTGCTGCGCGTGGCGACCGACGACGATCGCGCCTTCGAGATGAGCGACTACGAAGGCGCCCAGGCCCGCTGGTGCCCGGGCTGCGGCGACCACTCGGTGCTCACCGCCGTGGAAAAGCTGCTCGTGAACGAGCAGCTCCGCCCGGAAGACACGGTCTTCGTGTCGGGGATCGGCTGCTCCAGCCGCTTCCCCCACTACCTGAAGACCTACGGCTTCCACGGCATCCACGGCCGCGCCCTCCCGGTGGCCACGGGGATCCGTTTGCACCGCCCGGACCTCACGGTGTTCGTGGTGATGGGCGACGGCGACTGCACCTCGATCGGCGCCGGCCATTGGCTGCACGCCATGCGCTACAACGTGCGCATGGTGGCGCTGATGCTCGACAACGCGATCTACGGGCTCACCAAGAACCAGACGTCGCCGACCACGCCGCAGGGGCACCCGAGCAACACGCAGCCGAAGGGGAGCTTCCTCCCCCCGCTCAACCCGCTCACGGTGGCCCTGGGCGCGACCAACGCCTCCTTCGTGGCGCAGACCGCGGAGTGGATCCCCTCGCACCTGTACGCGACGATCCGCGCGGCCTTCCACCACGACGGCTTCGCCTTCGTCCGCATCCTCCAGCGCTGCCCGATGTTCACGCCGTCGCTCTACCAGCAGGCGGTCCAGCATCCCGATCGCGTGGACCTGCTGGTGCACGAGGACGGGGTCCTCGCGCCGGAGCTGGAGAAGACCTATCCCAACCGCGTGACGCACGATCCCCGCGACCTGAACCGCGCGCGCGAGATGGCGGAGGTGGCCGATCGCATCCGCCTCGGGGTGCTCTACCGCGACGCCTCGCATCCGCGCTACGACCTGCTGCGCCGCCAGCCCACGCTGACCGCCGCCGACCGCCTTGCCCTCCTCAACGCGGAGCTCGACCGCCATGCCGTCTGACGCACAGGTGACCCGCGCCTGGGCCGTGCTCGCCCCCCCGGTGCAGCGCTACCGCTCCGCGGTCGCCGAGGCGCTGGAGCAGCTGCATGGCTGGCTGGCGCGCCACCGCGACGGGTCGCCGCGGGTGTTCGAGGCGGCGGTGGAACTGGGGCGCTTCGCGGAAGGGCGGCTCGACGCGGGCCGCTTCGCCACCCTGTGCCGCGGGACCACCGTGGCCGACACGCGCGGCGTGGCGGCGGTCGAGCGGGCCGCGGAAGTGCTCACCGAGGTGCTGGCGCAGGGGACGCAGCTCGGCACCGTCCACGTCCCCCCGGGCGGCGACATCTACGCCTGCGTCACCGGGGCCCTCGCGCGGGTGGGACGCGCCTTCGGCGCCTCCGCGGTCGCTCAGGAGGCGAAGCGCGGCATCGCCGTCGCCCCCGACGACCGCCGCCTGTCCCGCTTTCCCTACGCGCGGTGGAACGCCGCCGAGCGGAAGGTGGGGCTCCCCGTGGTCGTCGAGGTCGAGGGCCCCGACTGCCGTCCGGGGGGGCTCGCGGAGTTCCTCGACGGCGCGCAGCACATCGTGCTCGTCGTGGATGGCGACTGCTCGCCGGCCCCCCTCGCCCGCCTGATCACGCCGGGCACCTACGTCGCGCAGGTGCAGAGCCTCGACGAGCTGGCCGGACTCGCCGCGGTGGAGGGGCCCGCGATCGCCGCCGTGGTGCCCGAGTGGTGCGCGCGCTTCGTGCACGACCCCTCGCGCACCGAACGGCTCCAGATCCAGTACCTCCCCCAGGAACTGCATCCCACCCACGCGGGATCCGGGCTGAGCCAGCGACAGCAGCGCGAGGAGCTGGCGCTGCTGGTGTCGCTCACCGGCGCCGGCCTGCCGCCGGTGTCGGTGCAGGGGGCGCCCGCGACGCGTGCCCCCGCCGGAAGCCCGGTGGACGCGCTCGCCGCCTGGCTGCTCGCGCAGTCGGGGATGAGCCCGACCGCGGGCTGAGGGGCGGCGATGATCCTCACCTCGGTGCTCGTCCTCGGCGGCGTCGGCCTCGCCTTCGGCATCCTCATCGCCCTGGCGAACAAGACGCTGCGCGTGTGGGAAGACCCCCGCATCGACACGGTCACGGGGATGCTCCCCAACGCCAACTGCGGCGCGTGCGGGATGCCCGGCTGCCGCGCCTTCGCCGAGGCGGCGGTGGAGGGGAAGGTCGCCCCCGCGCAGTGCTCGGTGGCGACCCCCGACGTCCGCACCGCGATCGCCGCGTACCTCGGCGTGGACGCGGGCACGGCGCAGAAGCGGGTGGCGCGGCTGCTCTGCGCGGGCGGCACCGACGTCGCCGTCCCGCGCGCCGAGTATCGCGGCCTCTCCACCTGCGCCGCCGCATCGGTCGTGGCCGGCGGGGGGAAGGGGTGCGCCTGGGGGTGCCTCGGCATGGGCGACTGCTCCGTGTCGTGCAGCTTCGGCGCGATCCACATGAGCGACACCGGGCTGCCGGTGGTCGACGTGGAGAAGTGCACCGCCTGCGGCGACTGCGTGGAGGCCTGCCCCAAGGGGCTGTTCACCATCCGTCCCCTCGACGAGCACCTACTCGTGCAGTGCCGCAACCTCATCGCCGGTGACGACGCCCTCGAGGCCTGCCGCGTGGCCTGCACCGCCTGCGGGCGATGCGTGCAGGACGCCGCGCCCGGGCTGATCAGCGTGGCCAGCGGGCTGGCCGTGATCGACTACGCGCGCATCGCCGAGGCCGACCCCGTGGCGGTCGGCCGCTGTCCCACCAACGCCATCGTCTGGCTGACCGGCGCCCAGTTCGCCGCGGAACGCATTCCCGCAGGAGCCTCAAGGTGATCAAGCCCTGGAAGAGTTCCCCCACCCGCTCGTCGGAGCCGGCCGCGCCGGCGCCCACCCCGCCGCCCTTCCCCGGCACGCCGGAGGCGATGGACGGCAGCAGCGCCATCGTGGCCATGGAGACCGCGGCCGGCGAGGCCGCGGGGGCGTACCCCATCACCCCCTCCACGCAGATGGGCGAGGGATGGGCGGCCGCCGTCGCCGAGGGGAAGCGGAACGTGAACGGGCGCCGCCTCCTCTTCTTCGAGCCCGAGGGGGAGCATGCCGCCGCCGCGGTGACGGCGGGGATGAGCATGACCGGCCTGCGCGCGACGAACTTCTCGAGCGGGCAGGGGATCGCGTACATGCACGAGTCGCTGTACGCGGCGGTGGGGAAGCGGCTCACCTACGTGCTGAACGTGGCGGCGCGCGCGATCACCAAGCACGCGCTCAACGTGCACGCGGGGCACGACGACTACCATGCGGTGGACGACACCGGCTTCTTCCAGCTGTTCGCGCGCGACGTGCAGGAGTCGGCCGACCTCAACCTGGTGGCGCACCGCATTGCCGAGCTCGCGCTGAACCCCGGGATCATCGCCCAGGACGGGTTCCTCACCAGCCACGTGATCGAGACGATGCGGCTCCCCGAGCCGGCGCTCATCAAGCGCTACCTCGGCGACCCGTCGGACCTGATCGACTCGCCGACCCCCGCGCAGCGGCTGGTGTTCGGGAAGCAGCGCCGCCGGATCCCCGAGTTGTACGACGTGGACTACCCGGCCATGCTGGGGACGGTGCAGAACCAGGACAGCTACGCGCAGGGGATCGCCGCGCAGCGGCCCTTCTACTTCGACCACATCGCCCCGCTGGCCGACCAGGCGTTCCGGGAGTTCGCCGCCCTGACGGGCCGCGAGTACCGGCGCGCCTCGGGCTACCGGCTGGACGACGCGGAGTACGCGATCGTGGGGCAGGGATCGGTCGTGTCGAACGCCGAGGCGGTCGCCGACTGGTTCCGTGAGCAGGGGGTGAAGGTGGGGGTGCTGAACCTCACCATGTTCCGCCCCTTCCCGGCGGACCGCGTCGCCGAGCTGCTGGAGGGGAAGCGCGCGGTGGTGGTGCTCGAGCGCACCGACCAGCCGCTGGCGGTGGACCCGCCCCTCATGCGCGAGCTGCGCGCGGCGATGTCGAAGGCGGTGGAGAACCATCGCGCCACGGGCGCGGTGCCGCACGCGGGGATCCCCGCGGTGCACCCGGAGCAGGTCCCGGACTTCTACTCCGGCTGCTTCGGGCTGGGGAGCCGCGACCTGCAGCCCGCGGACATCATCGCCGCCGTGGACAACATGCGTCCCGCCGGGGCGCACCGCCGCCAGTTCTACCTGGGGATCGACTTCATCCGCCCCGACACGAAGCTCCCCAAGCTGCAGCTCTGGCAGCAGGAGCTCACCGACGGCTATCCGCACCTGGGCGAGCTCACCCTCCCGGTGGGCCCCGACGTGCACCTGATGCCGAAGGGCGCGGTGTCGCTCCGCATCCACTCCGTGGGCGGATGGGGCGCGATCACGATGGGGAAGAACCTGTCGATGACGGTGTTCGAGCTGCTCGGGATGCACGTGAAGGCGAATCCCAAGTACGGCTCGGAGAAGAAGGGGCAGCCCACCACCTTCTACGCGACCTTCGCGCGCGAGGCGATCCGCCTCAACTGCGAGCTGCGCCACGTGGACGTGGTGCTCTCCCCGGATCCCAACGTCTTCCGCCACTCGGATCCCCTCGCGGGGCTCGCCGAGGGGGGAGTGTTCGTGATCCAGAGCGACCAGGCCCCCGAGGTGCTCTGGCGCTCGCTCCCCGCCACCGCGCGGCGCACGATCATCGAGCGCCGGCTGCGGGTGTACGCACTCGACGCCTTCGCCATCGCCGCCGCCGAGGCCACGGACCCGGAGCTCCGCTACCGCATGCAGGGGGCGGCGTTCATGGGAGCCTTCTTCGCCGTGTCGCCGCTGATGCAGCGCGAGCGCCTCGAGGAACAGGCCCTCTTCGAGGGGATCCGCGCCCAGCTGGTGTCGAAGTTCGGCCGGAAGGGGGAGAGCGTCGTCGAGGACAACGTGCGGGTGATCCGGCGCGGCTACGACGAGCTGCGCGAGGTGACCCCCGTGGCCCTCGACGAGGCGTCCGCGATCGCCGGCGAGGTGCCCCACATCCCCGCGCGGCTCGACGTGGAGGGTGCCGAGGCGGGGGTGGGGAACCCGGGGCGCTTCTGGGAGCAGGTGTGCACGGTGTGCAAGATGGGGCAGGATCCCATCGCTGATCCCTTCGCCGCGCTGAGCGCCATGCCCGCGGCCACCAGCGCCGTGCGCGACATGACGCTGGTGCGCATGGAGGTGCCGAAGTTCATCCCCGAGCGCTGCACCGGTTGCGGGCAATGCTGGACGCAGTGCCCCGACGCCGCGATCCCGGGGCTGGTCAGCGAGCCGGAGGACCTGATCGCCGCGGCGATCGAGGTGGCGGGGGCCACGCGTCCCATCACCGCCCTCCGCCCCCTGGCGAAGTCGCTGGCGAAGGAGTCGCGCCGCTTCCTCGTCGAGGCGGGCACCTTCGCCGGCGCGGTGCGCCAGGCGTGGCCGGCGCTCACCACGAAGCTCGGCTGGGACGCGGCGAAGGTCGCCGCGGCCGCGCCGGAGCTGGAGGCGGTGCACGAGGCGCTCGCCGCCTTCCCGCTCGCGCGCACGGCGCCCTTCTTCGACATGCCGGAGCGCAAGGCGAAGGGCACCGGCGGCCTCCTCTCCATCGTGGTGAACCCGGAGGCGTGCAAGGGGTGCAACCTCTGCGTCGCCGTCTGCCCCGATGGCGCCCTCGCCGCGGAGAAGCAGGACGACGCGGTCATCGCCCGCATGAAGACGGCGTGGAACTTCTGGCAGAAGCTGCCGGACACCCCCGACCGCTTCATCAGCGTGAGCGACATCGAGCAGGGGATCGGCGTGCTCCCCTCGCTGCTGCTCAAGAAGTCCACCTACGGCGCCATGGCGGGGGGAGACGGCGCCTGCATGGGGTGCGGCGAGAAGACCGCCGTGCACCTGATCGTCGACACGATCCACGCCGTGATGGGCTCGCGCGTGGAAAAGCAGGTGGCGAAGATCGATGGCCTCATCGAGGCGCTCGAGTCGAAGGCGCGGGGGCTCCTCGCCTCCGACACCGACCTGGCGCAGTTCGTCGCCGGCCCCGAGGCGCCGATCGCGGTGCAGGCGCCGCCGGAACACCGGCAGGCGGTGGAGCGCTACGTGCGCGCGGCCCGCGAGCTGCGCGACCTGCGCTGGCGCTACACCGACGGCCCGGGCGGGCAGGGACGCGCCATGATGGCGATGGCCAACTCCACCGGCTGCTCCTCGGTGTGGGCCAGCACCTACCCGTACAACCCGTATCCCTTCCCCTGGGCGAACCACCTCTTCCAGGACGCCCCCTCGCTGGCGATCGGCGCCTTCGAGGGGCACATGCGGAAGATGGCGAC
>DASWVQ010000010.1:0-7360 GCA_036401195.1 Gemmatimonadaceae bacterium
GCGTCGCCGGTGATCATCGCCTTCACCACCTGGAAGAGCACCATCGGGCGCGACTTCGTGCTCTTCATGTACATCACCGACTGCGCCTCCACCTGGATGAGGGCGAGGCGCGGGTCGTCGGGGCTCCCGTCGCGGTTCCCCCCCTGGTCGGGGAACCAGGCCTTCCAGTCGGGCTTGTACAGCCCCCGGATCAGGTCGCGATCGTTCGTCACGAGCGCCGTGCCGCTCACGCTCACCCACTCCCGCGACTTGTTGTTGAAGAAGGCGAGGTTCACGTGCGGGTCGGTCAGCAGCTCGTCCAGCTTGTTCGCCTCGTAGTCCGTGACGAACCAGAGGTCGGTGCCGGCGGTGCGCTCCTGCACCTGCATCGGGCGCGACACGAGCTGCCCGTCGGGGCGGCGCGTGGTCATCATGCAGGTCTCGATGCCGTCGATCAGCGCGTAGAGGTCGTCGAGCTTCTTCTCCGTCGAGGTCCCCTCGTCACGGTTCTTCTCGGTCACGTCGTTGGCCATGGTGCACTTCCTGTCGGGAAAGAAAAAGGCGCGGGTGAAAGCACACGCGTCGAGCAGGAAGGATGCCTTGGGGACCACGTCGCGCCGAGCTTGCCACTACCGCCGGGAAGAAGATTCCTCGCTGACGCTCGGAATGACAACGAACCGCTCAGGATGACTGCAGCGCCCTGGCGACCTCGTCGGCATGTCCCTCGACGGACACATCCTCCCAGACCCGCGCGATCTTCCCCCGCGGCGTCGATCAGGAAGGTCGTCCGCAGCACGCCCATGTACTTCCGCCCCCAGAAGGTCTTCTCCCCCCACACCCCGTAGCGCTCCGCCACCGCGTGATCGGTGTCGGCGAGCAGGGTGAAGGGCAGGTCGAACTTCTTCCGGAAGTTCTGGTGCTTGCGCACCGAGTCGGGGGAGACGCCGAGCACCACCGCCTTCCCCTTGCGGAAGCGGGGGAAGAGGTCGCGGAAGTCGCAGGCCTCGGCGGTGCAGCCGGGGGTGTTGTCCTTCGGGTAGAAGTAGAGCACCACCGGCTGCCCGCGCAGCGCCTTCAGCTGCACCTCGGTGCCGTCGTCGGCCGGGAGGGTGAAGTCGGGGGCGAGCTGCCCCACCTTCGGCAGCCCCGCGCGGGCTCCCCCCCGCTTCACCGCGGGGCTCACAGCCCCTCGCCGCCCATCAGCACCGCCATCACCGCCTTCTGCACGTGCAGGCGGTTCTCCGCCTCGTCCCACACGCGGCTCTGCGGGCCATCGATCACATCGGCGCTCACCTCCTCGCCGCGGTGCGCGGGGAGGCAATGCAGGAAGATGGCGTCCTTCGACGCGCGCTTCATCAGCGCCCCGTCCACCGAGTAGCCGGCAAAGGCCTTCTCCCGCTCGCGCTGCTCCTGTTCCTGGCCCATCGAGGCCCACACGTCGGTGTTGACGACGTCGGCGCCTTCCGCCGCCTCCTTCGGGTCGCGCAGCACGCGCACCTGCGCGCCGGCGGCCTTCGCCCGCGCCAGCAGGTGGTCGGCCGGCTCGTACCCCTCGGGGCAGGCGATGTCGAGGGAGAAGCCGAGCAGCTCCGCCCCCTCGATCCACGAGTTCGCCATGTTGTTGCCGTCGCCGATCCAGGCGATCTTCTTCCCCTCGAAGCCCCCCAGCTGCTGCTGCACGGTGAGCAGGTCGGCGAGGATCTGGCAGGGGTGGAGCAGGTCGGTGAGCCCGTTGATCACCGGGACCGCCGCGTGGCGCGCGAGCTCCTCCACGTCCTGGTGCGCGAAGGTGCGGATCATGATCCCGTCCACGTAGCGGTCGAGCACGCGCGCCGTGTCGGCGATCGGCTCCCCCCGCCCCAGCTGCACGTCGCGCGGCGAGAGGAAGAGGGCGTGCCCGCCGAGCTGGTAGGTCCCGACCTCGAACGACACGCGGGTGCGCGTGGAGGCCTTCATGAAGATCATCGCCAGCGTCTTCCCCGCGAGCGGCTTCCGGTCGTAGCGCCCCTCCTTCATCGCCTGGGCGAGGCGGAGGAGCCCGCGGAGCTCGTCGCTGGTGAAGTCGGGGAAGGCGAGGAAGTCGCGGTGCGCGCGAGCGCGGGGAGCGGAGGCCATGAGTCGCTTCGGCTGGAGTGAGGTCGCGCCGGGAAGCTAACGGGCCCCGAAGAGGGGCGGCAAGCGCGCGGCACCGGCGCGACGCGGCCCGCGAAAGGTGACGCCACCCCCGGGGCGGCCGTCCTTCGATCGGGTGCGACGCGCCCCCTTCCCCCGCCCTTCCGCACCACGTGAACGATTCACCCCCGTCCCCGCCCACGCCCCCCACCCCGGGGGCCGGGGCTTCCCGCGTGCGTGGGACCCTCGTCGCCGCGGCGCTGCTCGCCCCCTTCGCCTTCCTCCCCGCGCCGCAATGGCTGATGGGGCTCCCGGCGGGGAATGCGTGGCGCAACACCGCCACGGAGTGGATCGCGGGGACGGCGATCACACTCGGCGTCGCCCTCACCCTCGCCATCCTCTCGCGCGGCACCCCCGCCCTGTGGCGCGAAGGGCTCGCCACCCGCGCCGGGCTCGCGCTCGACCGGCGCGCCCCGTGGGTGGCGCTGGCGGCGGCGATCGCGTACGCGGCCGTGGCGCGACTGGTGTTCTCCGGCCGCCCGCTCACGATCGACGAGATCCTCCAGCACTACCAGGCGCTCATCTTCGCGGGGGGCCGGCTCGCCCTCCCCACCGCGCCCCATCCCGAGTTCTTCACCGCGGTGCACGTGGTGGATCACGCGGGGCGCACCTTCACCCACTTCCCTCCCGGCTGGCCCGCCATGCTCACCCCCGGGGTGCTGCTCGGCGCGCCCTGGCTGGTGGCGCCGCTATGCGGCGCGGTGGCGGTGCTCGCCTGGTGGTGGTTCCTGCGCGCGGAGGATGAGCCCGCGCCGGTGCGCGCCGGGGCGCTGCTGCTCCTCGCCTTCGCCCCCTTCACCCTCTTCATGAGCGGCTCGGAGCTGAACCACGCGCCCACGCTCATGTGGCTCATGGTCGCCGCCGCCGCGCTGGTGCAGGGGATGCGCGCGCCGGCGGCGCGTCCCGCGCTGGCGCTGCTCGCCGGCCTCGCGTTCGGCGCCGCCGCCACCATCCGCCCGGTGGACGCCCTGGCCTTCGCGATCCCGGCGGCCGCCTGGTACCTGGCGCGCGCGCTGCGCGAGCCGGCGCGCTGGCGCGACGCCCTCGCCGCGGCCGCGGGGGTGGCGCTCCCGATGGCGCTCCTGCTCTGGTTCAACGCGCGCACCACCGGGCACCCGCTCACCTTCGGCTACGAGCTGCTCTGGGGGAAGAGCCACGGCCTCGGCTTCCACCTCGATCCCTACGGGCGGATGCACACCCCGCGTCGCGGGGTCGCGCAGGTGAGCGCCTACCTGCTGCGGCTGCAGGGATACCTCTTCGAGTGGCCGGTCCCCAGCCTGCTCGCGCCGCTCGCTGCGCTGGCGCTGTGGACGCGACGGCTCCGCGCGGGCGATCGCTACCTCCTCGCCAGCGCGGCGCTGCTGCTCCTGCTGTACGTGGCCTACTGGTTCGACGGGCTCACCCTCGGCCCGCGCTTCGTGTACCTGCTGGTGCCGGTCGCCGCGCTCTGGACGGCGCGCCTCCCGGGGGCGGTGCGCGCGCGCGCCGGCGCGGGGCTTCCGCTGCGCGTCACCATGTACGCGTTCGTGGTGGCGGTCGCGATCGGCGTGGCGCTCAACGTGCCGCTGCGCTGGCGGCAGTACGCGTCGTCGCTCAACACCGAGCGCTGGGACGCCGACGCCGCCGCGCGCGACGCGGGGGTGCATGGCGCGCTGGTGCTCGTGCGCGAGAGCTGGGGCTCGCAGGTGATCGCGCGCCTGTGGGGACTCGGCATCCGGCGCAGCGACGCCGAGGGGATCTACCGGCGCGTGGACACCTGCATCCTCGACCGCGCGGTCGCGTCGCTCGAGCGTGCGGGGATCCGCGGCGACGCCGCGTGGGCGCGCCTCGCCCCCCTCAAGCGCGACTCGGCGCGCGTGGTGCGCTCCACGATCTCCCCCGACGGCACCGAGCGGGTGCTCCCCGGCACCGCGTACCCCCCGGGCTGCGTGGCGCAGGTGCTCGCCGACCGCCGCGGCTACACGCACCACATGCCGCTGCTGCTCGCCACCGGGAACGGCAACGTGTACGCCCGCGACCTGGGCACGCGCGACACGCTGCTGCTCGCGCAGTATCCCGGCCGCCCCGTGTACCTGCTCACCGGCACCCCCGCGCCGGCGGGCAGCTGGCGCCCCCCGCGCTTCGTGCCCCTGCGCGCCGATTCCCTGCTCGCCGCCGCGCGGGCGGGAGACGACGCGCGCGCCGGCGCGCCGGCCCTCCCCGCCGCGGCCCCCGCCCCCGCGCGGTAGACTCCCCCCCGATGCCCTCCTCTCCCGCCGCCCCCGCCATGGACGCCCTCCTCCCGGACCTGGGGATCGTCGTGCCCGCGCACAACGAGTACGACAACGTCCCCGCGATGTACGAGGCGCTCGCGCGCGTGCTCGATCCCGCGGGCATCCGCTTCGAGCTGCTCTTCGTGGACGACGGCAGCCGCGACGGCACCGCCGAGGCGATCCGCCGCCTCGCCGCGGCCAACGCGCGGGTGCGCGCGCTGATCCTGAGCCGAAACTTCGGCCACCAGGCGGCGGTGTCGATCGGGCTGCAGCACGCACGCGGGCGCGCCGTCGCCGTGATGGATGGCGACCTGCAGGACCGGCCCGAGGACCTGGTGAACCTATACCGGCGCTGGGAGCAGGGGGCCGACGTGGTCTACGCGGTGCGCGGCACCCGCCCCGAGGGGATCTTCCTCAAGGCGGCGTACAAGCTGTTCTACCGCATCCTCGCGAAGACGGCGCGCATCCCGATCCCCCTCGACTCAGGCGATTTCTGCGTGATGGACGCGCGCTTCGTGGAGCGGCTCAACGCCCTCCCCGAGCGGCTGCGCTTCGTGCGCGGGCTGCGCGCGTGGCTCGGCGGGACGCAGGTGGGGGTGACGGTGGAGCGCGGCGAGCGGCACGCCGGCGAGTCGAAGTACACCCTGCGCCGGCTCATGCGGCTGGCGACCGACGGGATCTTCTCCTTCTCCGACGCCCCGCTGCGCATGGCCTCCATCCTCGGCGTGGTCGTGTCGGTGGGCTCGCTCCTGGGCTTCGTGGTCGTGCTGGCGTGGCGCCTGATGGGGCTCATCCCCACGGGGGCGGGGCTGGCCACCATCGCCCTCTCGGTGCTCTTCCTGGGCGGGGTGCAGCTGCTCACGATCGGCGTGCTCGGCGAGTACATCAGCCGGATCTTCGACGAGGTGAAGGCGCGCCCCGTGGCGGTGGTGCAGGAACTGGTGGAGGGAGGGCCGCCCCGTGCCTGAGGATGCCGCGAAAGTCTTCGACGAGTACGCGGGGGACTACGCGGCCACGGTGAACGCGGCGATCGCCGCGTCCGGCGAGGACAGCGAGTTCTTCGCCGACCTCAAGGCCGTGCTCGCGCGCGAGGCGCTGGGTGACCAGGTGCGCACCCTGCTCGACTTCGGGTGCGGCGTGGGCGGCTCGACGCGGGCGCTGGCGCGCGCCTTCCCCGCGTCGCGCATCAGCGGGTGGGACGTGTCGCCGGAGAGCATCGCGCGGGCACGCGCGCTGGGCGGGGAGCGGCTCGACTTCTCGGCGGGGAGCGAGGGAGCGACGCAGCTCCCCTTCCCCGACGTGCGCTTCGACGCGGCGTTCACGGCCTGCGTCTTCCACCACATCCCGCGCGAGGAGCATGCGCGATGGGCGCGGGAGCTGCACCGCGCGATCGCCCCCGGGGGGACGCTCGTGCTCTTCGAGCACAACCCCTGGAACCCGCTCACCCGCAAGGTGGTGCGCGACTGTCCCTTCGACGAGGGGGTCATCCTGCTCCGGCCCGGCTACGCGCGGCGGCTGCTGCGCGAGGCGGGGTTCACGGTGAGCCGCCCCCGCTACTACTTCTTCTTCCCGCACCTCCTGCGCGCGCTGCGTCCCCTCGAGCGGCTGCTCCGCTGGCTCCCGCTCGGCGGGCAGTACTTCCTGGAGGCGCGACGCGTCAGCGCGTCGCCCGCCCCTTGAAGTAGACCATCTGCCAGAGGGCGACGGGCCCCACCCCGAGGGCGTAGGGGGTGAACTGCACCTCCCCGAACGCCTCGCCGAAGAGGCGGCGCCACTCCTCCAGCGGCCGGGGGTGGTTGCCGCGGTCGGCGAGCGCCATGGTCCGGGCGATCCCGCGCGGCGGCAGCACCAGGTCGAGCACGTGCACGTGGCCGTCGGGAGTGAGCAGCGTCGCCAGGTGGGCGAGGATGCGCCGCACGTTGGCGTCGTCGATGTGGTGGAAGAGCGAGTTCGCGAGGATGAAGTCGAAGCGCTCCGCCGGGTCCACCTCGTACCGCGTCACGTCGGCGACGATGAAGGTGCGCCCATGGCGCCGGCGCGCCGACTCGATGTACTCCGGGTTGAAGTCGATCCCCACGTAGTCCGCGTGGCGGAACCAGTGCGCGTTGGTGCCGGGGCCGCAGCCCACGTCGAGCACGCGGCGCACCGCGCCGATGTCGTTCGCGGCGCGCACCGGGGCGAACTTCTGCTCGGCGAAGGGCGCCTGCCACGCGCGGTAGGCGAGGTCGTACTCCATCACGCGCGAGGCGCGCTTGATCGTGCTGGCGATGCTCATGGTCAATCCCTCCAGAACACCAGGAACTTCCCCACCTGCAGCTCGTGCGGGAAGCGCTGGCGGAACCAGGGCAGGAGCTCGTCGGGGGGGAGCGACGAGAAGTCGGGGAAGAGGTTGATCACCACCAGGTGCACGTCGCGCCGCTCCACCGCCTGGCGGATGCGGCCGGCGCGCCCCACGGAGTCCTCGAGGAAGTCGAAGATGGTGGGGGTGGGGTTCCGCGCCCCGGTGAGGAAGTGCACCTCGGGGGCGTCGGGGCCGGCGTAGACGTAGCCTCCCTTCGCCTTCTGCGCCACCAGGCGCCCCAGGTCGGCGTACATGTCGCGCACCGCGCCGCGGACGAGCAACCCGCCGCGCGGGCCGGCGAGGGGGACGCGCTGCGGGTCGACCGCGAACTTCCGCCCCATGTTCGCGAGGAAGGCGGGGGTGATCGCCCAGAGGGCGAAGGTGAAGTAGAACGCCGCCGCCACGCGCGCCCCCGAGGGGCGCTCGATGGCGCGCGTCCCGGGCACCGCGGCGAGCCAGGCGAGCACCACGAGGGGCGCCGCGTAGAGGTAGTAGTTCGGCGCGGCGAAGGGGAACTGGATCAGGGCGAGGCAGGCGGCGCCGGCGAGGAGGGCGAAGCGCTCCCCCGATTCCAGCCCGTCGCCCTCGGGGGCGCGCAGGAGCCGCACCGCGCCGA
>DASWVQ010000011.1:0-8333 GCA_036401195.1 Gemmatimonadaceae bacterium
TAGGTGATGCGCGCGTCGACCAGCGACTGCATCCGCTCCAGGTACGCGCGCGCCTGCGCCGGCAGGTCGTCCAGGGTGCGCGCGTCGGCGGTGGACTGCTGCCAGCCGTCCATCCACTCGTACACCGGCTCCAGCCCGTCCAGCGCCGCGATGTCGCCGGGGAATTCCGAGTAGTGCTCCCCGTCGGCCGCGGTGTACCCCGTGCAGAGCGCCACCTGCTCGTACGTGTCGAGCACGTCGAGCTTCGTCACCGCGAGGTCGGTGAGCCCGTTCACCCGCGCCGCGTAGCGCACCACCACCGCGTCGAACCAGCCGCAGCGACGCGGGCGCCCCGTGGTCGCGCCGAACTCGTTGCCGAGGGTGCGCATCCGCTCCTGCTCCCCCTCGTCGCCCAGCTCGGTGGGAAGGGGGCCGTTCCCCACGCGCGTCGTGTAGGCCTTCACCACCCCGAGCACCCCGTCGATCGACATCGGCGAGATCCCCGCCCCGATCGCCGCGCCACCGGAGGTGGTGTTGCTCGACGTGACGAAGGGGTAGGTGCCGTGGTCCACGTCGAGCAGCGACCCCTGCGCCCCCTCGAGCAGCACCGCCGCTCCCGCCTTCTGCGCGCGGTGCACCATCAGCCCCACGTCCTCCGCGAGG
Organism: Gemmatimonadaceae bacterium; assembly: GCA_036401195.1. GTDB lineage: Bacteria > Gemmatimonadota > Gemmatimonadetes > Gemmatimonadales > Gemmatimonadaceae > JACDHQ01. Next base: position 643 of record DASWVQ010000011.1, read on the forward strand.
GGAAGGAGTCGCTCCGCCAGCTCGCCGAGGCGGCCGAGCACCATCTCCACGTCCACGCGCTTGGCGCTCCCCATCTGCATGAGCTGCCCGTCGACGTGCGCCGCCGCCGCCTCCACGAGCCCGCGCAGCCGCTCCGGATGCCGCAGGTCGAGCACGCGCACGCCGCGACGCGCCACCTTGTCCTCGTACGCGGGGCCGATCCCGCGCCCGGTCGTGCCGATCGCCGCGCTCGCCGCGCTCTCCTTGTCGAGCAGCTTGTGGTAGGGGAGCACCAGGTGCGCGCGATCGCTCACGTACAGCCGCCCCTCCACGTCCACCCCGTCGCGCACCAGCTCGTCGATCTCCTCGAAGAGCGTGTCGGGATCGAGCACCACGCCGTTGCCGATCGCGCAGCGCACGCCGGGGTGGAGGATGCCGCTGGGGATCTGGTGCAGCACGAACGAGGTGTCGCCGATGTGCACGGTGTGGCCGGCGTTCGCCCCCCCCTGGTAGCGCACCACCCAGTCGGCGCGCTCGGCGAGCACGTCGACCAGCTTCCCCTTCCCTTCATCCCCCCACTGCGCGCCCACCACGCAGAGGGTCCGCGTCGTCTCAGAGAACATTGCTCGCTCGTCCGGGTGCTCGCCGCGGCACCCGCTTGGCGCCACCAACGAAAAAACGCCCCGGATTGCCGGGGCGTTGTCCAAATCTACGTCCGGGAGGGCCGCAGTCAACGCCGGCGCGCTTCGCCTGCCGTGCGCGGGGCCAAAACAGATGGAACCGCCATGAATGAAAAAGGCGGCATGAAAAGCATTGCGCCTCGGTGCCGAGGGGTCGTGCGCGCCGGCACACCAGAACTGCCGATGGAGCGGATCGAGCGGATCAGAGCGGAAACTTCAACGCCAACTCCGCAGGCGGGGGGCGGCGGCGAGCGGTCAAGCACAACCCCATCAAGGACAAGGTCACGAAGGAGCGAAGGTCGCGAAGGCCCCCAGAGCCCTTTGCGACCTTCGCTCCTTCGTGACCTTGTCACTTCCGGCCGTTCGCCCTGAGTGTGTGGTGCGATGACTCGCTCAGCCAACCGACCTGGCCGCGGCGTTCCTGGGCCGGATCCTTCGCTTCGCCCAGGATGCCTTCAGTGTTCCCTTCATGGTCGCTACATCCACGCGTCCATCAGTATCCACGCCGCGATCACCACGCCGGCCACGGTCTTGAGCGCCGCCGACACTACGCGACCCAGCAGCGCCCCGAACGCCACCTTCCCCGACGTGCGCGCCGTCTCACCGCGGCTCAGCTCCGCCACCAGCGCCCCCACGAAGGCCCCGGCGAAGGCGCCGAGCATCGGCCCCACGATCGGGACCGGCAGGCCGACGAACGCCCCCACCGTGCCGCCGATGATCGCCCCCCACCCCGCGCGCCGCGAGCCACCGTACCGCTTCGCGTACTTCCCCGCGAGGGTGAACTCGAGCACCTCCGCCACCACCGCGATCGCGATCACCAGCACCAGGGTGATCATCGACACCGACCCGGGGATCAGCAGCCGGTAGGCGACCCCGCTGGCAACCATGATCCAGAGCCCCGGGAGCCCGAGGGGGATCATGAAGAGCGAGAGGGCGAGGACGGCAGCGAGGATCAGGATTTCCATGCACAGGTCTCCATGGCGGTGCGGGCCAGCAGGCGCGACGCCTCCTCCACCCCGCGCCCCGTGAGCGCGCCCAGGTGATCGGCCGGCGTGTGGATCCTCGCCAACGTACGAATCGTGCCCCGGCTCAGTGTCACCGCCTCCCACCCCGCTCCGGCGAGCGCGACCGCGTCCGTGAGCACCCCCGGAATCAGCGACCTGGGGCGCGACGCGATCCCCGTCGCCCGGGAGGCGCGGGCCGCCGCTTCCAGCAGCCGAGCCGACCGCCGCCCCGAGAACATCCAGATGGCCGCGCCCTCGTCGTCCACCCCGTCCACGTTCAGCGCCACCCCCCGCGGGTGCGCCGCCCCCCACGCCCGCGCGCCGGCCAGCCCCAGCTCCTCGGCGCTGGTGAGCAGGACGCCCACCGGGAGCGCGGGGTCCAGCGTCTCCGCCGCCCGCAGCACCGTGGCCACCCCCGACGCATTGTCCAGCGCCCCCGGCGAGCGCCCCTGCACCACGCTGGCGACCACCGGGAGCGCCGAGAGCACCCCGGCCGCCGCCACCCCCAGCCAGAGCCACGGGATCGGCCGCAGGAGCCCAGCGGCCTGCCCCAGCGCCAGCAGCAGCGCCACCAGCCAGGCGGCGAGGTGCACGGTCACCCCGGCCGCGCGGAGGAGCATGGGCACGGGCTGCGACTTGGAGTCCAGGTGCGCCACCAGCCACACTACGGGCTCCACAGGGCCCCGCACCGCGGCCAGGTTCACCGACCGGGCCCGGAGCCAGGGGAGCCAGAGCACCCCGTGGCGCGCCAGCCAGAGCGTCGCCACCAGGAGCGCGCCCCCCTTCACGGCCAGGAGGAGCAGCGCCGCGATGGGGCGCCCCCCGGCGGCCAGCCATGCGACGGCGCAGATCAGGAGGGCCGCCGCGATCGCGCCCGGGGGGGTGGCCCACATCCCCGGGAAGCGGGAGTAGGCGAAGGGCTCCTCACGCAGCGTGTAGCCCAGCCCCTGGAGGACGCGGGCGCAGTGCGCGCGCGCGGCGGCTTCGGCCTCGCTCCCCGCGGGGCGGGGGCGCGCGGCGAGCGCCTCGAGGTGCGCCCGCGCCGCCGCGCTCACCTGCTCAGGTGCCCGCGTGCGCGCGGGTGCCCGCGAGCAGCGCCTTCACGCGGGCCCGCATCTCGGGGGTCGCCGGGAGGAGGGGGGAGCGGGGCGCGCCGCCGGCGAGCCCCACCGCGTCGTGCGCCGCCTTCACCCCGGCCACCCCCATCGCCCCCACGATCTCGGCCGCGACCGGGGAGAGGCGCCCCTGCGCCGCGACCGCGGAGGAAACGTCGCCCGCGGCGGCGCGAGCGTACACCTCGAGGGTGAGCGCGGGGAGGAAGGTGGACACCGCCAGGATCCCCCCCTTCACCCCCGACCGCATGGCGGTCGCCAGCACCTGCGCGTTCCCCGTAAGCACGGCGAAGTGGTCGGTCTCCGCGTTCAGGTAGGTCGAGAGGAGGCTCAGGTCCCCCGAGCTGTCCTTGATCCCCACGATGTTCGCGTGCGCCGACAGCTCGTGCACCAGCTCGGGGTTGAGCACGAAGTGCGCGTACTTCGGGATGTTGTACAGCAGCACCGGGACCGGGCTCCCGTCGGCGACGCGCGAGAAGTGCGCGTGCAGCGCCGTGGAGGTCATCGCGTTCCCGCCGTAGTAGTGCGGGGCGACGACGAGCACCGCGTCGGCCCCCTCCTCCGCGGCGGCGCGCGCGAGGCGCACCGCCTGGCGCGTGCTCTCGGCGCCCGCGCCGGCGATGAGGAACCGGTCGCGCGGCACGAGCGGGCGCGCCCACCGCACCAGCGAGCGCCGCTCCTCCTCGTCGAGCAGCGCCGCCTCCCCCGTGGAGCCGGCGATGACGATCCCCGCGAGCCCCGCCGCGACGTGCGCGCCCACGTTCCCCTCGAAGCCGGCGCGGTCCAGCTCTCCCGCGGCGTCGAAGGGGGTGATGACCGGGGCGAGGATCCCCGAGACGGCGAGGGTCACGACGGCTCCGCTACGGGTTGAGGAAGTCGAAGCCGTTCGACTGCTGGAACTCGGTGCCGTCGCCCGGCGTGGGCGACGCGGGGGGCGCCTCCGGTGGCACGTCGGCCGCGCTCACCGACTGCGACCGGCGGCCGAACATGCGCAGCTTCAGCTCGAAGTCGCTCGGGTTCGTGGCGGCGGCGCGCGCCGTCTCGAACGACACCTCGTGGTTCGTCACCAGGTCAGCGAGGTGCTGGTCGAAGGTCTGCGTGCCGTACTGCTCGCGCCCGTCGGCGATGTAGTCGCGGATCTCGCCGATGCGGTTCTCCGCGATCATGTCGCGCACCGCCGGCGTCACCACCATGATCTCCGCCGCCACCGCGCGCCCCTTCCCGTCGGCGCGCGGCAGGAGCCGCTGCGACACCACCGCCGAGAGCGACTCGGCGAGGCGGATGCGCACCACGTCCTGCTCCTCGGGGGGGAACATCGCCATGATGCGGAGGATCGTGCTCTGCGCGTCGGGGGTGTGCAGGGTGGAGATGAGCAGGTGCCCCGTCTCCGCCGCCTTGAGCGCGGTGTCGATCGTCTCCGCGTCGCGCATCTCGCCGATCATGATCACGTCGGGATCCTGCCGCAGCGCGGCGCGGAGCCCCATCTTGAAGCTCTCCGTGTCCGAGCCGATCTCGCGCTGCGTGACCGAGGAGTTCTCGTCGCGGTGCAGGAACTCGATCGGGTTCTCGAGGGTGAGGATGTGGCGGTTCTGGTTGCGGTTGATGTAGTTCACCAGCGCCGCCATCGTGCTCGACTTCCCCGACCCGGTCACCCCGGTCACGAGGATCATCCCGCGCTCGGTGCCCGCGATCCGCGCCAGCACCCCGGGGAGCCGCAGCTTCTCGAAGGTGGGCACCTCGAAGGGGATCACGCGCATCACGATCATGAAGCTGCCGCGCTGCCGCATGATGTTCACGCGGAAGCGCCCGATCCCCGGCGACGCCCAGGAGCAGTCGTAATCCTGGATCTTGTCGATCTTCGCCCGGTCCTCGTCGCTCGGCATCAGGTGCAGGGCGATCGCCTTGGACTGCTCGGGGGTGAGCGCCTGCTTGGTGAGCGGCACCAGCTTGCCGTCGATCCGCGCCCGGAAGACGTCGCCGGCCTTGATGTGGAGGTCGGAGGCGCCGCGGTCGACCGCGGCCTTGATGATCTTTTCCATCGGAAGCGCCCGGGTGACCGGCGAGGGGAGCCGGCGATCGTTCAGTAGCCTGCGCGCTTGTCCACCAGGTTCCGGAGCGGCGCGCCCTGCTGGTACCGTCGCCAGTTGTCGACGAACAGCGCGAGCTGCCGGGGCCAGAACCGCCCGGGGGACACGGGCGAGACATGGGGTGTGATGCAGACGTTGGGAAGCTGCCACAGCGGACTGCCTGCCGCCAGTGGCTCGTGCGCGAAGACGTCGAGCACCGCGCCGCCGAGCCGCCCCTCGCGCAGCGCCTCCACCAGCGCCGGCTCGTCCACCAGCGCGCCGCGGGCCACGTTCACCACGTACGCCCCGGCCGGGAGCAGGGCGAGGCGGCGCGCGTCGAGCAGCGCCGCCGTCTCGTCGGTGAAGGGCGCCGCCAGCACCACCACGTCGGCCTCGTGGAGCTCCGCATCGAGCGCCTCCGGTCCCGCCACGCGCGAGAACCCCGCGGGCACCCCCCGCGCCGGGTGCTTCCGGATCCCGGTGCACCGCGCCCCGAACGCCGCGGCCCGCACCGCCACCTCGCTCCCGATCCCCCCGGCCCCCACCACCAGCACGCGGCAGTCGCCCAGCTCGCGGAGCGGGGAATCCGCCCCCACGAAGGGGGCCTTGTCCCACCGCGCCTCGCGCTGGAGGGCGCGCGCGAGGTGCAGCCCGCGCATCAGGAAGAGCAGCCCCCCGATCACCGTCTCCGCCATGGGAATGGCGTGGATCCCGGCGGAGTTGGTGAGCAGCACGTCGCTCGCCACCATCTCGGGAAAGAGCGCCCCCCGCACCCCCGCCGCGGCGGAGTGCACCCAGCGGAGCCGCGACGCGGCGCGGAAGAGGGGCGGGGTGATCCCGAACCCCAGGTACGCCTCCGCGTCGGCGATCGCGGCCAGCGCCTCGTCGCTCGGCCGCGCGGGGCCGTCGCCGTCGGAGATCGTCGGCGCCTGCACCATGCGCACCTCCCACCCCGGCGGGGCCGACGCGCGCAGCGTGCGCTCCACCTCGGGCCCCGGGCGCCAGGTGCGCGACTGCGCCATCGCGTCCACCACCAGCACCCGCGTCGCGCCCCGCTCAGTTGCCATCGTCACCGAGCTGCACGCTCAGGATGTCGCGCCGGTTGTTGAGGGCCCCGGCGAGGATGTCGAACTGCCGCGCGGGGCCCGCGAGCTTCAGCTCCCAGGTGCGATCCTCGGGGTGGTCGAACACCTTCTGGTCCAGGATGAACACCCCGTGCACGCCGAGGGCGTGGCGCAGGTCGTCGGCGCTGTAGCCGGGCGCGGTGCGGATGGTGGCGGCGACGATGCGGCGCCAGCGGCGGACGTAATACTCCACGCGCCCCAGCCCCGAGAGGGTGGCGATCACCAGCACGCCCGCGCCCAGCGCTTCCACGAAGTAGCCGGCGCCCAGGGAGAGCCCGATCGCGGTGACCATCCAGATCGTGGCGGCGGAGGTGAGCCCCGTCACGGTGCCGCGCGCGTGGAGGATGGTGCCCGCGCCGATGAAGCCCACCCCGGTGAGCGCCTGCGCGGCGAGGCGCGCGGGATCGCCCCAGCGCTGGCCCTCGGGCCCCGTCGAGATCCGCATCGACAGGTCCATGATCACCGTGGCCGCGATGCAGATGAGGATGTTGGTGCGCAGCCCCGCGGGCTTCCCCGCGATCTCGCGCTCCATCCCGATCGCGCCCCCCAGGCACACGGCGAGGAGGAGCTTCAGCAGCAGGTCCACGCGCAGGACGTCGGCGATCCCCTCGGGCGCGGGGGCGGCGGGGATCACCTGCAGCAGGGCGGCGAGGTCGAGGATGCGCTGGCTCCCGCCCGGCGGCGATCAGCGCGTGTCGAGGTCGCCCACGTCGGTGCGCGTCGTGTCCGGCGAGGGATCGCCGTACGAGTAGCTGCGGGCCGTTTCCTCGAGCTGCGCGATGGTCGCGTCGTCGGGCTCGGTGGGGGTGGCGAAGGTGCGGAACACGGTGCCGCCGCACTGCGGGCACTTGGCCTGCGACGGCACTTCCCGGTCGTAGAAGTCTTCCCTGCCGCAGGTGAGGCACACCAGCGTCACCAGGCCGCGCGGTCCGAGGTCATCCGCCATCGTCGCTCCGAGGTTGGGCGTTGAGCGAGGACGGGGACGCAAGAGCCATGCGTACTGGCGCGCCCCAAGATGGGGTCGCTCGGGCAGGACAGTCAACGTCGAGGTCAACACCGACGGCAACTGCCAGGCGATAGGGGTACAGGGGATCAGGCCCCAGCGACCAGGTTCTCCCGGCGCAAACCTGTCACCCGTGACCTGCGCCCTGTGCGCCTATCACCTGGAAGTTGGCCCTGCCCTTCGCCCTACCTCGGCACGATCGCCTGCACCGCCCGCCGCACGGTGTGGAGGAGGTTGGCCTTGCCGGTGGTGGGCGGCTCCATGCCGCCATTCCCGCGAAGGGCATACAACCCCTGCACCGCCACGAGCGCTCCCACCGCGGCCGCCGAGAGCCAGCGCTGGAGGCGCGGCCATGTGAGCCGCGTCACCCACCAGGCACCGAGGAGGAGGGCGGTTTCCACCAGGAAGTCGGCGAGGTGGTGCTGGTACAGGTACAGCCCGTACGCCGGCCCACCGGGCCAGGTGGGCTTGTCGATCCCGGTGAGCACGTCGGCGGGCCAGTGCGAGAGCACCGCCAGCACGGCGATCCCCGCGCCGCGCAGGTCGCGCCAGATCGCCAGCACCACCAGGCCGATCGCCGCCGCCTGCACCCCCACCGCGGGCCAGGAGTGCGACCAGAGCACCGGGTCGAGCCCGCGCCCGTAGTGGGTGCGCAGCACGATCTCCACGAAGTCGGGGGCGTAGGCCGCGACGAAGAGGAGGGCGATCGGGAGCGTGGGACGG
>DASWVQ010000012.1:0-9596 GCA_036401195.1 Gemmatimonadaceae bacterium
GCCGCGTTGCGGGCGAGGAGCACCGGGCGCCACCCGTCGCGCGCCTCCCGCGCCGCCGCGGGATCGTGCGCCGCGAGGTCCAGGAGCGCGTCGCCGGCGATCCCGCGTGCCTGCGTCGCCGCGTCCTCGAGGCGCGCGTCCATCGCGCGCGCCACCTCGTCGATGGAACAGCCGCAGAGGGTGTCGTGCGGATGGCAGGCGAGCAACGCCTTCCACGCGGCGTGCACGAGCGCGCGGCGCGAGGGGCCGCCATGCAGCCGCGCGAGCGCACTCCAGGGCTCCGCCTCGCGCAGGAGGAGCCGCTCGACGTGGGCGTTCGCGCGCTTCTGCGCGGCGCGCGTGGCGAAGGTGCCCTGGAGGGTCCAGGTGTAGCCGTAGGAGTCGCGCAGCTCGCCGCGGACCTCCGGGAGCGCCGCGTCGCGCGCGAGGAGCGCGGCGGCGAAGCTCCGCAGGGAGGAGCGCACCAGGGTGGCCTCCCCCTGCATCGCCTGCGCGAGCGCGGCGACGGCCGCCTCGAGGCGCGGCTGCCGCGCGTGGTGGTCCGCGCCGTTCGGGAGGAGCGACACGCCACGCGTCGCCCGCGCGAGGAGGGCCTCGCGGAGCGAGGGCCAACGCGCGGCGGCGCCCGCCTCGTCGGCCGGAAGGTTCGAGCCGGCCTCGTAGCCATCGGGGGGAAAGTGCCAGAGCGCCGCGCACGATCCATCGGGGGCGCACCACCGCGCCGAGTCGCCCGCCGGCCATCGCGCGCCCCCGTAGCCGCGCCAGAGCATCACGAGCGGGAACCCGAAGCCCGCCGCGATCGCCGGGAGCGCGGCGGGGTGACCGAAGGAATCGGGACAGTAGAGCACCGGCGGCGATTCGGCGCGCAGCGCGCGCAGCACGCGCCGCCCCGCGAGCAGGTTGCGCACGAGCGCCTCGCCCGACGGAATGAGCTCGTCGGCGAGCACGTACCAGGGTCCCGCTTCCAGCCGGCCCGCGCGCAGGAGGGTGGCCAGCTCGGCGCCCCGCTCCGGACGCACCGCGAGGTAGTCCTCGAGCACGATCCCCTGTCCGTCGAGGAGAAAGCTCGCCGCCCCGGTGGGGGGATCGTCGAGCAGTGCATCGACGAGCGCCACGAGCCGCTGGCGGAAGCGGCCCGATGGCTGGTACCACTCGCGGTCCCAGTGGGTGTGCGAGACGAAGTGCAGTTCGTGCATCGAGAGCGAATCTAAGCGAATTCGGCGGTCGCGACGGCGTCGCGCGAACCGAGCGTCGCGTTCGCCGGACCTTCGCGGACTCATGGCCCCCAATCTCGCCCGGCCCGTAGCGAAGGAATGACGGACGCTGCAAGTTCCTGCGTTCCCCCCAAGCGTTCCCCACCATTGGAGGTCCGATGACACGGCTCCGCAGGCTCGGCGCCACAGCGCGCGCGGGCGCGGCTCCCTCCCACCGCCGCATCGCCCACTCCCTCGCCCACGCGGCGCTCGCCCTGCTGCTCGCCACCTCGGCAGCGGCGGCGCAGGGCGTGGGCCGGATCACCGGCACCGTCACCGACTCCGCGTCGGGACGCCCGCTCGCGGCCACCACGATCACCGTCGTGGGCACGCGCCTGGGCGCGATGACTGACGCGAACGGGCGCTACGCGATCGCGGGCGTCGCGGCCGGCACCTACCGGCTGGAGGCGCGCCACCTGGGCTACCGCGCGCGCAGCGTGACCGGCGTGCGCGTGGCGGACGGCCAGGCGACCGCCCTCGACCTCCGCCTCGCGGTCGCGCCGCTGTCGCTGGAGGCCGTGGTCACCACGGGCGTGGTGGATCCCACGAGCGGCACGCGCGTGCCCTTCACCGTCGGCCGCGTGTCGGCGGAGGATGCCCCCGTCCCCGCGACCAACGCCGTCGAGACGATCCAGGGCAAGGTCGCGGGGGTCACGGTGATCCCCTCCGGCCAGCCGGGGAGCGGCACCAACATCATGCTCCGCAGCCCGGCGAGCATCAACAAGTCGAACTCGCCGCTCATCGTGGTGGACGGCGTCATCCTCAGCCAGTCGTTCACCGGCTCCACCGCCGACCTCGAGGCACTCGACATCGAGAGCGTGGAGGTGGTGAAGGGCGCGGCCGCGGCCTCGCTCTACGGCTCGCGCGCGTCGTCGGGGGTGATCCAGATCCGCACCCGCCGCGGCGCGAACCTGGCCGAAGGCGCGACGAAGGTGACGCTGCGCACGGAGATCGGGAACAACGCCCTGGCCCGGAAGATCAAGTGGGCGCAGCACCACTACTACCTGGTGAACGACCAGGGCCAGTACGTGGACGCGAACGGCGCGGTGGTGACGCGCGACAAGCGCGTCCCGGAGCCGGCGTGGAGCCGCTTCCAGGACAACACCTACGGCGGCCCCGTGTACGACCAGGTGGAGGAGTTCTTCAAGCCGGGGAACTTCTACAAGAACTCCGTGAACATCGCCCAGAACAGCGGGCGGACGAACTGGTACCTCTCGCTCGTCAACTCGCGCGAGGACGGCGTGGTGCTGAACAGCGGGAAGTTCGACCAGAACGACGTGCGCCTCAACCTCGACCACCAGCTCCGCGACAACCTCCGCATCTCGTTCAGCGGGTACCATGCGCGGACGAACCGCCAGGAGCTGTACGGCGACACCTTCTTCGACCTGATCAACCAGGCGCCGGACGTGAACCTGCGCGAGAAGGATCCCGACGGCACGCCCTACCTCTTCCAGGGGGACCCGGAGGGCCGCGAGGAGAACCCGCTGTACGTGCTCTCCACCGAGGACAACCGCCGTCGCCGCGCCCGGACCCAGGGGAGCCTCGAGGCGCGCTACGCCCCCCTCGGCTGGCTCAGCTTCGACGGGAACGTGAGCTACGACCGCTCCGACCGGCGCGTGAACTTCTTCCTGGACCAGGGGAAGAAGACGGAGGGCTTCTCGCTGGGCGGCCCCGGGGAGATCTCGCAGGTCGCCGGCTCCACCGACGCGCTCAACGCCGCGGCCAGCGCCAACCTGCTCGGGCGCGTGGGCGAGCTCACCCTGCGCTCCACCCTGCGCGCCCTGATGGAGCGCGAGGACAACCAGGTGACCACCGCCGAGGGGCAGGTGCTCACCGTGCCCGGGGTGCGCAGCCTCGACAACGCGCAGCAGCGCTTCGTGTCGTCCACCGACGAGGAGATCCGGTCGAACGGCTACTTCGTGACGGCCGGCGCCGATTACGCCGGCCGCTACATCGCCGACGGGCTGGTGCGGCGCGACGGGAGCTCGCTCTTCGGCCCGGAGGAGACCTGGAACACCTACTACCGCGTCAGCGGCGCCTGGCGCATGGCGAGCGAGTCGTGGTGGCCGTGGAAGGCATTCAACGAGTTCAAGCTGCGCGCCTCGCAGGGCACCGCGGGCGGGCGGCCGGACTTCAACGACCAGTACGAGACCTTCTCCTTCACCGAAGGGGGCGGCCTCGAGAAGGCGACGCTCGGCAACAAGTTCCTGAAGCCGGAGCTCGCGACCGAGCGTGAGTTCGGCGTGGACGCGATCTTCCGCAACCGCTTCTCGCTCCAGCTCTCGTACGCGCGGTCGAAGGTGCAGGACCAGCTCATCCTGATCCCCCTCCCTGGCTTCTTCGGCTACACCTCGCAGTGGCAGAATGCCGGGACGGTGGAGGGGAACACCTGGGAGGCGACGCTCGAGGCGCAGATGATCCAGCGCCCGAACTTCACCTGGCGCCTGGGACTCGTGGCCGACCGCTCGCGGAACAAGATCACCGAGTTCAACCGCTCCTGCTTCACCACGAACACCATCGCCTTCCGCTGCGCCGGCGAGACGCTCGGCGCGATGTACGGCTTCCGCTTCATCGGCGGGGCGGGCGAGCTCCCGGCCGACGCCGCGGCGCGCGCCTCGGAGTTCCAGGTGAACGACGAGGGGCTGCTGGTGTGGGTCGGGCCGGGGAACGCCTACACCGACGGCGAGGCGAAGAAGCTCTGGGGGACGACCACGACCATCGGGACGACGAACTACGGGTGGGGGATGCCGATCCCGCTCAAGGATGCCACCGGCAGCTCCGCGGTCGTGAAGATCGGCGACGGGAACCCGGACTTCCACTTCGGCGTGTCGAACAACGTCTCGTGGAAGGACTTCACCCTGTTCGCGCTCGTGGACGCGCAGGTGGGCGGGCAGGCGTACAACCAGACCAACCAGCGCATGTACCAGTGGGGGCGCAGCGGCGACGTGGACCAGGTGGGGAAGCCGCAGGAGCGGAAGAAGCCCATCGACTACTACGTGGCGCTCTACGCGGCGAACGATCCCACCGACTACTTCGTGGAGGACGCGGGCTTCGTGAAGCTGCGCGAGGTCTCGCTCCGCTACCGCTTCGGCCGCCAGCTCACCAGCGCGCTCGCCCGCTTCGGCGCGGACGGCGCCTCGGTGTCCGTGATCGGCCGCAACCTGCTCACGCTCACGGGCTACAAGGGCTACGACCCGGAAGTGGGGGGGGTGCTCACGCGCCTCGACAGCTTCGACTATCCGCGCTACCGCACGATCACGGGAAGCTTCGAGATCACGTTCTGACCCGCCACCCTTCGAGGATCCGATGCGCAGACTGATTCCCACCCTCCTCGTGCTGGCGATCGGCTGTCAGGACCTGACAGTCGACAATCCCAACGCGCCAGATCGCGAGCGAGCCACCAAGATCCCCACCGCGACGGAGCAGTTCGTCGCCACCGCCTTCCGCAGCTGGTGGCCCGTCGCCGGCCACGACGACTACCCGTCGTGGGCCTATTCCACCATCGCCCGCGAGATCACCTCCGGCTTCGCGGACTTCGGCCAGCTGGAGCTCTCCACCGAGCCGCGCTCGGCGTGGAACAACAGCGCGGTCAACGCGCGCAGCAACGTGACGGAGACCCCCTGGTACGGGCTCTACGCCACGATGTCCACCGTGAACGACGCCCTCACCGCCACCGACGCGGGGCTGGTGATCGTGGACGCGGCCCGCACGGCGCGCACGCGCGCGGTGGCCAAGCTCCTCCAGGGGATCTCCACCGGGTACCTGGGGCTGTACTACGACAAGGCCTTCGTCATCGACGAGAAGGTGGTGCTGGACACGATCAGGAATCCCCAGATCACGCCCTATCCGGAGGTGACGAAGGCCGCGATCGCGCAGCTGGACCAGGCGATCGCCATCGCCGGCACCAGCAACTTCTCCCTGCCGGTGGAATCCTGGCTCTTCCAGGCGATGACCCGCGACCAGTTCGTGCAGCTCGCGAACTCCTTCGCCGCGCGGCTCATGGTCTACTCGGCGCGCACCCCGGCGGAGCGCGCGGCGGTGAACTGGACGGAGGTGATCCGCCGGGTCGACGCGGGGATCAAGACCGACTTCGCCCCCGTGGGGCAGCCGGACATCCTCTGGGACGACTGGAAGCGCCTCGTGGCGCGCGTGCGCACCGCGTCGCGCCCCAGCGACTTCGGGCGCCCGAGCTACTGGGCGATCGGCCCCGCCGACTCCACGAACGGCTTCGTGAACTGGGCGGCGACCCCGGCCGCCGACCGGATGCCCTTCCAGCTCCGCACGAAGGACCGCCGCATCCAGGGTACGGGGGGCCCCGCGACGCCGGGGAAGTACATGGGGTACAACCAGAACACGATCTTCGCGGTCTCGCGCGGCACGTACCGCTGGTCGTACTACTACTTCCACCGCTTCGGCACGGGGGAGAGCTGGCGCCAGGGGCCGCTCACCGCGATGACGGTGACCGAGATGGAGCTGCTCAAGGCGGAAGGCCTGATCCGGCTCGGCCGGGCCGCCGAGGCGGTGCCTCTGATCAACAAGAGCCGCGTCACGAATGGGCAGCTCCCCGAAGTGACCGTCGCCGGCCCGCCGGACGAGCCGGGGTGCGTGCCCCGCAAGCTCTCCGGCGCGTGCGGCAGCCTGTGGGATGCGCTGCGCTACGAGAAGGTGGTCGAGGGGATGGGGGTGAGCGGCGTGACCGCCTACTTCGATGCCCGCGGCTGGCAGTCGCTCCCCGAGAACAGCCTCCTGCACTTCCCGGTGCCTGGGCGCGAGCTCGGCGTGCTCCAGCTTCCGCTCTACACCTTCGGCGGGCCTGGTGGCGAGGCATCGGCGCCGGCGCCGAATCCGGAGAAGTGCCCGGTGGCACTGGCGCGCTGTTCGTGATCGACACGCACCGCCCGCCCGCGTCGCTCGGTGCGGACGGGCGGTGATCGCCGGCGGGATGGACCTCATCGCCGCCGGCAGGAACTGACTGAACGCAAAGGTCGCAAAGGAAGCGAAGGTCGCCGGGGGATGTGCTCCCCTGGCGACCTTCGTCTTTTTCCCTTGCGACCTTCGCGTTTCGCGGTGTGCGTTTCGCGGCGTGCGTATCGCGGCGTGCGTATCGCGGCGTGCGTTCCGCGCGCGTCAGGCCCCTGCCCGTCCGTCGGTCAGGGGACGGGTCGCCGGCCGGTGATGATGCGGTACAGGATCACGATCACCGCGATCACCAGCAGGATGTGGATCAGGCCCCCGGCGATGTGGAAGATGAAGGCGCCGAAGAACCAGAGCAGGAGCAGGAGGATGGCGAGGCCGAGCATGGTCGTTCCTTGGTTCAGAGATCGGTGGCGGGGCGATCGTACCCGCCGCGCGGGAGGCTGGTGGATCCAACCCCCTTCATGGTCACGTCCTTCGACTGCGTGGCGCTCTGCACGATGTGGTGCGTCTGCCGGCTCAGGAGCACGCGCGCCGCGCGCAGGTCGTGGCCCATGTCGATGAACAGGAGCGCGACGTCGCCCGCGCCCCAGAGCAGCCCGGCCAGCACGAGCAGCCGGCTCGCCTCACCCAGGAGGGTGGGGACCGCCGCGGTGCCCACCTGCGAGATGCCCGTGATCACCTCGGCGGCGAGCAGGAGCACGATGATGATCGCCATCGCGCGGAAGAGCTTCGACAGGTAGCGAAGCCCGGTGTAGGGCTCCACGTCGTTGGCGCGGACGCCGAGCTCCGCGGCGACTTCCTTCTGCTCCTCGCTCACTTCGGCCCGCGCGCCATTCGCCGCGGCGCCGGTGGCAGGGGTTCCTTCCTGCACCGAGACTGCGGTCACTTCGCGATCCGCCACACGGCGTTGATCCGTCATTTAGCCTCCAGAGGTGCCGACCCAGCGGGCTCGATACCCGCGCGTGTCGATGTGAATGAAAGGACCGTGCCCGCAGCACGAGGGATAGACGCCGACTCCGCCAACCAGTTCCGGATGAGCTCGCTCCACGCGCTCCGCGGCGGCCTCGATCACCCGGGAATCCCGGATATCGAGCTTTCCGTCGTGGTTGAGGTCGTCCATGGTGCCGTTGTGGTCGTTGTCGATATAAATGTCCGAGGCGTCGCCATACATGTGACGGCTGAGGTTGGCTCGCCCCGCCGTGTTCCCTCCCCCGGCGTTGTAGCTGGGGGTCCGGAACCCGCTCATGACCACGACCCCCCGGGTGTCGATCCCCTCCTTCTCCAGCTCGGCGAGCACCAGCTCGAGCTTGTCGACGAGGCGGGTTTCGAGCACCAGGTACTTGGGCCAGGTATTCGCCTGCCCCTTGGTGAGGAAGTCGCGGAGGGTGAAGTGCTCCGAGACCGGGGTGTCGGCGTTCTGCGGCGTGACCTCGATGAAGCCCGAGGGATTGCCGTAGCGCTCGCGGAGCTTCGCGCCCCGCTCGCCGGGCCAGCTGCCGATCATGTAGCCCCCGATCCGCCCATTCCGCTTGTCGCTGAAGGGGCGCAGGGAGATGACGCTGAAGTTCGCGACGGAGCGCACCCCTTCCCCGATGGCCAGCGCGACCGAGAAGATCCCCGCCTGGGTGGGCACCGGGATCGTGTCCCCCGCCGCGCCACCGGGGCGGGTGAGCACGACGTGCCCGCTGTCGACCGGGAGGGGGACGGGGCTCCCCGCCGGGACGAATCGCGCGCGCAGGCGACCGCTCGCCCCGCGCCATCCCCCCGTCATCGCGTCGAGCGCGGCATCGGTGATGAAGGCCGCGGAGGGCGCGCCGGGCTCCGTGAGCGCGGCCGTGACGGTGCGGGCGAGCGAGCCGCGATCGCCCAGGATGGTGGCGGCCGACGCCGGGGCGAAGGCGATCGCCCAGACCCACCCGGCGGTGAGGGCGACCACGAGCGTGGTGAGTCCCGCGTCGAGCAGGCGCTCGGCGCGGCCATGCAGCCCCGCCGGGCGGCGATGCCGGCGCTCACCTTCCATGGTTGACCCTGCCCCTCGCGCCATCGAGCTTACGAGTCTTCCGCATCTCTCCTCTCTCCTGGACCGCATGCAAAGCCTGCTCGACCTCTTCCATCAGCTCACCGACGTCAAGGCCCTCGTGCAGTGGGGCGGATACGTGGGCCTCACGCTCATCGTGTTCGTCGAGACCGGGCTGCTGATCGGCTTCTTCCTGCCGGGCGATTCGCTCCTCGTGACGGCGGGGCTCCTCGCCGCGCGGCCGCAGTTCGGGCTCAACGTCTACCTGCTGGGGCTGCTGCTCACCGTGGCGGCCATCGTCGGCGATTCCGTGGGGTACCTGATCGGCAAGGCCACCGGCCCCCGCATCTTCACCAAGGAAGACTCCCGGTTCTTCAACAAGAAGCACCTCTTCGCCGCCCAGGCCTTCTACGAGCGACATGGCGGCAAGACCATCGTGCTTGCGCGTTTCGTGCCGATCATCCGGACCTTCGCCCCGGTGGTGGCCGGGGTGGGGCAGATGCACTACCGCAGCTTCCTCATGTACAACGTCGTGGGGGGCGTGGCCTGGGTCTGGAGCATGCTGTTCGTCGGCTACTTCCTGGGCCGTTACATTCCGGGAATCGACAAGTACATCGAGCTGGTGATCCTGGCGGTGATCTTCCTGTCGATCCTGCCGGGGATCATCCACTGGCGGCGGGAGAAGTCCCGCGCCGCCAGGACCGACGCCTGAACCACGGAGACGCGCCATGTCCTTCACGCTGCCGTCGCTGCCCTACGCCTTCGATGCGCTGGAGCCGCACATCGATGCCCGCACCATGGAGATCCACCATGGGAAGCACCACCAGGCCTACGTCACGAACCTGAACGCGGCGATCGAGAAGGCCCCCGAGCTGGCGAACAAGTCGCTCGAGGAGCTGTGCACCGGGATCGCGTCGGTGCCGGAGGCGGTGCGCACCGCGGTCCGGAACAACGGCGGCGGGCACTGGAACCACTCGCTCTTCTGGCAGGTGATGGGCCCGAAGGCGGGGGGGCAGCCCTCCGGGGCGCTGGCCGACGCGATCACCGCGAGCTTCGGCGGCTTCGACAAGTTCCAGGAGCAGTTCGCCGCCGCCGGCGCGGGGCGCTTCGGGTCGGGGTGGGCCTGGCTGATCAACGAGGGGGGGAAGCTCCGCATCACCTCCACCCCGAACCAGGACAACCCGCTGATGGACGGCGTGGCCCCCGGGGCGGTGCTGCTCGGGCTCGACGTGTGGGAGCACGCCTACTACCTGCACTACCAGAACCGCCGGCCGGACTACATCAAGGCGTGGTGGAACGTGGTCAACTGGGGCGAGGTGGGGAAGCGGTTCGGGGCGTGAACGGCAACTGACGGCCGCCGGCTCTCGGCTCTCGGCTCTCGGCACGAAACCGGAATCGGCGGGGGGGGC
>DASWVQ010000013.1:0-118276 GCA_036401195.1 Gemmatimonadaceae bacterium
CCCTACAACGAGCTCCTGAAGCGAAATCGGCACTGGGTGGCGGAGCAGCTCGGCCACGACCCGCAGTACTTCGAGCGGCTCGCGTCGGTGCACGAGCCCGAATTCCTCTGGATCGGGTGCTCCGACGCGCGAGTGCCGGCGAACGAGATCACCGGCACGCTGGCGGGGGAGATGTTCGTGCATCGCAACATCGCCAACCAGGTGATCCCCTCCGATCCCAACCTCGGCGCCGTGCTCCAGTTCGCGGTGGATGTCCTCAAGGTGAAGGACATCATCGTGTGCGGACACGAGGAGTGCGGCGGGATCCGGGCGGTGCTCGGCGGCGGAGCCCCGCCCCAGGTGGAGGCGTGGCTCACGGCGGCGCGCATGGTCGCGCGCCTCCACGCCGGCGAGCTGGCCGCGATCCCCCCCGAAGACCGGGTGCGGCGGCTGGTGGAGCTGAACACCATGGAACAGGTGCAGCACCTCAGCGAGACGCCGGCGGTGAAGGGCGCCTGGGCCCGCGGCCAGGAGCTGCGGCTCCATGGATGGGTGTTCGGGCTGCGCGACGGGCTGCTGCGCGACCTCGGCGTCACGCGGAGCGCGCCCGAGCCCGACTGAGGGCGAGCGGGAAGCGCGCGGGGCCGGCTCCGCGCACCGGAGCCGGCCCCGCGAGCCGCTGGCACCCCAGCGTCAGAAGGTCTCGTTCACGCCGCGGCCGCAGACCTGGCCGCTCACCCGCCCGGTGCCGTTGTCGTACACCAGCATGGTGAGCTGCATCTGGCAGCTCTGCGCCGATCCGGTTCCCCACTTGAAGCCCCCGCCGATGCTGATCGTCGCGGGCGAGTTCAGGTTCCCGTTGAGGAAGGTGAAGGTGCCGGCCGCCGACACGTAGGGGTCACCGTTGATCACGAGGTTCCCGATGCACCGCCAGTCGGAGATCGTCTCGGTCACCTGCAGCAGCAGCGCCCCCGACCCCTGGTCGCTGATGTTGCCGGACATGTTCCCCGACACCTGGATGGAGCCACCCGCCGTGCAGTTCGTGCGCTGCTGCACGCTCACGTTCACCAGGGTGGGGGCGACGGGGGACGAGAGGGGAGGCGCGAAGCGGCGCTGTCCGGAGCCCACGTTGAACGACGTGTTGTCCAGGCCGTTGCCCAGCGCACGGGCCACCTGGCCGGCGAAGGCCTCGGCCTGCGACTGCGACAGCCCACTCGATCCCGGGCTGGTCGAATCACTGGACGCGCTGCACGCCGCCAGCGCCGTCGCCAGCGACATCACCACGATCTTCCGCATCGCCGCCTCCGTGAAGTGCGTGCTTCAACGGTGGGGGAACGGATGGGTGCGGCAAGAAGGGTTTGCCCTGCGCGCAGTCGCGCAAACAGAAGAACCCCCGCGCAACTCACGTCGCGCGGGGGTTCTCCGCTGGTAACCGCCGTCATTCGCGTTTCGGGCATCCCGGCGCGAGCGACCCGAAGGTCGTCGCACTCGAGTCCTGGCGGCGGTCTTACCCTTGCCGGACGGGTCCGGTTCAGGTGCCCGGCTTTTCACCGGGCCGCAGTTGTGGCCAGCGACCTCACAACCTGTCCATCAGGGCCGAAATCCTGATGGGCTGCCCTCCGACGGCGTCCCGCGAGAGAGCGTCCGTTCGCAAACAACCCGTCTCGCGAACGCGGGAGCATAGTGCGACTGCGCGAACGATCGCGCAATCCAGAAACTTTTCCGAAATCGTGCAGCCGAGCAACGGCCGGTTCTGCACACTCGTGCACATCTCCACGCGTTCTCCACGTCCGGCGGTCAGGCCGGATCCTCCCCGGTGCGGGAGAAGTAGTCGAGCACGGCGTGTCGCGCCCCCGCTCGGGTATACAGGTCGGGCTTCCCGCTGCGGATCGCCTCGACGATGACCGCGGCGACTTCCTCCGCGCCCTGCGACCCGGGAAGCGCCCTCGAATCGGGCCCGCCGTGCAGGGCGTTGAGCCCGAAGTCCGTGCGCACGACGCCAGGGGATACGAGCGTGACCTCGATCCCCGGGTCGGATGCGTGCAGCTCATCACGGAAGCTCGCCGTGAGCGCGTTCAGGAAGTGCTTGGCCCCGTTGTAGGCCGAGCGGATCGTGGCCAGCGGCATGCGCCCGAGCATCGACGACACGTTCACGACCTGCCCGCGCCCCCGCTCGCGAAAATGGGGGAGGATCTCCTGCATCCCGTAGAGCGCCGACTTCACGTTCACCCGGATCATGTCGTCCACGTCGTCGTCGCGCAGTGCCGAGGGCATCCGGCTGATCCCCCGACCCACGTTGTTGACCCAGACGTCCACGTGACCGAAGGCGGCGATCGCCTCGCGCACCACGCGCTGGACCTCCTCCCGCCGCGTCACGTCGGCGGGGATCGCGATGGCGCCTTCGCCGCACCCGGCGGCGACTCGAGCCAGTTCGTCCGGCCGGCGCGCCACGAGCGCGAGCCGCGCCCCCGCTGCGGCGAGCTGCCGCGCGAGCTCGGCCCCGATCCCGCCACTCGCCCCCGTGATCACCACCACGAGCCCACTGATCTCCTTCATCTTTCCCCCGGCAATGGGCACACCCGAATTGGGGTTCACCTTGCTGTGAGCGATCGGGGGCGCTTTCGTCCGCGACTGAACCCACCGGATCGCCTCATGTTCCTTCCGCTGATCGCCATCCCGCTAATGCTGCAGGCGCAGCGTCCCGACAGCGCCGTGCTGCTCACCCGGCTCGGCACCGACACCCTCGCCGTGGAGCGCGTGGTCCGGACCGCATCCCGGGTGGATGCAGATGTCGTGCTCCGATCGCCCGCCACGACGCGCACGAGGTACCAGCTCACGCTCGCGCCGGACGGGGGAATGCAGGAGCTCCGCGCCGAGACCATCACGCCGGGGGGTGACGCTGCCGCCGTCCGCCGCGAGCATTACCGGCGCGATGGCGACACCGTCCGGGTACGGATCACGACGGGCGATCGCGTGCAGGAACGCGCGGTGCCGGCCGCCGGGCCCGTGCTTCCCTTCATCGACATGGTGCACTGGCCGCTCGACCTCGCCTTCCAGCGGCTCACGGCGGGCGGCGGATCCGGCGGTGACCAGCTGCTGCTCACCGGCACGCGTATCACCCCCTTTCCCATGCGCCGCACGGGCCCCGACTCGGGGACCCTGACGCATCCGTCGCGCGGGACGATGCGCGCCCGGATTTCCGCGGCGGGTGTCCTCCTGGGGCTCGACGCGGGGGCGACCACCCGGAAGCTCACCGTGGAGCGGCGGCCGTGGATGGAGGTCGACGCCTTGGCCGAGCGCTGGGCGGCGGCGGACCGCGCGGGGCGCGGGGTCGGCGCCCTGTCCGGCCGCGGGCGCGCCACGGGGGCGATCGCGGGGGCCTCGCTGCTCGTGGACTACGGAACGCCGGTGCGGCGCGGCCGCGAGATCTGGGGGGCGCTCGTGCCCTACGGGCAGGTCTGGCGAACGGGCGCCAACGAGGCGACGCACTTCACGACCGATCGCGCCCTCGTCCTCGGCCGTGGGGCCGATACGCTGCGCGTGCCGGCGGGAACCTGGACGCTCTTCTCGATCCCGGAGGCCGATGGCGGGGTGCTGATCGTCAACCGGCAGACGGGCCAGACGGGGACGGCCTACGACGCCGCCCGCGACCTCGGGCGGGTCCGCATGTCGGTGCGCGCCCTCGCCGAGCCCGTGGAAACGTTCACCATCGCGGTCGTTCCCGGCGGCGCGCTGGAGCTATGGTGGGATCGGCGCGCATTCGTCATCCCGGTGGCGGTGCCGCCCGCCCCCTGACAGGAATGGCGGCGGGCCGTCAGGAGAACGGCGATTGCCGCAGTCGCTGGCGCGCGCATGCGTTCTGGTATCCGGATCGAACGCAGGAGGACTCATGGCTCGCCGCATTCTCATCGTCTACGGAACGACCTATGGCCAGACGGCCAGGATCGCGCATTACATCCAGGACGTCCTCACCTCGGAAGGGTGCGAGGTGGTCCTCGAGCCCGCGGACCGGTGGCGCGCCGACTGGAACGTGCACGGCTACGACGCGATCGTCGTGGGGGCGTCGCTGGTCGTGGGGCACCACCAGCCCTCGGTGGCGAAGTTCGCCGCGGAGAACCGCACGGCGCTGAACCGGATCCCCACGGCGTTCTTCTCCGTGAGCGCGTCCGCGGCCGGGACCGACCCGCGCGCGATCGCGGAGGTCGACCGGCTGATCAACGGCTTCCTCGCCGAGGCGCAGTGGCACCCGCGGACCGTGGAGAAGATCGGCGGCGCGATCGCCTACACGCGCTACTCCTTCCCGGTGCGGCTGGCGATGAAGTTCATCGCCTGGCGGAACGGCGGGCCCACCGACACGAGCCGCGACCATGAGCTGACGGACTGGGCGCAGGTGCGGCAGTTCGCCATGCGGGTGCTTGGCCTGGTCAACGCCACGCCGGCGCGGGAGCCGGTGCCCCCCGGCTGACCTAGCCGCGGCCGCGCGACCCGCCGAAGGGGTTCCGCAGCTTGTCGGGCGAGTCTTCGGTCACGTGGTTCGCGAGGGCGGCCGGCTTGACCGCGTCCCGCCCGAAGCGATGGCGCACGGCGTCCACCGCCTCCATGAGCCGGCGGTCGCGCTCCGATTCGCGCGGCGCCGCCGGCGCGGACTCGAACAGCCCCAGCTGCGTCGCGGGCCGCCCCGAGGGCTCCCCGTCGCGCACGAAGCGCGAGAGCGTGACGCCCACCAGCCGCGCCGGCATGGGGCGCGCGCGGCGCAGCCGCTGGAGGAGCTCGCGGGCCACGCCGAAGATCGCGCCGTCGGCGCTGAGCGGCTCGTCGAGGGTGCGCTGGGCCTGCCGGGTGGTGAAGTCGCGGTCGCGGAGGGTGACGCGCACGTTGCGCGCGCGGAGCCCCTCGTCGCGCATCTCCCCGGCCACGCGGCCCACCAGGCGCAGGAGCTCCGTCTCGATGGCGACGCCGGTGTCGAGGTCCGTCTCGAAGGTCTCCGCCCGGCCCATGCTGCGCGACGGCTCCCCGTCTTCCACGCCGCGCGCGCTCTCCCCCCGAGCCCAGGCGGCGAGCGATCGCCCCTCGCGCTCCCCGAACGACGCCACGAGTGCCGCCTCCGACCACCCGAGCACGTCGCGCACCGTCACCAGCCCCGCGGCGGCGAAGCGCGCCTGGGACTTGGGCCCCACCCCGGGAATCTCGGCGAGGAGCCGCTCCGCCATGAACGCGGCTTCCTCGCCGGGCGCCACCACCAGCACCCCCGTGTCGCAGCCGCGCGCCGGCTTGGCCAGCTCGGAGGCCATCTTGGCGACCATCGCGTTCGTGGCGCCGCCGAAGGACACGGTGAGGCCGGTCTCCTCGACGAGCGCCGCGCGGAGCTCCTGGAGGAGCGCCGCGAAGGAGCGGTCGCGATAGACGCTGTCCTCGGTGCCGCTGAAGTCGAGCAGCCCCTCGTCCACGGAGGTCATCTCCACGCGCGGGGCCCAGCGGGCGAAGACCGCCTCGATGGCCGCGCTTTTTTCGCGGACCATGGCACCGGGCACCGGGACCACCACGGCCTGCGGGCAGAGGCGCCGTGCCCGCGCCATCGGCATCCCCGCGCGCACCCCATACGCGCGCACCTCGTAGCTCGCGCTCGTCACCACCCCGCGGCCACCACCCCCGCCCACGATCAGGAGCGGTTCGCGTCCCACCCCTTCAGGGTCGGCGAGGCGCGCGCAGGTGACGAACATCGTGTTCACGTCCCCGCAGGCGATGCGGGGCGGGCGCCGGGTCGACGGCGCGGGGGACGGCGACATCCCCGAAGTCTACTCCCGGCCCGCCGGTGCCGCCGCGTCGAGGAGCCCCTGGAGGGTCGCCCCGAGTACCGCGGGGGTGACAGGCTTGGCCAGGAAGCGATCCCACGGGCTCGATGCCGACCACCCCTGGTCGCTGTATCCGGACACGAACACGATCGGGAGGTCGGGACGCCGCTCGCGGAGACGCGCCGCCAGGTCGAGCCCCCCGAGCTCCGGCATGCGGATGTCGGTCACCAGCGCGGCGAAGTCGCCGGCGTGCTCGTCCCATCGCTCGAGGGCGGCGAGGCCGTGCTCCGCCTCCACCACCTCGTATCCCATCCGCTCGAGGCCGCGCACGAAGGCCCGGCGCACCGACGCCTCATCCTCGGCGAGGAGGATCGTGCCGGTGCCCCCGGTGAAGTTCTCGGGGTTCGGCGGCTCGCGCCGGACCGGCTCGCGGAAGCAGGGAAGGAGCATCGTGAAGGTGGCACCCGCGCCCGGTTCGGACTCCGCGCGCACGGCGCCCCCGGCCTGCGCCGCGACGCCGAAGACGGTGGCGAGACCGAGGCCGGTCCCCTTGCCGAGCGGCTTGGTGGTGAAAAAGGGCTCGAAGGCGTGCGAGAGCACCTCGGGCGACATCCCGATCCCGGTGTCGCGCACGCGCAGTTCCACGTAGGCGCCCGCGCGGAGCGAGGGCCAGGCGGCGGCGTCGCGGGTGTCCAGCACGCGATGCGCGGTGCTCACCGTGATGCGGCGGGTGCGGCCCGGTTCAGGAGGCGCAGCCTGGATCGCGTCCCGGGCGTTCACCGCGAGGTTCATCAGCACCTGCTCGATGTGGCTCACGTCGGCGCGGACCACGCACGGGGCGGCCGCCAGCTCGGCGACGACGCCGATTTCCTCCCCGACCAGGCGGTGGAGGAGCGGCTCGGTGGCGCGGACCACCTCGTTGAGGTCCACCGCCTGCGCCGACAGTGCCTGCTGCCTGCCGAAGGCGAGGAGCTGGCCGGTGAGGGCGCGGGCGCGATCCGCGGCGCGGGCCACCTCGGCCAGGTCGAGCGCCGCCTGGCTGTCGGCCGGGATGTCGCCCCGGGCGAAATCCAGGTTCATCTGGATGACCGTCAGCAGGTTGTTGAAGTCGTGCGCCACCCCACCGGCGAGCTGGCCGATCGCTTCCATCTTCTGTCGCTGGCGCAGCTGGGCCTCGAGGGCGCGCTGCTCGGTCACGTCGAGCACGGTGCCGGTGAGCGACAGGATGCCGTCGTCACCGAGGCTGGCGGTGGCGTGCAGGTCGACGACGACGCGGCGCCCCGAGGCGTGCACGCCGGTGAACACGAGCCGCGACGCCCCCTCGTCCCCGGCAATCCGGGCCGCGCGGCTCCGGCGCACGTCGTCGACCGACTCCTCGGCGATGATCGCATCCACGCTCTCCAGGGCCTGCAGCTCCTCGAGCGAGTAACCGAAGATCTCGCAGAACCGCGGGTTCGCGTACGTGAAGCGTCCCCCCTCGGCCACGTAGATGCCGGTGAGGTTCTGCTCGACGACGTTGCGGAAGCGCCGCTCCGCGCGCTCGAGCGCCTTGAGCGCGTCCACGCGCTCGGTGACGTCGCGCGAGTTGACGACGACCACCGGTTGCCCGCCCAGGGGATCGGGGATCGTGGTGCCGACCGCCTCGTGCGTCCGCCACGACCCGTCGCGATGCCGCAGGTCGACGAGGATGCGGCTCGGCTCGCCCTTCGGCTGCGAGTGGGCGATGCCCAGTGCTTCGGCGGCCCGGGGCCGCTGCTCGGGACGCACCAGGTCGAGGACGTTCCGGCGCTCCAGGTCGCGCGGGGCGTAGCCAAGGAGCCGCTCCACCGCGGGCCCGATGAAGCGGATCTCCCCCTCCGGGGTGAGCATCGTCACGACGTCGGAGCCGTGCTCCACCACCGACTGGAGCCGGCGTTCGTTGCCGAGCGCGCGTCCCCGCGCGGCGCGCTGGGCGGTGATGTCCTCCACCAGCCCGACCAGGTGGAGGGGGGTGCCCTCCTCGTCGCGCACCACGGACACGTGGAGCCGGCCCCAGATGGTGGTCCCGTCGCGGCGCCGATAGCGCTTCTCCAGCTCGTAGGAGTCGCGGCGGCCCGAGACGACTTCCTCGAGGAGGGCCGCGTCGACCGTCAGGTCGTCGGGGTGGGTGACCTGCTCGTAGGAGGTGCCGTCCAGGGTGCCCGGCTCGAAGCCGAGGATGCGGCAGAGCGCCGGATTCGAGTCGGTGATCACCCCCTCGGGGGAGACGATGGCGATGCCGATCCCCGCGGACTCGAACACGGCCCGCCAGCGCGCCTCGACGGCGCGCAGGGCGGTGCCTGGGTGCAGCTCGCTCGTACTCGGGTCCCGCATGTCCTTCATCACCTCACCGTCGCTCCCGACGGGAGACGAGCAGGCAGGCACCGTCGCAAGCCGCCCTCGTCCCCGGCGCCCCCGGCGGCGTCGCCGGGGTAAAAAAAGGCGCCGGATACCCGGCGCCGTACTCGGTAGGATGAAATCTAGTTCAGGTCGCGTCGGCCCACGAGGGCCGCGGCGGGTGGGACGGCGGCGGCGGGAGCGGCAGGTTGCCGCCCAGGGCGAGCAATGGCTGCTCGATCGCCTCCATGCCGCGCCCCGCGATGATGACCGTGGTGCCGAGGCCGCGGGCGATCTCGAAGACGAGATTCGTCGCTTCGGCGGCGGGGTGGTCCACGTCGATGACGAGGACCCGGGGCTGGACGCGAATCAGCGCGCCGGCGCCGTTCTCCGCGGCATCACCGGTGACGGCGGTGAAGCCCTCGGCGGTCGCGCGCCCCGCAAGGGCCGCGGTGCGGACTGGGTCCGCACACAGGATCAATGCGACGGGCTTTCCGGGACTCGTCGTAAGGTCCATCACGGCTCCTCGCGTGGCTGCGATCGAACGAGTGGGAGCGTACTGGCGGGGCGGGGGCGGGGCAATTTGTGGGTGCGAGCAAGTCGTGCATCATCCCGTCATCCAGACGACACAATGCGACACTCCGGTCGGTCGTGGATAGATTTCCCACCTTCCCTTCCCTGGAGCTCGACGTGCAACGCCTGCGGTCCCTCGCAGTCGCCGTCCTCGCGGCGGTCCTGGTTCCGGCCAGCCGGGTGGCGAGCCAGCAGCCTCCCCCGGCGCCGCGGCTCGTGGTCCACATCACGGTGGACCAGCTCACGCCGGCGTACTTCGAGCGATACGGGGGAGAGCTCACCGGCGGGCTTGCGCGCCTGCTGCGGGAGGGGGCGAGCTACACCCGGGCCTACCAGGATCACGCGATCACCGAAACCGCGCCGGGGCACTCCGTGGTGCTGTCGGGCCGCTATCCGCGCTCCACGGGGATCGTGACCAACATGATGGGGGTGCCGGACCCGCAGGAGCAGCTGGTGGGAGGGGGCACGAAGGCGCAGGGCCCGTCGTCGCCCTTCCGATTCCGCGGCACCACGCTCATCGACTGGATGCGCTTCCGCGACGAGCGATCGCGCGCGCTGTCGGTGTCGTGCAAGGATCGCGGGGCGATCCTTCCCCTCGGCCGCGCGAAGCAGGACGTGTACTGGTACGACGGGTTGCGCCGCTTCACGACCAGCTCGTACTACGCCGACACCCTGCCGGACTGGGTGCAGCGCTTCAACAGGTCCGAGCCGCTGCAGGCGATGCGCGGCACCGCGTGGACGCTCCTGCGCGATTCCTCGCAGTACCGGGAAGCGGACCGCGACTCGATCGAGACCTGGGGGCGGGACCCGGTGTTCCCGCACGTCGTGCCCGCGACGCTCCCCAGCTCGTGCACGTACATGTACTACCCCCGCATGGACGAGATGATCGCCCGGCTCGCGCTCGCGGGCGTGGAGGCGATGCAGCTCGGCGCGGGCGGGGCGCCCGACCTGCTGGCGATCTCGTTCAGTCCCACCGACGCCATCGGCCACAACTTCGGCCCCGATTCGCGAGAAGCCCACGACCAGTTCCTCCACTTCGATCGCACCCTGGGCTTCTTCCTCGACTCACTCTTCCGCCTGCGCGACCCCTCCACGGTGATCATCTCGCTCACCGCGGACCACGGGATCGGGTCGATCCCGGAGGTTTGGGCGCGAACGCACAGGCTCCCCGTCCCACGCTTCGACCCGCGCCCGGTGCTCGCTCCCGTGCGCCGGGCGCTCGCCGCCCGCGGGGTGGACAGCATGGCGGTGGAACTGGAGTCGGGGGCATTGCTGGTGGACCGCGCCGCGCTCGCCGCGAAGGGGATCCGGGCCGACTCCGTGGTGCGCCTGCTGGCGCGGGCCTTCCGCGCCGCACCGGGGGTGGACCGGGTGTACCTGCGCGGCGAGCTCGCGCGGCGGGCCGCGCGGGGCGACCGGATCGCGCGGCGGTGGAACCACATGCTGCCCGCCGACGTTGCCGCGGAGCTGATGGTGGTGCTCGCGCCGCACGCGCTGTGGAAGAACTCCTCGGTGCCGGCGAACCACGGGGCGCCCTGGGACTACGATGCCTGGGTGCCGCTCATCCTCTGGGGGCCGGGGATCCGCCCCGGGCGCTTTCATCGCGAGGTAGGCGTGGTCGACCTCGCGCCCACCCTGGCGCGCCTGCTCGGCGTGGAACCCTCCGAGCCCCTGGATGGCCGGCCGCTCCGGGAGGCGCTGGCGCGGTGAGCCGCAAGCCGCGCGTGGGGCTCGACCAGCTCTGGCAGGCGTTCGACGCGGCGCGATTCGGCGCCGACCGGACGCTCAACCTCCGCGCGACGCTCCCCACGGCCGACGAGGCGGCGCGGCGGGCCGAGATCTGGCTGCGCCAGAAGCAGGTGGAACGGGCGCCCGAGGTGCTCGTGGTTACGGGGCGCGGGAACAACTCCGAGGCCGGGTTCTCCGTGGTGCGCGAAGCGGTGATCCGGACGCTGCACGACCTGCGGCGGCGCAACGTGGTGAAGGAGTGGGAGGAGCACACCGCCGGCTCCTTCGTGGTGCGCCCGGCGTCGATGGCGTCGCTGGTGGACGCCCCGCGCCGGGAGAAGGCCGCGCCGCCGAAGCCGGCGAGCCCGCCCTCGCTGGACGCGCTCGACGACAGCACGCGGCGGCTGCTCCGCGACCTCGCCGAGCGCGTGCTGGAGGGACTGGGAGTGCACACGAAGGAGCCCTTCCTGGAGGGCGAGATGCTCCGGCAGTTCGGCCGCCTGGGGCGCGCGGTGCCACCGCACCTGGACGGCGCGGCGCGCGAGGGCTACCTGCGCGACGCGATCCGCCGCACCCTCGACGAGTACGAGTGACGCCGTGAACGACATCGCCCAGTTCGCCCTCGTCACCTTCACCTCGATCCTGTTCATCGTGGACCCGATCGCGGTGATCCCCACCTACCTGGTGGTCACCCACCGGGAGACGCCGGCGCAGCGCGCGGTCACGGCGCGGCGCGCCTGCGTGGCGGCCACGCTCATCCTCCTCGCCTTCGCCTTCTTCGGCCAGGCGATCTTCCAGCTCTTCGGCATCACCCTCCCCGCCTTCCGCATCGCCGGGGGGCTGATCCTGTGGGTGGTGGCCATGGACATGCTCCACGCGAAGCGCAGCACGCAGGAGAGCACCCCCGAGATCGTGGAAGGGCAGGAGAAGGACGACGTGGCGATGACCCCGATCGCCATGCCCATGCTGGCGGGGCCCGGCGCCATCTCCACGGTGATGGTGCTCGCCGCGCAGGCGCACACCTGGGCGCAGCGCAGCGCCGTCTACGTCTCGATCGCCCTCACCCTCTTCCTCACCTGGGCCACCCTCCGCCTGGGGACCCGGCTGGTCAATCGCATGGGGCAGACGGGGATCCGCATGATGACCCGCATCATGGGACTGCTGCTCGCGGCGATCGCCGTGCAGTTCGTGATCGTGGGGGTGCGGGACGGCTTCGGGCTGGGGCGCTGACGAGGCGAACGCGGGCGCATCTCTTGCTCCACCCGCCCCCCTCGATGAGCACTCCGACCCCGTTCGATCCCTTCGAGGCGCTGTTCGCGCAGTCGCCGAACAGTACGGTGCTGTACGACCGTGAGGGGCATCCCATTGCCGTCAACGCGGCGTTCGAGCGCCTCTGGGGGGCATCGCTGGCCCAGGTGCCCCCCGGCTACTCGGTCCTGCACGACGAGCAGCTCGTCGCGATCCTCCCCGCCATCCGCGCGGCGTTCGCGGGTGAGGCCGTGCGGACCCCGCCGGTGCGGTACGACGTCTCGGCGGTCACCGGGGCGGGCCGCACGTTGTGGACGGAGGCCCAGCTCTACCCGCTGCGCGACGCGGCGGGCGGCGTGCGCCAGGTGGTGCTGGTGCACCACGACGTCACGGCCCGCATGGAGGAGCAGGAGCACCTCCGGACCACCAACGTCGACCTCACCACGACGAACGAGTACCTGGTGCAGCAGCAGGCGGAGCTCCAGGAGCGGATGGCCGAGGTGCAGGAGCTCGCCCTGGAGCTGCAGGAGTCGAACGAGCAGCTCCAGGCGACGATGGCCGAGCTCGAGGACGCGCGCGACCTCGCGGAGCGGTCGGAGGAGGCGGCGCGGCTGGCGGGGGAGCGGCACCGCGCCCTCGTGGAAACCTCCACCGCGATGGTGTGGACCACCACGCCGGAGGGACAGGTGGAGGACATGCCCTTCTGGCGCGCCCTCACCGGCCAGTCGCTCGCCGAGGTGCGGGGCCACGGCTGGGCCGACGCCATCCACCCGGAGGATCGCGACGCGGTGGTCCGCAGCTGGCGCGCGGCCGTCGGCGCGGGGGAACGCTACGAGGCGGAGTACCGGGTGCGCACGCGCGACGGGTCGTTCCGGTGGTTCCGCTCGCGCGCGGTGCCCATCCGGAATCCCGACGGCACCCTGCGCGAGTGGGCCGGCGTGTTCGACGACATCAACGACGACATGCGCGAGGCGATCCGCCGCGAGTTCCTCGCCGAGGCGGGACGCATCCTCGGCGAGTCGCTCGACTACGAGCGCACGCTCCGCGAGGTGGCGGCGCTCGCCGTGCCGGACCTCGCCGACTGGTGCGCGGTGGACATGCTGGAGGACCCGCACGACACCGGGTGGCCCCCCCGCGTGCGCCGACTCGCGGTGGCCCACAAGGATCCCGCGAAGGTGCAGTGGGCGCAGGAGCTGCACCGCCGCCTCCCCACGGACTGGACCTCGGCCACGGGGCTTCCGAAGGTGCTTCGCGAGGGGGTCACGGAGTTCTACCCCGTGGTCGACCCGGCGATGATCGAGGCCGCCGCGCAGAACGACGCGCACCGCGCCGTGCTGCGCGAGATCGGCTTTCACGCGGTGCTCATCGTGCCCCTGGTGGCGCGCGGCCGGGTGCTTGGCGCCATGACGTTCGCCATGACGGAGAGCGGCCGCCGCTACTCGGTGGAGGACCGCCTGCTGGCGGAGGCGTTCGCGGCGCGGGCCGCCGCGGCGATCGACAATGCGCGGCTGCTGGCCGAGGCCGTGGACGCCCGGGGCGCGGCGGAACAAGCCGCGGCGCGCACCGCGCGCCTCCAGTCCGTCACCGCGGCGCTGTCCCGGGCCCTCACTCCCGCCGCAGCGGTCCAGGCCATGGTCGACGAGGGGTTGCCGGCGCTCGGCGCGGAGGAGTGCTCGGTGTGCCTCCTCTCCGCCGACGGCAGCTCGCTCGCGCTGGTGCAGGCCGCCCACATTCCCGAGACCGTGGCCGACACCATGCGCCAGTTTCCGCTCACGGCGGGGCTGCCCATGAGCGAGGCGGTGCTGCGGAAGCGCCCGGTGCTGATCCGGAACGCGGACGACATGCGGCAGCGGTACCCGGGAGCGGTGCCCCGTTACGAGAAGGTCCGCGCCGTGGCGTGGCTGATCCTTCCCTTCCTCGTGGAGGACCGCGCCCTCGGCGCGGCGGCGTTTGGATTCCCGGAGGAGCGGGAGTTCGCTGCCGAGGAGCTCGCGCTCGCCGAGGCGCTCGTGGGGCAGTGTGCGCAGGCGCTCGAGCGGGCGCGCCTCTACGCCGAGGCCCAGGCGGCCAGCGCGGCGAAGTCCCAGTTCCTCGCCACCATGAGCCACGAGCTGCGCACCCCGCTCAACGCCATCGCCGGCCACGTGCAGCTCCTCGAGATGGGGCTGCATGGACCGCTCGCGGACGCGCAGCGGGAGGCGCTGGCCCGGGTGAGCCGCGCGCAACGCCACCTCCTGGGGCTCATCAACGACGTGCTCAACTTCGCGCGGCTCGAAGCCGGTCGCGTGACCTACGACGCGCGCGAGATGCTCGTGCGCGACGTCGTCGCCGACATCGTCTCGATGATCGAGCCGCAGCTCGCCGCGAAGGGGATCCACTTCGCCATGCAGATGCCCGACCGCCTGAGCACGGACCCCGCGCCCGTGCGCGCGGACCCGGAGAAGGTGGGCCAGGTCCTCCTGAACCTCCTCTCCAACGCGGTGAAGTTCACCCCCGAAGGGGGATGCGTGGCGATCTCCATGCGGCTCAGTCCCACCCGGGACGACCTGGTACTCGTGGACGTCTGCGATTCCGGGATCGGCATCCCGCCCGAGAAGCTGGAGCGGATCTTCGATCCCTTCGTGCAGGTGGTGACCGACGCGGCGAACCGGCGCGAAGGCACCGGGCTGGGGCTCGCCATCAGCCGGGAGCTGGCGCGGGGCATGGGGGGCGACATCACCGTCTCGAGCACCCCGGGACATGGGTCGCGGTTCACCATGGCGCTTCCGCGCCACCGCGGGTAGATACCCCGAACGCCCCCGCATCGCCGGGGGGCGTCGTCCGCCCGCCGATCCACCCCCGCCTGACCTCCGGGAGACCCGCATGCGTCCTGCGTCGCGCATCCCGCACGGCATCGCCGTGCTCCTCGCCCTCACCTGCGCCGCGGGCGCGCTGCGCGCCCAGGGCGCGGGAGCCGCCGCGCGGGAGCGACAGCTCATCGGGATCCCCAGCGCCGACAGCGCGCGACGCCACGCGCAGGTGCTCTCGCGGGAGGCCCACGTCGCGGGCACGCCGGCGCAGCGCCGGACCGCCGAGTACGTGGTGGCGCAGATGCGCCGCTGGGGGCTCGAGACGGAAACGCGCAGCTACGAGGTGTGGATGCCGCACGCGACCGCGGTCCGGGTGACGCGCCTGTCGCCCGCACCGCTCGAGCTGCCGCTTCGCGAGCCTGCCGTCCCCGGCGACGCCTCCTCGAGCGGGTGGCAGTATCCCACCGTGAACGGGTCGAGCGGCGCCGGCGACGTGACGGCGGAGATCGTGTACGTGAACTACGGCCTCATCGAGGACTACGCGCAGCTCGACTCCCTCGGCGTGTCGGTGAAGGGGCGCATCGCCGTCGCCCGGTACGGCCGGAGCTTCCGCGGCATCAAGGCGCGCGAGGCCGAGAAACGGGGCGCGCGGGCCCTGATCATGTACAGCGACCCCGCCGACGACGGCTACGCGCGCGGCGACGTCTACCCCGAGGGCCCCATGCGCAACGCGCGCGGGGTGCAGCGCGGGAGCGTGTACAATGGCGACGGCGATCCCACCACGCCGGGCTGGGCGAGCACGCCAGGGGCCCGCCGCCTGCCGCTGGACTCCACCGAGGTGCCGCGCATCCCGGTGGTCCCGGTCTCCTATGGAAACGCCGCCGAACTGCTGCGGGGGCTGCGCGGCGCCGCCATCCCCGCCGGGTGGCAGGGAGGACTCCCCTTCCGCTACCACGCCGGCCCGGGACCGGTGCGCGCGCGGGTGCGCGTGGAGGACGATCGCGCGACGCAGGCGTTCAAGCGGATCCACGACACCTTCGGGGTCATCCGCGGCACCGACTTCCCCGACGAGCTGGTCATCATCGGCGCGCACCGCGACGCATGGGGCCCGGGCGCGGCGGACAACGTGAGCGGGACGGTCAGCGTGCTCGAGGCGGCGCGCGCGCTCTCCGCGCTCGTGAAGCAGGGCTGGCGTCCCCGGCGCACGATCCTCCTCGCGACCTGGGACGCGGAGGAATGGGGGCTGGTCGGGTCCACCGAGTTCGTCGAGGAGGACTCGCTCCGCCTGGCCCGCGGGGCGGTGGCCTACCTGAACCAGGACGTCGCCGCCTCGGGGGCCCGCTTCGGCGGCGGCGGGTCGCCCTCGCTGCGCGCGCTCCTGCGCGACGTGACGCGCGCGGTCCCGAGCCCCGCCGGCGGCAGTGTGTACGCGGCCTGGCGTCGCGACGCTGCCGTGCCCGACAGCGCGGAACCCGCGATGGGCGATCCCGGCGGCGGCTCGGACTTCGCCGGCTTCTACAACCACCTCGGGATCCCGATCGCCGAATGGGGCTTCGGCGGGCCGGGGGGCGTGTATCACTCGCACTACGACAGCTTCGACTGGATGCGGCGCTTCGGCGACACGAGTTTCGCCTACCATGCCACCGCGGCGCGGATCGCGGCGGCGATGATCCTCCGCCTCGCCGATGCCGACGTGCTCCCGTACGACTACGTGGAGTTCGCGCGCGCGGTGCGTCGCTACCTCCCCGGCCTCACGCGGCAGGCGTCGCAGAAGGGATGGACCGCGTCGCTCGAGCCCCTCGCGTCGGCGATCGACCAGATGGAGCGCGAGGCCGCGGCGTTCGCCGCCGCACGCGATTCGGCCGCGCGCGAGGCGCCGCTTGCCCGCGACGCGAGCCTGCGGGTGAACGGGGCGCTCCTCGGGGTGGAGCGCGCGCTCACCCGGCCCGAGGGGCTCCGCACGCGTCCCTGGTTCCGTGGGCTCATCTACGCCGCGGACGAGGACAACGGCTACGCGACGATGGTGCTGCCGAGCATCGGGGAGGCCATCCGCGGGGGCGACGAGCGCGTGGCCCGGGCGGAGATCGCCGACCTGGCCGCGCGATTCGGGGCGGCCGCCGCGAAGATCGCCGAGGCGCGCGCCGCGCTGCGCTGACGCGCGCTACGGCGTAGGATCGGGGGCACCCTGGTCGTCCGGGGTGCCCTCGGTCGCCTCCTGTCCCCCGCGCTTCCAGGGCCCCGCCTTTCGCCGCGCGACGTACGCGCGAGGGAGCAGGCGTCCATCGGCGCCCCGGCTGCTGGGGGGGCCATCCAGGGCCACGCGCAGGACCCCCTGCGCCGGGGAACGGCGCCGCGGCATCGGCGGCATCTCGCGTGGCTCCTCGGCCGGGAGCGCGGGGACCATCGCGACGCCGCGCATCGGCGAGTTCCGTCCCCCCGCCACCGCCGGCAGCAGGAGCGCGTCGCCGCGACCCGCGTCGTCGCCCGGGGGGAGCCGCGTGTCGTCGGGCATCGTCGGCGGCAACGCGAGGTCGGCGGGGGTGCGCGCGGCGAGGGGCAGCTGGAGGCCGAGCGCGGTGAGCACGCGGTGGTCCACCACGGGCGACGCGGCGCGCGGGGGCTCGAGCCGCGCGACCTCCGCGCGCGGATCGTCCCCCGACAGCCCCGGGATCACCCCCGCGCAGGCACACCCCAGCGCGGGCGCCACGTCGAGCAACTGCGCGCCCCCCTCGAGGAGGTGCTGCGCGAGCGCGAAGGCGAGGTCCTCCCCATCCGCCTCGCGCAGCACGCAGTCGCCATCGCGCGCCAGGACGTCGGCGCTCGGCGCGCCGCCGGGGAGCGAGAGATGCCGGCGGCGATCGGGCGGCAGGACCGCGTCGAAGGTGGTGGGCTGTTCGGAGAGGACGATGCCGTGGTCGATGAGGGTGTCGAACAGTTCCTGCGCGCTGAGCCGCGCGTCGAGCGCCTCCTCTCCCGCCCCGGGGCATCCCCCAACGAAGGTGATGCGCACGCGGGCCGGCGCGTAGAGCGCCCGCAGGTAGCGCGCGACGGCCACGGGGGGCGACACCAGTGAGATCAGCGCGGGCGCGAGGTCGCTCCCCGACGCGAGCAGCCGATGCGCCACGCGCGGGCAGGCACAGAACACCGCCGTTCCCGGCTCCCGCGTCGCGAGGATGTCGAGGCAGGCGCCGGCCAGCAGCTCATCTCCCCAGCTCGACGGCACGACCGCGTGATACCCGAGCGCCTGGCAGGCGTGCGCGAGCTGCACCGCGGAGGCGGGGCGCGCGCGCAGCAGCACGTCGGCACCCAGCACCACGAGCGACAGGGGACGCTCCTGGCGGGGGGCCGGTGCGCTGGCAGTCTCGGTGGCAGCGATCGGCTCGTGCACGGTGTCGGTTGACGGGGGTGCCCTACACAACGCCGCGCCCTCTCCCGCGTCAAGGCCGGGGCCGCCCCGGGCTCGGGGCCCGGACATTGCAAATCCTTGCAGCGGGAGCAAATAGCTGAGGCGCCGCAGATGGATGCAGTGACTTTGGGAGCCGTCCGGCTCAGCCAGGGAGAACGGGATGCGCTGGCCGAATGGGCCGCCCGCGCCACCTGGCCGGCCGGGTTCGCGATCTACCAGCGGGGAGCCCCCGCCGACGGCCTGTTCGTCGTGACCCGTGGCCGGATCGTGCTGCGCAGCCGCGTGCGCGCCGGCCGCGGGTTCGTCCCGTGGATCGCCACGCCGGGCGAGACCTTCGGCGGGGAGGGGCTCAACCCGGGGGCAACCTACGGGACCGACGCGCGCGCCGACGAAGAGAGCGAGACGCTCTTCCTCAGCGCCGCGAAGTTCCGCCAGATGATGCGCGAGCAGCCGCAGCGCGCCCTCGCCCTCGTGAGCCAGATGAGCGCCGAGCGTGCCGCGCTCCTCGACAAGCTGCGCGAGCTCACCACGCTGAGCGTGGAGCAGCGGCTGATCACCACCCTCCTGCGCCTCTCCTCCAACGCCTGCTTCACCCGCGCCGACGGCCACATCGTGCTCGGCAACCCGCACTACCGGCTGCTGTGCGAGCTGGTGGGGGCGACGCGGGAGTCGGTGTCGCTGGTGCTGGCCCGGCTCACCGGCGACGGGCTGTGCGCACGCGACGGCGGCTCGCTGATCGTCGCGCCGGCCCCCCGGCTCCTCGAGCGCCTGGAGATGCCGGTCGTGCTCGACGACATGTTCGTCAGCTCCGAGGGCGCGAGCGAGCAGCTGGTGCAATGACGAGCGGCCGGCGGGTGCTCCCCGCCGGCGGCCGTCGTAGATTGCGCGCGTGACCACTGCGCACGACCCCCGCTACGCCAGGCAGCTCGTGCTCCCCGAGGTGGGCCCTCGGGGACAGGCGCGGCTTGGCGGCGCGCACGTGCTGGTCGTCGGCGCGGGAGGCCTCGGTTCCCCCGTGGCGATGTACCTCGCCGCGGCCGGGGTGGGGCACCTCACCATCGCCGACGGGGACCGCGTGGAAGAGACCAACCTCCACCGGCAGGTCCTGTTCGGCGAGGGGGACGTGGGCGCGCCCAAGGCGGAGGCGGCCGCCGGCCGGCTCCGCGCGATGAATGCCGGCGTGCGCGTGGACGCGGTCGCAACCCAGGTGGACGCGGCGAACGCCCGTGCCCTTGTGGGCGCCGCCGACCTGGTCGTGGACGGGAGCGACAACTTCGCCACCCGGTACCTCCTGAGCGACGCCTGCGTGCTCGCCGGGCGCCCGCTGGTGCACGGCAGCGTGTCGCGCTTCGACGGCCAGGCCACCCTGCTCGTGGCCGGGGGCGGCCCCTGCTACCGCTGCCTGGTCCCGGTGCCCCCGGCGCCGGGCACGGTCCCGTCCTGCGCCGAGGCGGGGGTGCTTGGCGTGCTGCCCGGTCTCGTGGGGGTCACGCAGGCGGCGATCGTGCTGCAGCAGCTGCTGGGATACGGCGAGTCGCTCGCCGGCCGGCTGCTCCTCCTGGAGGGGCGTGCGCTGCGCTGGACCGAGGTGGCCGTGGCGCGCGATCCGCGCTGCCCCGCCTGCGGCGACGCGCGCACCCTCGCGGCGATCGGCGACCTGCCCGGTGGCGAGGCGCGGTGCGATCCCGCGCCCGGCGCCGCACCGGGGGCTGCACCAGGCGCTGAGGCGGCGGAGGAGATCGCCCCCCGCGACGCCGCGACGCGCCGTGCGTCGGGCTGGTCGCCCGTGCTCCTGGACGTGCGCGAACCGTGGGAGTGGCAGCTCGCCCGGCTCGACGACGCGACACTTTTCCCCATGAGCGAGATCCCTTCGCGGCGGGGCGAGCTCGATCCCGGGGCGGAGTACCTCGTCTACTGCCATCATGGGGTACGCAGCGCGGCGGTGGCCGCGTGGCTGCGCGGGCAGGGGTACGGCCGGGTGACGAACCTGGCCGGCGGCATCGATCGCTGGAGCCGCGAGGTCGACCCGGCCGTGCCGCGCTACTGATCGTGCCCCTCCCCCTCCCGGCCGCCGCGGCGGCGACCGCCCTGCTCGCGGGCACCGGTGCCCTGATCCGCGCCTATCGGGCGTGGCGAGTGGATCAGCAATGGCGGATGGGTCGTCGCTTCGGCGCTGACGGGGTCCAGGTGGGCGCCGAGCCGTTCGAGCTGCGCGCGGCCACCGGCAAGGCGGTGCTCCTGCTGCACGGCGCGGGCGACACGCCGCAGTCGGTGCGTGCGCTGGGGGAATCGCTGCACGCGGCGGGATACACCGTGCGCGCCCCGCTCCTTCCCGGGCATGGCCGGTCGCCGCGCGCGCTCGCCCGCACGCATGGGCGCGAGTGGCTGGCGCACGTGCGCGCGGAGCTCGCGGCGCTGGAGGCGATGCATCCCTGGGTCGGGATCGTGGCGCAGTCGATGGGCGGCGCGCTGGCGGTGCAGCTCGCGGCGGAGCGCCCTGCCCTCCCGGCGCTCGTGCTGCTCGCCCCGTACCTGTCCGTCCCCCCGGTGGTGGGGCAGGCGGCCGCGTGGGCGCCCCTCTGGTCGCTCACGATTCCCTTCCTTCCCTCCAGCGCCGACGGGTCGATCCTGGATCCGGCGGAACGGGAGCGGGCCCTCGGCTACGGAATGGTGTCCGCCAGGTCGGTGCGCGGGCTGGTGGCCACCGCGCGCGCCGGCGCGGCGGCGCTGCCGAAGGTGCGCGCGCCCACGCTGGTCCTGCAATCGCGCGCCGACAACCGGATCACGGCCGCTGGCGCGGAGGCGGCATTCGCCGAGCTCGGGGCACCCGACAAGCGGTTCGTGTGGCTCGACGAGGGGGGACACGTGATCTCCGTGGACCGCGGGCGGGAGCGGGTGTTCGCGCTGGTCGCCGAGTGGCTGGCGGCGCATGGGGGCGTGACCGGGGGCGGGGCGCGACGGGGGCCGGCCCGGGGATGAAACGACGAAGAGTGGCCATCGCTGGCCACTCTCCGGATCGTTGTCCCTGCGCGGGCGCCGCGGCGCCCAGGGTCAGCGCACGCGATCGAGGATGTTCTCCCCCAGGTCCTTGGCGGCTTCCACGCCGCCGCTGACCACGTTGCCCGCCTGCTCCATGATGCCGGCGCCCACGCGCGACACGCGATCCAGCACGCCGGCCGACTTGGCGGGGGCGGAGCGCTTGCGGGCGGTCGACTTGCGGGCGGCCGACTTGCGGCCGGCGCTCGCGGAGCGGGAGGCCTTCTTCGCGCCGCCCTTCTTCGCGGCGGCCTTGCGGGCGGGGCCGCGGCTCGAGGCCTTCTTCGCGGTGCCCTTCTTCGCGGCGCTGCGGCGCGCGGTGGACTTCTTCGCGCCGCCCTTCTTCGCGGCGCCCTTCCGGGCCCCACCCTTCTTCGCGGCGCTCCGGCGCGCCGTGGACTTCTTCGCGGCGCCCTTCTTCGCGGTGCGCTTGCGGGCGCTCGACTTCTTCGCCCCGCCCTTGCGGGCGCTCGACTTCTTCGCGGACGCCTTCTTCGCGGACTTCCTGCTGCCGGACTTCGCACGCGACTTCTTCTTTGCCGCCATGACTGGTGCTCCGGTGAATGGGTAAGGGCGCGGGAGGGCAAGGACTGCGCCGCCCCCCATGCGCACGCGAACAGGAATGCGCGTCGCGCGGGCAACAATATTCGCACGAAGGCGAGTGGCGTCCAGAGTCTTCGCGAAGAATTCGCGGAAATTCGCGCACGTCGGTGCCACGCGGTGCGCCGGCGGTGGTGGATGCGCGCGTGCGATGCGTTGCGCGCGACCCGCGACCCCGGACGCGGGGTCCCGCTGCGCAGCGCGTGATGCCGGTGGACGGCCAGGGGTTGCCCGCGCGCGGCCGTGCCGACATGCGACGATGCGCACGTCGGCGCACCGCACGAGTCGCGGACGCGCCGCCGATCTTCCGCGAATGCGTCGTCGTCCGCCGCCTGCCGCGCGCCGAGGACCGGCGCGCGATGCACGTGGGCGCGACCGCCAATCGCGGGCGGGTTTAGGGAGATGCGGGATGGGGTCGATGACGACGGGATGACCCCCGCGTCGCGGCGCAGGGGCGCGTGCGGCTGCGTCGCGCGCGCGCCCGACGGCGGTGCGACCCCTGTCCCGGGCCGCGCGAGCGGCGGGGCGGGGAAGGATCGGCCCGGGCGGGAGCGCACCGGCGGCCGGGTCGCAAACCGCCCCCTGTGTTGCATTGTGCGGCTGGGTTCCGCGGCCGGCGCGCCGGCGGAAAACCGGCGAATTCAGGGACGAATGAAACTGAACAACCCGTGTACAAACAAATGATGAGTCAGGACAAAATGCCTCAATCCTGATTGCAGCGTTCGGGAATGCGAGCAAGCGACCGGCAAGCTGTTCCCGGTCAATGGGTTCCGGATGTTGCTGGATACAGGGCCGTCAAGGAAATTGACGCCTGAACGGTTTCGTGACGGCGGAGAACAAACGTTCTCCACTGGGTGCGGTCGGACACCCGACGCGCCGACTGTCGTAAAACCAGACAGTCCCCCCAGATGAGACATCAGGCACGGACTTTTCGTCTGGTGGCCGGCGTCGGCGGCGCATTTCCGCTCCGCCGGGACCTCACCGATCGAACGACACCGTGCTCACGCGAATGCTGCTCACGTCCTCCCTTGCTCTCGGAACGCTCGCCGGGTCCTCCCGCGCGGCCTCCGGCCAGGCGACGCTGACGGCCACCGCGCAGCTCGCGGCGTCGGCGACGGTGACGACCACGCAGCTCGACTTCGCGACCATCACCCCGGGCGTGACGAAGTCCATCGCGCCCCAGGCGGGGCTGGCCGACGGCATCGCCGGGACCGCGGCGGTCGTGTTCAACACCTCACAGGTCACCGTCGCGGTTCCCGCCGCGATGACCCTCACCGGCCCTGGCGCCACCATGCAGGCGACCCTCGCCTGCGCCTGGGCGGCCGCCTCCGGTGCCACCAGCACCACCCCCTTCACCTGCACCACCGGCCAGGTCTTCACCAACGCCTCGGCCGGGCAGGGACAGGGCTACGTCTACGTCGGCGGCTCCATCGCCGCCGCGGAATCGACCGCCAAGCCGGCGGGCACCTACAACGGAGCGGTCACCGTCACGGCGACCTATCCGGCGTCCTGAGTCGCTCCCTTTCCTTCCGACGTTCCACGCCGTTTCTCACCACCCCACCGAGTCCTCCCATGATCAAGCGCCTCCTCGCCCTCGCCCTCATCGCCACGCCGGCCCTCGCCAGCGCCCAGACGTCCGTCACGGCCACCGCCAGCGTCGCCGCCACCTCCACGCTCGCCGTCGACAAGAACATCGACTTCGGCGCCGTGACCCCGGGCAGCCTCCTCACCCTCGCGCCGAACGCCGCCGGCGCCGGCCAGGTGACCGTGTCCTACAAC
This sequence comes from Gemmatimonadaceae bacterium, assembly GCA_036401195.1. Lineage (GTDB taxonomy): Bacteria > Gemmatimonadota > Gemmatimonadetes > Gemmatimonadales > Gemmatimonadaceae > JACDHQ01. The sequence continues at coordinate 23,286 of DASWVQ010000013.1, forward strand.
ACGACCACCGCCACGGTGACCGTCCCCGCCTCGGTGCTGCTCACGAACACGACCTACGGCACCGCGACGATGACCGCCAACCTCTCCTGCAACACCGACGGCTCGGCGACGGCCGGCGCCTGCGGCGCGCAGGCCTTCAACTACAACGGCTCGAACGCCGCCCTCGCGACCGGCTCGGTCTACATCGGCGGCAACATCCCGGCGGCGAACAGCGCCGGCGCCCGCGTGGGCACCTACAACGGCAGCATCTCGGTCACCGTCGCCAACTCCGGCGTCTGACGACCGCGTGACGGGGCACCCCGGTGCCCCGTCTTCGCTGCATGCGACCCATGGGGTGGATCTCCGGCTGGCACGGGTGCGTGGTGGGGGTGGCGATGATGTTGCTTCCCGCCGCGGCCCGTGCCCAGCTGGCCACGCCGCTCCAGGGGCTGAGCTTCGGGACGCTGATGGCGGGCGTCCCCGACCAGGTCACCCTGCAGGACGCCGCCCGCCGCGCCGAGGTCAACCTCGACCCGGCCGGCGCCTTCAACGCGGTGGTCGGGGTCCGCTTCATCCTCCCGGCCGCCATGATCCAGAGCTCCACCGGCCGGCAGCTGCCCCTCACCTTCGGCACCGCTGACGCCGGGATCTACGATCCGAAGACCGGCAGGCTGCAACCCTTCGACCCCGCGGTGGGTACCAGCTACCGGCTCAAGAAGTCCCCGGTCATGATCTACCTGGCCGGCACCGCAGTGCCCGGGGCGGCGCAGCGCGCCGGTCCGTACAGCGCGTCGGTGACGCTGCTGATCACGAACCCCGCCCAGTAGACCCGATCGCCCCATGCGCCCCCGTCCCGCCTCCTCCGACATCCCCCGCGCCGCGCGCCGCCTTGCCGCCGCTGCGCTCCGTCGTGGCCGCCTGCTCCTGGGGGCCATCGTGCTGCTCGCCGCGGCCGCGCCGCACGCCCGTGCCGTGACGGTGAGCCCGTCGGCGCTGTACATCGACCATCGCACGCGCTCCGGCGTCCTCACCCTGATCAACACGGGCACGCGCGCCGAGGAGATCGAGATCGGCTTCGCCTTCGGCTATCCCCGCGCGGACTCGCTGGGGAACGTGACGGTGCAGCTCCTGGACTCGGTGCCCACCGGGGAGCCCTCGGCCGTCGCCTGGCTCCGCGCCTTTCCGCGACGCATCCGGCTCGAGCCGGGGCAGCGGCAGGCGGTGCGCGTGCTCGTGCAGCCTCCCGCGGGCCTGGCGCCCGGGGAATACTGGGCGCGCATCCTGGTCCGCTCGCGGGGCGCCCAGCCCCCGATCGAGCAGCAGCAGGGTGACATCAAGCTGCAGGTCGAGGTGGAGACGGTGATCGCCACCGCGGTGTCCTACCGCAATGGCGAGGTCTCCACGGGGCTCGCCGAGAAGGCGCTGCGCGCCAGCGCCGCGGCCGATTCGCTCGTGCGCGTCTGGATGTCGCTCTCCCGCCAGGGGAACGCCGCCTTCCTGGGGCACGTGCGCTCCGAGCTGGTGAATCCCAGCGGCGACGTCGTCGCGCGCACCGAGGACGACATCGCGGTGTACCGCGACATGGAGCGCAAGTTCGAGATCGTCCTCCCCCCCGAGCTTCGCGGGCGGTCGCTCGCGGGGTACCGGGTGCGCTACCTGATCGACACCACGCGCCCCGACCTGCCGCCGGGCGGCCCACTGCCGGCGCCCCCGCGCCAGGGGACGGTCGCCGTCACGGAGCCCGCGCCCCGATGACCGCGCGCCTCCGCGTGGCCGGACCCGCGGCGCTGCCGACGCTGGGGCTCCTGGCGCTCCTGCTGCTCGCCCCCCGCAGCGCGCAGGCGCAGGGGACGACATCGCAGGCGCTCGCCGGCGTCGCGGTGCTCGACGTCGCCTCCACCGTGAACGGGCTGCGGAACCTCCGCTTCGGGTCCGTGCTGCCGGGGGGCTCGGCCACCGTCGCGCCGGCCAACGCCGCGGGCGCGGGGTGCAGCGGCGGGTGCCAGTCGGGGATGGTGACCTTCGCCAACCTCTCGAAGAAGGGGACCGACAAGTTCCTCGTCGTGACCTTCCCCTCGCTTCCCGCCACGCTCTCTGGGCCCGCAGGGGCCACGCTCGCGGCGTCGTTTCAGATCGCGGGCTGCCTCGTCAATCAGGCGACGGCGAGCGAGTACTACTGCGCGGCCGCCGGCGCCGCCACCAGCGCGGGGAACTACCGGATGCAGGTGAACGGGCCGGCCCCGGGCGGGAACGTCGCCAACCGCGACGTGAACTTCTACATCGGCGGCACCGTCACCGCCGCTCCCGGGCAACGCCCCGGCAGCTATACGGGTACGGTGACCATCGCCGTGACCTACAGCAGCGTCTAGGGAACCCTCCATGCGGCTGCCCCCCGCGGCGGCCACCCTTCGGTGGATCGGCAGTACCCTCGGCGCGGCGTGGCTCCTGGCCACGCCGCTCGTCGCACAGGCCCCGGCCGGTTACGAGCAGGGGGTCTTCGAGCTGCGCGTGGGGCGCGTCGTCGGAGTGACGAGCCCCGTCCTCGTGGGGCCCTCGGCGGAGATCCTGCTTCCCCTCGCGCGGGTCGTGGACCTCACGGGGCTGCCGGCGTCGATCGAACCGGGGGACTCGCTGCGCAGCACGCCGATCGCCGGCAGCGACCGCCGGGCGACGCTCGACCTGGCGCGACGCGAGATCCGCCGTGACGGCGCAGTGATCCCCCTCACCCCCGCCGAGGTGGCGGTGGTGGCCGGGGAGATCTACCTCGCCCCCACGCGCATCGCCGACTGGCTGGGGGCGCAGGTGACGGTGGACCAGGAAAACCTGGTGATCACCTTCTCGCGAACGCCGCCCTTCCCGGTCGAGCAGCAGGCGATCACGCGCGAGCGCCGCGCCGCCTACGCCGCGCGCACCGCCACCGCCGACAGCGCGTGGGCCGCGGTCCCCTGGGCCCCCCGCAGCGGGGGGCTCGCCGCCGAGTGGAACGTCTCGCTCCCGTCCACGCAGCCCGCGAAGAACGCCTCGCTCCAGCTCCAGCTGGGGGGCGCCCTCTTCGGCGGAGGGTTCCAGGTGGGCACCAACATGAGCGGCCGCCGCGGGGTCGACCGGGCCGAACTTTCGCGCAGCTGGCGATACGCCTGGGTGAATCCCACCTCGCCCTGGTTCCGCTCGATCGAGGTGGGGAACCAGGGGACGGCGACCAGCTTCCGGTCCATCCGCGGAGTGTCGCTTTCGAATGTGCAGCCCTTCCGGAACGGGTTCTTTTCCTCGGTCCCGGTGATTCCCGACGTCCCGAACGGGTGGTCGTACGAGATCTACCAGAACGGGGTGCTGCTGGGCTTCTCCGACGGCGCGCGCCAGACCGCGGTGCCGGTGCCGCTCTACTACGGCAGCACCCCCGTGGAACTCCGCTTCCTCGGTCCGGCCGGGGAGGAAGTCACGCGCTCGTTCGTGTACCAGATCTCCGCGCAGCAGCTTCCCCCGCGACGCCTGGAGTATTCCGTCGGCACGGGCGGATGCCCGGTGGCCAGGGACTGCCGCTCCGTGTCGTTCGGCAACGTGGCGTACGGGGTCACCTCCTGGCTCACGGGGAGCGTGGGGGGAGAGATCGTCGACTCGCTGGGGATGCACCGGTATCCCTACGCGCGCGGGCTGGTTTCCACGGCCCGCGGCTACAGCGGGCGGGTGGAGCTCACTCCACAGGTGACGATGGCGAGTGTGGGCTACCTCGGGCTCGGCCGGCTCTCGGCGTCGCTCTCCCTCGGCCAGGTGTCGTCGGGCGCGGCGATCGCCTCCTTCGTCGACCCGGACCGTCGTCGCCGGTTCATCGAGCCGCTGCTCGCGATCCCGGTGCGCGACAACGCGCTGGGGATCCGCTCGGTGCGATTCGAGGGGCGGTTCGACCAGCCGGTCGGCGCGGCGATCGACCGGGTACGCACCCTGGTCGGGGTGGACGTGCCGCGGGGACAGGTCGCGATGCAGTACGAGCGGGATCCGGTGCAGCGGCTCGGTCTCGCGAGCGTGAGCGCCACGATGCTCGTGCCGGTGAGCCGCGGATCGTGGAGCGGGCTGCTGCCCTTCCAGGCACAGCTGGGCGTCACCCGCGAGGGCGTTCGCCAGCTGCAGCTCGGCACGACGGTCGGCAACGGGCAGAATCGCAGCGTGAATGCGTCGGCGCGCTGGCTCGGGCCGCGCAACGGCGTGTCGCTCGTGGTGTCGTACAACGCCTTCCTGGGCCACTACCGGCAATCGGCGTCGCTGCTCGCGTCGAAGGGGGGGACGCTCGCCACGACGGTGCTCGGCGGCACGGTGATCCAGGACCGAGGGCGCATCGGCCAGAGCGACCGCTTCGGGATCAACACCGCCGGCGTCGCGGGCCGCGTGTTCTTCGACGACGACACCGATGGGAAGTTCTCGTCCGGGGATCGCCCCGCCATGGGGGTGCGCGTGATCAGCGACGCCGGCACCACGCGGACGGGCGAGGACGGCAGCTACCGGCTCTGGGGGCTCCTCCCGTACGAACCAACGCGGGTCGTGATCGATACCCTGCAGGGCATCGACCTGGCCTACGCGCCGGCCACCCCTGAAGTCCGACTCCGCCCCACGCCCAACGTCTACGCGCCGGTCGACATCCCCCTCGTGCGGACGCGCGAGCTGGTGGGGCACGTGGAGGGATGGCCCGAGATGCCGCTGGGCGGGATCGGCCTCGAGCTGCGCGACGTGGCGACGGGGCGGGTGCGCGAGGTGGTCACCTTCAACGACGGCGAGTTCTACGTGAGCCGCATCCCGCCGGGTCGGTACGAGTGGCGGATCGTCCCATCGGCGCTGCAGGCCCTCCGCGCCGAGGTCACCTCGCCCATCGCGCCGATCGTGGTGGACGGCAGCACCGCCGAGGTGATCGAGCTTCCGTCGATCATCCTCGCCAGGGTTCAGCGCGAGCCGTCGAGCCCGTAGTAGATGGTACAGCGGGCGCGAGCCTGTCCCTCGGGGAGGTCGGCGACCACCGCCTGGGACAGGGGAACCTCCACCTCGCCGCGACCACCCCTGACGGCGGTGGCCCGCGACCGGGCGACCAGCTCCTGACGGCCGCCGGGCGTGCCGTCGGCGGCGCGCTCGACGCGAAGTTCGACCTGGTACTCCCGTGCCGACGGCATGGTGACGTCCACGGATAGCTCGCTGCGCCCCCCAACGCCCTGGCGCAGGTCGGCCGCGGCCCGCAGGGGCAGGTCGGCCACCTGCGGCGACACGACGGTGGCGCTGGCGAACAGCGTCGCCGACTGCGCCCTGGCGACCCCGGAGAGGCCGAGCAGCAATCCGGCGACGGTCGCGATCCGCGTGGAAGCACCCATGCCGTCGAGTATCGGCGCATTGGTCGCATCCGGGGCGTCGTTGCCCACGCAGGGGCCGGGTCGTAGCTTCACAGGTACCCCTTTACGGAGTCCGCCGTCGTGCTGTCGGGCCTCGCCATCGTTGGCATCATCGCCGTTCTCGCCGCCCTGTTCGTGGCGACCAGCTCCTTCAAGATCATCGGGCAGGCCGAGGTGATGGTGATCGAGCGCCTGGGCCGCTTTCATCGGGTGGCCCGTTCCGGGTTCAACATCCTGATTCCCTTCGTCGAGCGCCCGCGTGGCATCGACGTGCGGTACGTGGAAGCCGATCCCGGCGGCGTGAAGCGCATCACCGCCGGATCCACCACCCGGATCGACCTGCGCGAGCAGGTGCTGAACTTCCCGAGCCAGCCCGTGATCACCAAGGACAACGTCACGATCGACATCGACGCCGTCCTGTACTATCGCGTGTCCGAACCCCAGAAGGCGACCTACGCCGTCCAGAACCTCCCCTACGCGCTGGAGACGTTAACCCGGACGACCCTCCGTAACATTGTCGGAGAAATGGAACTTGACCAGACCCTGGCGAGCCGGGACCAGATAAACAAGCGGATGCGAGAGGTGATCGAGGAGGCGGCGGTGAGCTGGGGGGTGGACGTGACCCGGGTGGAGCTGCAGGCGATCGAGCCTCCCCGGGACATCCAGCAGTCCATGGAGCTCCAGATGCGGGCGGAGCGGGAGCGGCGCGCCGCCGTGACCAACGCCGAGGCCTCGAAGCGGGCGGCGATCCTGGAGTCCGAGGGGCTCCGGGAGTCGCAGGTCCGCAAGGCCGAGGGTGAGAAGGAGGCGGCGGTGCTGCGGGCGCAGGGCCAGGCGGAGGCCCGCCTGGCCATGGCCGACGCGGAGGCGGAGGCGCTGCGCCGGATCACCGCCGCCCTCCCGGAGGGCCAGGCGGCGATGTACCTGCTCGGGCTCAAGTACCTCGAGGCGCTGCCGCGCCTCGCCGAGGGAAAGGGGTCCACGATCTTCCTGCCGGCGGAGGCGACCGGCGTCATGGGCGCCGTGGGTGGTTTGAAGGAACTGCTCATGCGGGGAGGCACGCAGCTTTCGCAGGGCGGCGCGCCGGTCGGCCCGCCGCCCGCCTCGGGGCTCGGGTATCCGGGCGCGACGATCCGCCCCCCGGCGCTGCGCGGTGCGTCCACCTCCGGCGATGCCGACGAGTCCCGCTGAGGAACCCAGCCACGTGTCGGAAGCCGGCATCACGCGCGACCGCGCCGAGCGCATCGCGAAGGCGCACCCCTGCGTGGTGTGCGGGGAGTACAGCTACAAGTCGGTGAAGGTGAAGCCCGCCCCCGAGTCGCATCGCGAGGCGCTCAAGGTCACCTGGCAGGCGAAGAAGACCTGCGGGGTGTGCGGCACGGAGCAGGAGCTGGGGATCGACGACGACGGCGACATCATCTATGTCGGCTAGCGTTCCCGGCACCCCGCTGCTCATCCCGGCGCTCGCCGCGGGCGACCGCGTGCAGCACCAGCTGCTCGTGGTGGGCCGGGAGGAGAAGCGCACGGGCGGGGGCGATCCCTTCGTGGTGCTCACCCTGCGCAACCGCACGGGGAAGATCGAGACCGCGCCGATCTGGTCGAACCAGATGACCTGGGCCGACGGCGCGGCGGTGGGGAAGATCGTGCAGGCGATCGGCGACGTCTCCATCTACCCGCGCACCGGCAAGAAGCAGCTGGCGATCACCGGACCGGTGCGGGTGCTTCCCGACCAGCTCTTCGATCCCGCCGAGTTCCTTCCCTCGATCGACGGGGACCGGGAGCGGCTCTGGGACTACCTCGATCGCGAGCGCGCGGGGCTCGGGTCGCCCGCCCTGCGCGCGGTGCTCGACGTGATCTTCGGCGACGACGACTTCCGGGTGCGCTTCGAACAGGCGCCCGCGTCCACGGGGGGGCACCACGCGAAGCTCGGCGGGCTGCTGCTGCACGTCTCCGAGGTGGTGAACATCGGGAAGTCGGCGGCGCGCACGATGCGCGCGAATCCCGACCTCGTGGTGGCGGGGGCGATGCTGCACGACATCGGCAAGGTGGAGTCGTACGAGGTGGGCCCGGGGGGCTTCGGCTTCACCCCCTGCGGGCTGCTCGTGGGGCACGTGGTGATGGGGGTGTTGATGCTCGAGCGCGCGATGACGCGGCTCGGGCGGGAGGTATGCACCCCGGGCCAGCTCCTCGAGGTCCAGCACATGATCCTCTCGCACCACGGGACGCTGGAGCACGGCAGTCCCGTGGAGCCGATGACCGCCGAGGCCGAGATCCTGCACTGGGCCGACGAGACGTCGGCGAAGGGCGCCGACATGATGGAGTCGCTCGAGGACCCCGAGCACTTCCAGGGGGGCGGCGCGTTTTCCGACAAGCGCGTCTTCCGCCTGAACCGGCGCATCTGGCGTCGGCCGCACCGCTGGGACTGACCAGCCGAACCCCGCCGACAATGCGCCTGTCCATCCCCCGCGCCCTGGCCCTGGTGGCCGTGGCGATGCCCCTCGCCGCGCAGCAGCCGGCCCCCGCGGGCTATGCGGACGCGTTCGAGGGACGTCGCCCCGCGGGCTCCCCGCAGGTGCGGTACGCCGTGCGGGTGCGTGGCGTGGCCCCCGCGGGATACGACGTGACGATGACGGTGCGCGGGGCGCCGGACACGGTCCGCATCACCTTCCCCGCCTGGGCGCCCGGCGCCTACCGCATCGCCAGCTTCGCGCGGAACATCCAGCAGGTCACGATGCGGGCGGGGGCGCGCGCGCTCCCGGTGGTGCGGGAGGACAGCGCCACCTGGCGCGCGGTCGCCCCGGGCGGTGGGGAGGTGACGATCGCGTATCGCATGCGCTTCCCCTCCGCGGAGGCGGCGGCGACGCCGAACAACCGGTCGTTCATGACGGCGACGGGAGGGCTGATCGACGGGCCGCAGGCCTATGCCTACCTGCCCGGCTTCACGGCGGCGCCGGCACACGTGCGCTTCGACCTCCCGCGCGGATGGCGGATCGCGACCGGCCTGGTGCCCACGAGCGACTCCGCCGTCTTCTTCGCGCCGAGCTACGACGTGCTGATCGACTCCCCCGTGCTGGTGGGGCGCTTCGCGCGCTGGCGCTTCGCCGTGGACGGCGTGCCGCATCGCGTGGCCTTCTGGCTCGCCCCCCGCGCCCCCGCCTTCGATACCACGGCCTTCCTCTCCACCGTGAAGCGGGGAGTGACCGCGGCGACCGCGATGATGCGCGACATCCCGTACCGGGAGTACACCTTCCTGTACGTGGACGGCGTGGGGGGTGGACTGGAGCACCTCAACTCGACGACGATCGGCGTGAGCGCGGCGCGCCTCGCCCAGGATCCCCACGCCGCGGTGGGCGTCACGGTGCACGAGTTCTTCCACCTCTGGAACGTGAAGCGGCTCCGCCCCGAGGCGCTCGGCCCCTTCGACTACCAGCACGAGGTGCGGTCGCGCGAGCTCTGGTGGAGCGAGGGGGTGACCGACTACTTCGCCGCGGAGCTCTCGCGGCGCGCGGGGCTGCTCACCGAGGCGCAGGCGCTCGAGGAACTGAAGGGCGACATGCAGGCGTACGTGCAGAATCCCGCGGTCGGCCGCCTCTCGCCGGAGCGCACGAGCGAGACCGCGTGGGACACGCCGGCGGTGCACGACGGGTTCTCGCTGTCGTACTACCTGCAGGGGCGCCTCATCGGCGAGATGCTCGAGCTGCGGTTGCGCGAGGCGACCGACCTGCGCCGCGGCATGGACGACGTGATGCGCCTGATGTACGCGCGCTACGCGGGGGAGCGCGGGTTCACCGGCGCGCAGCTCCAGGAGGCCGCGGCCGAGGTGTGCGGCTGCGACCTGTCCACGTTCTGGGAGCGGTACATCCGCGCCGGCGCACCTCTCGACTTCGACGCGGGGCTGGGCACGATGGGCTACCAGATGCTCGTGCGGCGCGTGGGGGCGATGACCGACGACGGCCGCGCCGCGGCCGACCTGCGGCTGGGGATCCTCACCCCCGCGGGGTACGGCAGCGCCGGAGGCGCCGCGGGCGGGCCGCTGCGGCTCAGCGTGGGGGATCCGCGCAGTGTGTGGGGGCGCGCGGGGCTCCTCACGGGCGATGAGCTGGTGTCGCTGGCCGGGCGCCCGGTCGGCACCCCCGCCGAGTTCCGCCGCGTGCTCGGGGGGATTCGCATCGGCGACAGCGTCGCGGTCGCGGTGCGGCGCGCGGGCGTGCCGGTGAGCGTCCGCGTGCCGGTGATCGGGTACGAGCGCGTCGTCGTGGACATCGTCGAGCGCCCGGAGGTGACCCCGCGGATTCGGGCGATGCGCCGGGTGTGGATGACCGGGACGCCCTGACCGCCTAGCGGGGGGGCCAGTCGCGCTTTCGCGAGTACGGCGTCCCGAACACGGCCTCGAGCGCCGCCCGCGGCGCGGTCGTGCGCACGACGACGTCGATCCGGTCGCGCAGGGGGAGCTCGCGCCAGAACTCGCGATAGCGATCGTAGCCGCGGCAGAAGCACGCGGGGCCGGGTCGCGTGAGGAGGCCGAGCCAGATGTCGGGGAGCCCCACCCAGGTGAAGGCGTAGAAGGAGTTCAGCGTCTTCGTCGCCGGGAGGTCGCTCTCGATGGCGCGATGTGGCAGGGAGCCGTGCTTCCCCCATTGCACGTCCACCGCCGGGTGGCCGCGGTCACGCCAGTCGCTGTGCAGGATGGTCCCGTGCCAGAAGGTCCAGAGGTCGGTGGGGGCGAGGGTCGCCGGATCGTAGCCGACCCATACGATTTCCTCGTCGGTGGGCACGGTGAAGGGGATCCAGGAGCCGTGAACGTCGTCCTTCCAAAGCAGGTGGTAGGCGATGACGGGCTCATCCGGATGCACCACCGCGACGACCCGTTCCAGCGGGAACCATTCATCGGGCTGGAGGTACAACGTCGGTGCCAGCGTGCGTGCCAGCCGGGCGACGGAGTCGGGCTGCGCGAGGCTGCCGGGGACGGCGAGGGGCCGCACGGGGATGTGTGCCCTCGGCCCGCAGGCGGCGAGTGCGATGGCGAGCCCGAGATGGCAACCGATCTTTCCGAGCTGGTGCAATGTGCTGTCCGGTGTGGCGTTAGCCCGCTGCACGGCAACACGTCGCGTTGCCGCCGGGCGAAGTCAGCGGACCCTTCAGGGAGACAGCCAGTATGCGGAAGCCGCGACCGGCCACGTACAACCCCGCCCAGGCCCTGCACCTCATCGCGCACGACCGGGACGGCTCCCCGCTGAGCTGCCCGTCGTGCGCGGGCCCGATCGAGCGGACGCCGAACGACAGCCCCCCACCCCCGCGTTCGCAGGTGACGCTGCGCTGTGCCAGCTGCGGCCGGATCGCGCGATACATCGCGGGCGCGGCGTGAGGCGACGGGCGATCTTGCACAAAACTTGCCCGGCGTGACCCTGCCGACGCCGATTGGCGTCGGGCTCCACCGACTCGACAGGGGTACGGCTCAATGTCTCGCATCACCGGCACCGTGAAGTGGTTCAACGACGCCAAGGGCTATGGCTTCCTTGCGCGCGAGGGTGGTCCTGACGTGTTCGTGCACTTCAGTGCCATCCAGTCCGGCGGGTTCAAGTCGCTCGCCGAGGGCGAGCGCGTCGAGTTCGAGATCGTCCAGGGGCAGAAAGGCCCCCAGGCCTCGGACGTGACGAAGCTGGAAGGGTAGTTCCCCGGCCGCCGCCGGTCGGCACGACTCTGCGCAACGAGCGCCGCGACCGCGGCGCTCGTTTCGCTTTCGTACATGGCCCGGTCCCTGCGGAAGCCACCCCCAGCCGGCCCGGGCGAGGCAGTTCGCCGCTGGCGCCTTTCACATCCACACCGTAGGGTGCTATGGAGCAGCAGGGAGGCGTGATGATGATCGAGGACGAACAGGTGGGGGATCTCGCGAAGCTCTACCAGCGAGACCTGCCCGGCGGCGGCTACGTCCTGATCGAGCTGGTGCGCGACGAGGCGATGCCGGGGGCGACGCTCATCGACGTCGCGGTCGAGCGGCGCGCGGCCGTGGAGCGCCGCGAGGGGCACGTGGCCCCGCGGATCCAGCTGCCGGACGGCAAGCCGTGCAAGGCGCGCGTGCGCGTCGAGCGGCGTGCGAGCGCGGAACGGCGCGCGGGGCACGAGGCGCCGGTGATCGCGGAGGTGGAGCGGAACGACGTCCTCAGCGCCTTCGAGGAGCTGTACCGCATCGCGCGCGACAATGTCGCCGTCGCCCGCGGGCTGCTCACCTGGCAGGCCACGCGCCGGGCCGACTGACCGCGGTCAGTCGCCGAAGTCGAAGCGCACGAGGTGCCGGTCGGCTCCCGGGTGACCGGGAACGAACCGGAAGAGCTGGGCCGGCCGGCCGCGCCCCTCGCTGCGCCATTCGTCGGTGGGTTCCACCACGTCCGCCGCATGCAGGGTGCGCCGGAAGCTCGCCTTGTGCAGCGCCCGCCCCAGGATCATCTCGTACACGCCCTGCAGCTCGCTCAGCGTGAACGCCGGCGGCAGCAGGCGGAAGGCGAGCGGCTCGTCGCCGATGCGCCGGCGCAGCGCGGCCATCGCCTCCCCGAGCATCGACCGGTGGCGGGGGCCGAGCGCCGGCGCCGGTTCCACCGGCACCCATCGCGCACCGGCGGGCAGCGGATCCGGGGCGCCCATCGGCACCAGCGCGAGGCAGCCGATGGAGAGCTGCGCCCCGCCCGGGTGACGCCTGGCCCCCCCCGACGCTCCCACCTGCGTCACCAGCGACGCGACCCGCCCCATCAGCGCCTGCGCGACGCGCCGCGCCCCCTCGTCCGGCGACTCCCCGCCGGCGAGCGCGCCCCACGGGAGCATCCACCGCTCGCGCGGCGCGCCCGAGGGCAGCACGGCCACCCCGAGCGCCCCCTCGCGGGGGGTGAGCGCCACGACGTCGACCGAGACGGTGAGCGGGCGCGCGGAGCGACGGGACGAGGCAGGCACGTCGTAATTAGTAACTGAACGAGACTATCGGCAAGGGCCGGCGCGGCCCCGGCCGCTGTCAGCGGGGCGCCGCGGTCGCCGCACGCATCAACCCTGCCCCGAAGGGCGCCACCCCCGGAATGGTGATGGGAAGCCGGCCGGTGATCGATGCCGTGCCGAGCAGGGCGGCCGCCGCCGCGCGTTGCGACGCCGCCGAGCTCCCCCACGCCACGAGGTAGCCCGGGGCCTGCGGGATGTCGCGCAGCAGGTACGGCGTGTCGAACGCCACCACCACGAAGCGCCGGCCGCGCTCGGCGAGGGCACGAATGAACGCCGCGAACGGGGCGGGGGCGGTGTTCGACCGGTTCACGTCGAAGCCGGCGAGGGCGTAGGCGCTCACGACGACCACGTCGGCGGAGTCGGCGGCGCGTGTCGCGCGCGAGTAATCGGCCTCGGGATCGGCCCCGTCCACCCACAGCTCGCGGACCCCCGGCAGCCGGCCGCGCAGCTCCGCGTTGAACTCGCGGCCCGCGGCCAGGTCGGCCCGCCGCGACACGATCACCGAGAGCACCCGCGGCGGCGGGGCGCCGTCGCGCAGGAGGGGAACGAGCTGCTGCACGTCGCGCACGAGGGTGATCCCGCGCTCCGCGACCTGCCGCGCGGTGGCGAGGTGCGCCGGCGTCCCCACCACGGTGCGCACTGAGTCCAGCGGCACGGTGCGCGCGCGATGGAGTCCCATCCGCTCCTTGAGGCGCAGGATGCGCAGCGCGGAACTGTCCACGCGCGCCTCGGGGTACCGCCCCTCGCGCACCCCGGCCACGATCGACGCGATCGTGAGCGGGATGTCGGTCGGCATGAGGAGGACGTCGTTGCCCGCCTCCACGGCGCGGCGCGTGGCCTCCGCGAGGCCCATCGTCGCCATCACGCCCTGCATGTCCATCGCATCGGTGACGAGCAGCCCGCGAAAGCCCAGCTCCTCGCGCAGCAGGTCGTGCATCACCCGGCGCGACAGGGTCGCGGGCACGCCGGAGTCGAGGGCGGTGAAGGCGCCGTGGAAGGTCATCACCCCGCCCACCCCCGCGCGGATCGCGGCCCGGAACGGGACCAGCTCGAGCGAGTCCATCCGCGCGCGCGAGACGCCGAGCGTGGGTAGCCCGAGATGAGAATTGATTTCGGTGTCGCCGTGCCCGGGGAAGTGCTTCGCCGTGGCGACCATCCCCGCATCCTGCATCCCGCGGATGAACGCGCTGCCCAGCCGCGCCACGAGCTGCGGGTCCTCGCCGAAGGATCGGGACCCGATGACGGGATTCCCCGGGTTGTTGTTCACGTCCATCACCGGCGCGAAGGCGACGTGGACGCCGAGCGCCCGCCCCTCGACGGCGGTGATGCGCCCCACGGCGGCGACAAGGCCGGAATCGCGCGACGCCCCGAGCGCCATGTCCGCGGGGAATCGCGTCGCCCCCCCGAGGTCGATCGCGTTGGGGACGAACATGCCGCCGTGCGCCCGGAAGCCCGCGCCCGACTCGAAGTCGGCGCTCACCAGGAGCGGGAGCCGCGAGGCGCGCTGCATCGCGTTGAGCTTGGCGGCGATGTCGATGGGGCTGCCCACCGAGATGATCACCCCGCCCACCTGGTCGCGCTCGAGGTACGCCGTGGTGCGCTCCCAGGCCGCGCTCCCCTCGGGGGTGTAGTCGCCCAGGAGCCAGGGCCACACCATCTGCGCGGCCTTCTCGCGGAGGGTGAGGGTGGCGAGGACCGAGTCGGCCCAGGGGACGGCGGCGGGCGCCCGTCCCACCCCGGCGGTGGGTGTCGTGGTGTGCGCGGCCGGCGCGCAGCCGGCGATCACGACCGCGGCCAGCAGGCCCCACCGCGTTGGGCGCCTCACCAGTTGATGCTCCCCTTCTTCGTGGTGTCCACCTCGTCGCCGGTGCCCGTCTTGAAGAGGAAGGCCTCCATCTGCCGGGTGAGGAAGGTGCGCGACTGCGGGTCCATCAGGTTCAGCCCGTAGTGGTTGATCAGCATCATCTGCTGGCGCGTCCACTGCTGCCAGCACTCCTGGCAGATCTCCTGGACGATGCGCTGGCCCACGGGGCCGGGAAAGGGAGGGCGCTCGAAGCCGGGCTTCTGCTGGCCACAGCGAGCGCAGGTGATGTCTGCCATGTCGGGTGTCCTCGGGAATGTGCGAAGGGGACGCGGACGCCGTGCCCCGAAAAACGAAAGCGCGGGGCAGGTGCCCCGCGCAAGTCGTGCATCTGCCGCCCTGGGGGATCAGGCCGCCGGCTGTGCGGAGAGCTCCGGGTCGTTCCCCGCCTCGCCGAGCATCTCTCCCTTGCGGGAGGTGACGCCGCGCGCGTACTCGATGCGGGCGAGGCGGAAGAAGGCGAGCAGGCGCAGGTAGAGCCAGCCGATGTCGAACTCGAACCAGCGATCGGCGAAGCGCGCCGAGCGTGGGTCGGCATGGTGGTTGTTGTGCAGCTCCTCACCGCCGAGCCAGATGGCGATGGGGGTGATGTTCCGGCTCTCGTCCTTCACCTCGAAGTTCCGGTAGCCGAGCGCATGGCCGATCCCGTTCACCACGCCTGCCGCCCAGAAGGGGATCCAGAGCATCTGCACCCCCCACACGACCGGCCCCACGAAGAAGCCGAAGAGCCAGGTGTCGATGGCGAGCATGCACAGGATGCCGAGCCAGTTGAGCCGGGCGAGGAGGTGGCGCTCGATCCAGTCGTTCGGCGTCCCCTTGCCGTACTTCTCCAGTACGCCGGGCTGCCGCACCGCGCGGCGATAGTAGAAGGCGCCCTTGAGGAGGATGTTGCGCAGCCCCTCGACCACGGGCGAGTGCGGGTCCCCCTCGCGGTCGGCGAAGGCGTGGTGCTTCCGGTGGCAGGCTACCCACTCCTTCGTGACGATCGCGGTGGTGAGCCAGAGCCACACCCGCATCGGCATGGCGGCGAGGCCGTGCAGCCTCACCCCCCGGTGCGTCTGGGCGCGGTGGAGGAACAGCGTGACGCAGACATTGGTGATGTGACCCGCGACCACGATGAACAGGATCGGCATCCACCAGCGCGCCGCCCACTCACCAAAACCCGGCATGGAAAGCTCCTGAAGTACGAGAAGACGAGGGGAACCCTGACAATCTAAGACCCCCCGCAGTCGGGACGGAACCGACGAAGCGCACCCGAAGGGGCATGCCGGTCCCGCCCGGTGCGGGTCAGCGCCCGATCGGCGTCATCAAGCCGCCCGCGGTGGACGCCCCGGGAGCGACGGCGGCGGGCGCGTCGCCCCAGCTGTCGTTGGCCGGGTTGAAGTCCGGCACGGTCACCCCGTTCCAGAGCCGCACGCCCACGACGTCGGCGCGCACGGGGGTGCTGGCCGTGACCACGCGGCAGTCGCTCCCCGTGGTGCAGGGCCCCCAGAGCTGCACCGGGAAGCGCACCTCCTGCGTGCTGCCGTCGGCCAGCTTGAGCTGCGCGATCACGGGGAAGGGAACGCCGCTCACGCGCCGGAGCTCGAGCTGGGCCATCCGCTCTCCCTCCACGACCCTGGTGGTGGCCCCGGTGACGCCGATGTCGAGCAGGTCGGTGCCGTAGAAGAAGGCGGTCCAGTACCAGGAGAGATCCTCGCCGGTGGAATTTTCCATCGTCCGGAAGAAGTCGGCCGGCGTCGGGTGCCTGAAGGCCCAGCGGCGGGTGTACTCCCGGAAGGCGCGGTCGAAGCGCTCGGGGCCGAGCACGGCGTTGCGCAGGGTGAGGAGCACCGCGCCGGGCTTCCGGTAGCCCAGGGCGCCGAGCGCGGAGGGCTCGATGCGGTCGGGCGGGGTCATGAGCGGCGCGTCGGTCGCGCCGGTCACGGCCTGTCGCCAGTTGGCCAGGTACGCGGGATAGCTGCTGGTCCCGGGAGTGCGTCGCTCGTTGGAGAAGGCGTTGATGAAGGTGTTGAAGCCCTCGTCCATCCAGGCGTAGCGCCGCTCGTTCGACCCCACGATCATCGGGAACCACTCGTGCCCGTGCTCGTGGTCGATGGTGCCGAAGATCGACGTGGGATCCTCGTTGCCGAAGTGCACCATCACGAACATCGGGTACTCCATCCCGCCCACCGGGCCCGCCACGGACGTGGCCTGCGGGTAGGGGTAGGGGAAGAAGTTCTGCGAGTAGGTGCGGATGGACCACTGCGTCTGCTCGGCGGCGGACTCCCACGCCTTGCCGGCGCGCGGCCAGGGGTAGTAGCTCTGCGTGAGGACCCCGTTCCAGCTGGTGGCGTCCCAGCGGAAGTCGGGCGCCGCCGCCCACGCGACGTCGCGCACGTTGCGCGCGGCGAAGTGCCAGGTCTTCGTCCCGGCGACGGGGCGCGGCGCGGACTCCCCGGCGGTGATGATGGACACGACGCTCGACGAGCCGGCGGCGCGCTGGAGCCGCGCGCGCTGTTCCGCGGTGAGCACCTCGGCCGCGTTCTGCAGGGTGCCGCTCCCCGCGACGGTGTAGCCCGCCGGCGTGGTCACGGTGTAGTCGATGTCGCCGTACTCCAGGTAGAACTCACCCTGGCCGAGGTACGGGTCGGTGTTCCAGCCGCGCACGTCGTCGAACACCGCCATGCGCGGGTACCACTGCGCGATCTCGTAGAGCGTCCCGTCGCGCCCCATGCGATCGGAGCCATGTTCCGGCACGCGGAACTGGAAGCGCATGGAGATCGTCGTCGAGCTCCCGCCGGGGGCGAGCGGCTCCGCGAGGTCGAGGCGCATCATCGTGTCGTCCACGCGCGGCTCGGCGGGCCGGCCGTTCACCTGCACGTCGCCCAACGCATAGCCGCCCTGGAAGCCCCGCACGCCCCAGCGGGAATCGGCGGGAAAGATCGCCGAGCCCTTGCTGCCCGGGCGGTAGAGGTTCTGGTCGAGCTGGAGCCACACGTAGTGCAGCGTGTCGGGAGAGTTGTTGGTGTAGCGGATCGTGACCGCGCCGCTCACCGACTGCGCCGCCGTGTCGAGGGTGGCGCGGATGGTGTAGTCGGCGCGCTGCTGCCAGTAGCGGGGCCCGGGTGAGCCGTCGGCGCTGCGGAACTCGTTGGGGCCCGGCCAGTCCATGCGATCCACCCGCGCGAGGGGGTCGAAGGAGACCGTACGCACGGGGGAGGCGGTGGTCGCGGCCGGCAGCTCGAGCCGGACCGGGGAGAGCACCTGCGGCTGTTGGGGACGCGCGCACCCGGCGAGGAGGGCGAGGGCGGCGCAGAGTGCGGCTGAGCGCGATCGGGGCGGGAGGGGGAGGGTCACCAGGGCGATCTCGTTGGGGTGAAGCACCGCGGCGCCGTTTTTCGAGGACGGCGGACTCGGGTGTGATACGCGAAGTGGAGGTCAGCTGTTGCAGCGCGCTGCAACCGGGGTGCCGCGGCGGCCGGAGCACTTCCCCGGCTCGCGCGCGCGGGTTTGTATTCACCCATCATGAACGATCGCACGACCCAGGCACCGGCCCCCTCCGCCCCGCTCGTTCCCATGGGGCCGGTGAGCGCGCCAACCTCGCCGGCCGTGCCGGCCGGCGCGGCCCAGCGAGCCACGCCCGCCGGCACGGCGGCTTACGAGGGGGGGCGCGCCCCGCGGCTGGCCCCGGACTTCTTCCGGACGATGGCGGGCGGCCTCCGCGCCTCGGGAATCGGGCTCGGCACGTATCTCGGGGCCGACACCGATGCCGATGACCACCGGTACACCATGGCGATCCGCGCCGCGGTGGACGGGGGGATCAACGTGATCGACACCGCCGTGAACTACCGCTGCCAGCGCTCCGAGCGGGCGGTGGGGCGTGCGCTGCAGCTGCTGCTCGCGCGCGACGGCGCGCTGACGCGCGACCAGTTCGTGGTGAGCACCAAGGGCGGCTACGTCCCCCTCGAGGACTGTCCCCCGGCCACCGCCGAGGGATACCAGGGGTACCTGCGCCGGGAGTTCTTCGCCCCCCGGATGCTCTCCCCCGCGGAGCTGGTGGGAGGGGGGCACTCGCTCGCGCCGGCGTTCATCGCCGACTGCCTCCGGCGGAGCCGGGAGAACCTGGGCCTCGGGACGATCGACCTGTATTACGTGCACAATCCCGAGCAGCAGCTCCCCACCGTGCCATATGACGAGCTGCTCGGGCGCGTGCGCGCGGTCTTCGAGCTCCTCGAGGAAAAGGTGAGCGCGGGGGAGATCGGCTCGTACGGCGTGGCCACCTGGAATGGCCTGCGCGTCCCGCCCGGCACCCGGGGCCACCTGTCGCTGGTGGACCTCGTGCGGCTCGCCCGGGAGGTGGCGGGCGAGGGGCATCACTTCACGACGGTACAGCTTCCGGTGAACCTCGCCATGCCCGAGGGCTTCCGGCTGGGCACGCAGGCCATGGCGGGCGACGCGGGCGGGGAGCACCTGCTCCCGGCGGTGCAAGCGGCGGCCGAGCTGGGGCTCGACGTGGTGGCGAGTGCCTCGCTGGCGCAGGGGCGGCTGGCCGACGGGTTGCCGCCCACGATCCGGGAGCTCTTCCCCGCGCTGGAGACCGATGCGCAGCGCGCCGCGGCCTTCGTGCGCTCCCTGCCCGGGGTGACCGTGGCGCTGGTGGGGATGAAGGAGCTGGCGCACGTGGAGGAGCAGGTCCGCGGGGCCCGGATCGGGGGGAGCGGGGGCCGCTGACCAGGATCCGGAAGGTCGAGCAGGCCCCGGCGGGCGCGCCGCATCACCGGGAGGGGGGCGGCTTCCAGAACCCGTGGCCCGGCCGGCTCCCCGGCACCCCGCGCGACATGCTGCGCTGGGCGCGCGAGCGGCGGGCACACCCGCCGGTGCCCAACCCTCCGGCATCGGCGTTCCCCGCCGGCGCGCCGGCGGTCCGGCGGCCGCGTCGCGAGGCAGCCGGGTGGTCAGCGACCTGGGTGGGCCATTCCACCGTGCTGCTGCAGCTCGGCGCGATGAACGTCCTCACCGACCCGATGTTCAGCGAGCGCGCGTCGCCGGTGTCGTTCGCCGGGCCGCGGCGCATGGTCCCGCCCGGGCTCCCCCTGGAGGCGCTGCCGCCGATCGACGTCGTGCTCCTCTCGCACAACCACTACGATCACTGCGACCGGCCCTCGATCCGTGCCATCGCGCGCCGGCATCCCGAGGCCGCGTGGATCGTCCCCATGGGGCTCGCGCGGCTGGTGCGGCGGTGGGGGGTGCGCGAGGTCCTGGAGCTGGACTGGTGGGAGGTGGCCGAAGCGGAGGTCGCGGGAGGCGTCGCGACGGTCGGGTGCACCCCCGCGCGTCACTTCAGCGCGCGCGGCCCGTTCGACCGCGGCGACACCCTCTGGTGCGGCTTCACGATCCGGGCGAACGGCGTGGCCGCCTACTTCGCCGGTGACACCGCGATGCATCCGGAGTTCGCCGCGATCGGGGAGCGGCTGGGCCCCTTCGACCTCATCCTGATGCCGGTGGGCGCGTACGAGCCGCGCTGGTTCATGCAGGGGGTGCACGTGAACGCCGACGAAGGGGTCGACGCCTTCCGCCAGGTGGCGGGCAGCGGCCCGGTGCCCGCGATGGTGCCGATCCACTGGGGGACCTTCCGCCTCACCGACGAGGACCCGCTGGAGCCGCCCCGCCGCGCCCGCGCCCGCTGGCTCGCCGCGGGGCTCCCCGATGATCGCCTGTGGGTGCTGCGGCGGGGGGAGACGCGCGAAATTGAAGCGAACCGCGACTAATTCAGATAGAGCGTGATCTGGACGTTGTTGAGCGTGTAGCTCGCCGCGGGGGTGTCGGACCCCCAGTCGAGGTACACCCGCAGCCAGATCGCCTTCGCCGCGCCGCCGATGAAGTCCCCCGCGGCACTCGGCACGGCCAGGTCGGTGGCCGTGGACAGCGCGCCCCAGGGGCCGCCGGCGGCCGTGGCCCCGGCCAGGTCGCTCACGGGCTTGGCGCTCCACGCGGCGACCCCGGTGCCGTACGTGGCGTCGTTCACCGCGGTCCAGGTGGCGTTGAGCCCGCGGAAGCGCAGCTCGAAGGGGCGGTTCGACTGCACGGCGATCGTCGCGGCGAGGTCCTTGAAGCCCGCGTCGTAGTCGGCGGCCGAGGCGACGCCGAAGTCGAAGGTGGTGCCGGTGGCCCCGCCGAGGGCGACGATGGCGCCGAGGCGGGGGAGGGTGACGGCATTCAGCGTCGTGCCCGTGGTGGAGCAGCTGCGTCCGAGCCCCGTGATCGTGGCCGTGGTCACCGTGGGTGTCGGAGCCGTGCACTGCGCGGCGGCCCGGGAAGCCGGCATGGCCAGGGCGGCGGCGAACAGGAACATTTCGCGCCGCGTCATGGCCGCTGCCTCACTGCGACGAAGGTCCCCTGCGCGTTGTCGGACCCGATCCAGCTCCCGCTGATGGTATCGCCGTGGAGCCGGCCGACATGCGTCAGCGTGGCCTCTCCCACCTGGACGTCGAAGTCGAGCGCCTCGCGGGAGGCGAAAGCGCCGACCACGAGTCCGGTCACGAGGGTGACCGACCCCTGCGCGGTGAGAGCCTCCGCGGCGAAGTCGGCGTCGAAGGCCATCCCCTGCTGGTTGCGGACGTTCAGCCGGCCGTTGTACCGCACGACGTTCGACGGCCCGCTGGTGCGCTGGCCGACGTAGCTCCACGTGCCCACGATGGAGGGCACCGACAGCTCCGTGGTGGTGGTGGCGCAGCCCGTCGCGACGAGGGCCGCGACGAGGGCGAAGGCGTTCCTGAGCTGCCGCATCATGGCGTGGGAGGAGCAGGGGGAGGGGAAGCCGGCGCGCGGAACATGCGGACCTTCCGGGTCGCGAGCTCCACGCGAATCGTGCGCGGCTCGCGGGATTGTCCCACTTCGAACGTGGGCAGCTCGTCCTTGACGGTGAGCGGCACGCCCACTGGGCCCGGGTCCACCTCCAGCCGGTAGCTGCCCGGGGGGAGCGCCGGGAAGATGTGCGATCCGGTGGGCTCACGCGCGGCGAGCCAGAGCCGTCCCGCGGAGTCCCGCGCGGTCACCAGGACCTTCGCCAGGTCGAGCGCCCCGGCCGCCCCCAGGTCCTCCCGGCTCACCTCGATGATCACGCGCACGTTCGCCGTGGGCACGAGCCCGATGTCCTGGACCTTCGCGGCCTTGTCGCGATCCAGCGGAACGGGCCGCTCCAGCCAGCCCGGGGGCAGCGACCGCGACTCCAGCCGGAGCGATGACGGCGGCGTCCCGGATTTCGGGGCGGGGAAGCGGTAGCGCCCCCGCTCGTCGGTCGACACCCGCTCCGTGCCGCGCAGCACCATGATGCCGGCGATCCCGGGCTCCGCGTCGTCGCGCAACCCGTTCCCGTTCAGGTCCTGGTACACCGTGCCGGCGCGATTCCCGCGGCGAAGGGGGGCGGGGAGGCGGAACGCGCCGTTCCGGCTGATGCGAAGGGCGGTGGCCCAGGAGCCTGCGCCCACGACCGACTCGAAGGGGCGGCGGTCCATCGACCATCCCATCGAGAAGCCGAAGGGCAGGTCGGCGGTGAGCTCCCCGTGATATGCGATGGCTCCGGGCCGGGCGCCGAACCAGGAGATGTGCTCCGCCAGCCCCGTGAGCCGCAGGTTGAAGCCGCCGTAGAAGTAGACCGGGAACTGGGCGAATCCCACGCCCACCCGGGCTTCCCGCGGCAGCGTAGTGAGGTTGCTCTGGTCCGTGGAGAAGCCACCCGAGAGCGACCAGCTCCCGAAGCGCACGGTGCCCTTGGTGACGTCGCCGAAGAGCCGCGTCCGGGTGAAGGCGCGCCGCACGTCGATCGTGGTGTCGAGTCCCACGTCGCGGGTGACCAGCGCCCCGTTACCCCCGGCGCTGAGCGTCAGGCCATGCAATCCCCAGCGCATCGTGGCGCCAAGGCGGTGCTCGCCGCTGGAGAAGCTGGTGCCGCGCGACGTGAACGACTGTGCGCGAGTCGCCAACTCGAGACGGAGCACGTTGAGGGGTGACAGCTCCACCTGCGGGAGCACCGTCGCCCCGTAGCTGCTCGACTGCGCCTCGCCCGCCTCACCATCGCTCGTGTACCACCCCTGGCCGTCGAGCATCAGCCGCTTGTTCATCCGGCGCGTGACCGACGCGGCGACGTTGGCACGCGACAGCGCGAAGGCACTGGTCCCCCCCGGGGCGAACGACGCCCTGAGCTGCAGGCGGTCCTCCGCACCGGCGATCCGCGTGTAGTCGCCGAGCACCCCGATGCCACTTCCTCCCACGAACCGCCGGTAGGCCACGTCGGAGGTGACCTGCCCGCCGAACGCACGGGGGGCGAGGAAGCTGGCCCCGATGGCCTCCAGGCGGCGCTGCGCGCCGAACGATTCCTCGGCGTGCACCGCCGTGGCGGAGACCCAGTTGCTCCCGACGCGTGTCCCGAGACGCAGGGCCACGTTCGGCTTCACGGAATCGCCGGGCGAGCCCGCCGTGCGCGACACCAGCAGCTGGCCGGCGTAGCGCTGGCCGTCGTAGCTGAACGATCCGCCGCGCCCACCCACGTTCTGGCCGAGGACGTCTGAGTACGAGAATCCCACCGACCCCGCGTTCGCGCGCCAGGTGGGGGTGAAGAGGGAGAAGTTCGGCGGCTGCGGCAGCTGCCCGAGGCTCGAGAGGCGATAGCGATTCTTCGCGTCGATGCGGGTGTTGGTGGCGAAGTCGGTGCGAAACGAGAGCTTGCCCCAGATGGGGCCACCCAGCCCGTAGTTGATCACCGCGGTCCGCCCGCCGTTCGCGCCACTCACGAGGCTCAGCCCCGTGGTGAGGGAGATCGCATCGCCCGCGGATCGGGTGAGCGGGCCCGTGACGTCGATCGTCGCGCGATCGGATCCCGCCTCCAGGCTGTCGCGCCGCGCGCGGATCTGCAGGCCATAGCTGCCCGACGAGGCCATCTTCGACACGCGGGCCACGAGCTCGCGCCGGACGGCGGCACCCGATTCGATCGCCAGCAGGCTGTCGGCGCCGCTGATCGCCGTCCATCCCCAGGGGAGGTCGACGTGCACCCCCACCGTGTCACGGGCGTTGCCACGATTGAGCAGCTGATAGGGGATCCGGACCTCCTGCCCCGGCCGCGCACCGAGCGTGGGACGAAGCACGTCCACCTGGACCGCCTGGACGAGGGAGACCTCCATGTCCACGATGACAGTGGCCAGCAGTTCGCCCGGGCCAGTGAAGGTCACCTCCGCGGCCGGCACCCGGCCCGCGCGTGCGCGCGCCGGGATGCCGATGACCAGCGACACGCCCCGGTCCACGCCGGCGGAAAGCGTCCCGGCGGTGCCGCTGATGAGCGTGGCTGTGCCGAGGGAACGCGCGCGATAGCTCACGGTGACGGAATCGGGGAATCCGTCGGGCAGCGCGACGCGGACCACCTGGTAGCTGCGCGGCGCCCCGGTGACGACGACCCGTGCGGCGACCGCGCCAGGCGCCGGCCGATCGGGGAGGTCGCCCGCGCGCCCGCGGGCCGGCGGCCGCACGGTGGAACCGACGGTGACCTGCGCGCCGGCGCTGCGAACCAGGACGGCCGCGAGCAGCGCGGAGGTGAGCAGGAGGTGCCGCATGGTCACTGGCTGACCGTGAAGATCAGCTGCGGCAGGGTGAACGTCGTCGCGCCCAGGTCGGTCGACCAGGCGAGCAGGAAGCGGAAGTAGACGACGTCGGAAAAGAAGCGGCCATTGGCCGGGCCATTCGCCTTGATGCTCCCCGCCTCGACGGTGGCGTCCACCTGCGTGAGCGAGGTCCACCCGGTGCCGGCAACCGTGGGGCTGCACGGGGTCCCGATCCGCCATTGGAGGTCGGCGAGCTTGCCCGCCTGGCCGCCGGTGATCGCGCCGTTGGCGCGCATGAAGAGCGTGGCCGTGCGCGCGGTGTTTCCCGAAATCGCGCGCACCTCGTAGCCCATGCTGCCCGTGGCGCAGACCCACCCGGCGTTGTAGTGGGTGGAATCGATCGCCACCCCGGTGGGGATGGCGAGTCCGTTGTTCGTGAGGGTGAGCGTCGTCTGCTGGGCAGACGCCACTCCGGGAAACAGCATCGCCCCGAGCAGGAGGAGCGCGGCATGCCCCGCCGCCGGGCTCCACCAGCGGGACATGTTACCGTCGCTCGAATTCGACCTGGCCGCCGGCGATCTCCGCGCCGCCGAAGTCGAGCAGCGCGATCGCGATGTACTTCCCGGCGGGCAGCGTGGGGAGCGGGACGAGCATCCGGCGCTCGGCGCCCGGCAGTACGGGGAACTCGTCGACGGGCACCGAGGCGGCGACGGAGTTGTCCTGGCGGCGGATCTCCACGCGACCGACCGGGCGGATCTGGATCCCCCCGTGGTTGCGGAAGAGGAGCGACACGTCGGAGCGCGCGCTGTCCACCGTCACGCCGGCGGGCACCTTCGTGAGCTCGTCGCGCGTGAGGGTGTGCGCGGCGATGCGCATGTCCTCGACGGCCCCATCGCGCGCGAGGCCGGCGGGTTCGACATAGATCTTCACGCCGGCGCGGAGGACGTACTGCACCACCCGGCCCTGCACGGGTTGGAGGTCGGCCATCTCCACGAACACCACGTTCCAGCAGGCCTGGCGAAGCGAATCGGGGCCCGTGTAGGTGATGCGCACCGCCTGCTCGGAGCGCGGCTCGAGGCGGAGGGCGGTGGGAAAGATCTGCACGCGATCGCGGCAGGACTGGCTCACCTGCCCCACCGGGAAAAAGCGAGTGTCGCCCGTGAGGTCGCGGTCCCAGTCGTTGATGTAGAGCGTGGCCTGGATCGGCTTGTCGCCCACGTTCGCCACGTTCACGACCGCCGTCTGGCGGTTCGGGAGCCCCGGGGCGAGGAACACCTCCACCTGGTCCACCGAGATCTGCGCCTGGCCCGTCGCGGGGACGGCGAGGAGGGCGCCGAGGGCGACGAGGAACGTCAGTGCCAGGGCGGGGAGCTGCTTCGCCGTCGGCGGCGGGAGCCGACGGGTGCCACGCAGGGTCGGGAAGGGACGCACGGGAAGGCTCCTACTGGCCGATGATGGTGTAGCTGACGCTCAGCGCATAGGTGCCCGGGACATCGACGTCGTACCGCCACCTGGTGCGGTAGTACATCGTGTACTGCGCATAGGATCCGCGGGTCGCGCTCGAGGCGACCTCCTGAGGGGAGGCTGCATCAAGCGGACGAAATCCGGTGCCCTGCGTCACAGACCAGGCCAGGTCCGACGCCGGCTTCCCGGTGGGATGCCCCAGCTGATAGAGCGGGTCGGGGGTGAAGGTGAACGCGGGCTCCATCGCTTCCACGGTCAGCCGCCAGGGGCGGTTGGCCTTCACCGTCACCACGGGACCGGTGGTGAGGGGGAGCTGGTCCGGCGTGGTCGCCACCCGGGTGGAGTCGAACTGCTCCACGTCGGGGGGAGCCATGGGCGTGTTGAGGGTGCTGAGCTCCAGCCGCAGGATGTGCGGCACGGAGGCGGTCGTGACGGAGACGCGCCCGCAGGTGGGGTTGTCCGGCGCGGGGGAGACGGCGTCGCAGGCAGTCTGCGCCGCCGCCCCCCGGCCCGACATCACCACCAGGAGGGTGGTCATCACCACGAGTCGAATCGTCGATTCGCGCATCACGCGAAGCGCCAGCAGCGTCGCTGGGTCCGGGTTACTGGCCGACGATCGTGTAGACGACGGTCAGGGCGTAGTTCCCCGGGATGTCGTTCTCGTACTTCCAGGCGGTGCGGTAGTGCATCTGCTTGACGAGGCGGCCGCCCTTGGGTGCCTGGGAGAGGATTTCGGCGTCGGTCTGGGTGAGGGCGGCGTAGCCCGAGGCGAGCGCGCCGGTCACGCCGCTGTCAGCCACCGCATAAACAAAGTCGCCGATGGGCTTGTTGGGGTTCGCCGTCAGCGTGGCGCCGACATTGTAGGTGCCGCCGCCGGTCCAGCCCCAGTTGGCGCCCGTCGAGCGGACGTAGACCTTGAAGGCGCGGTTGCCCTTGGCGCTGATCTCGGGGCCGAGGGTGAACGGCCACGCGTTCATGTTCGCGGCGTTCGCGGTGGAGTCGAACTGGACCTGGCCGATGGTGCCGAGGTTGGTGGTGTTGCTCGCGATCTCGAGGCGGAGCACGTGCTGCACCGTCGCGGTCATCGCGTCGCCCACGTCGCAGGCGGGGTTCGCCGCGGTGGGGGTGGGGGCGCCGGTCGCGAAGGTGATCGGGCCGGTGCTGGTGGCGTTGCAGTTGGCCTGCGCCTGCGCCGTGCCGGCCGACGCGACGACGCCGAACAGCGCCGCGAGCCGGAGGGTGGTGGTGAACTTCATGGTGAATCTCCTGGTGATGATGCTCCGCTTCCCGGAGCGTGGGGGGACTGCCGAAGGTGTCATGCCGACTGCGAGTGCGACTGCGACTGCACGTACGGTCCTGCGATTTCCTGCCTACTGCCCGATCAGCGTGTACACGACGGTGAGGTCGTACTTGCCCGGCACGTCCACCGTGTAGTCCCACTTCACCCGGTAGTACAGGTTGTAGGAGATGGAGGAGCCGGTGGGGTTCGAGGCGATCACGGCGCCGGTCGTGGTGAGCGACTGGAAGGCGTTGTCCGGATCGGTGGACCAGTAGAAGTCCCCCGCCGCCTTGCTGCCGGTGCGGGGCACGGCGTAGGTGGCGTCCTGGGTGAACGACCAGTTCGCGGTGAAGGCGGAGATCTTCAGCTGCCAGGCGCGGTTGCCCTTCACGGAGACCACGAAGGGGGTGGCGCGCGCGATCGCCCCCGGGTGGCCGTTGGGGTTGCCCGCGGTGGTGGCGGCGGCGGAGGAGTCGTACTGCGCGATGCCGGGCGGCAGCAGGGTGCTCGTCGTGCCGGACGTGGTCAGCTGGAGCAGGTGCGGCACCTGGACGGAGGCCGCGACCTGCACGTTGCACTGCGGGTTCGCGTTGGTCCCCGGCGGGGTGTTCGACGCCTGGCAGACCTGCGCGTGCAGGGAAACAAAAGGCGTCGCCCACAGGGCGGCGCTGAAGACCAGCAGTGCGGGCCAGCGTCGGCTCGGCATGTTCACACGAAGCGGGAAGACCATCGAAAACCCTCGGGGCGCCTGGCAGTCCTGGACTGCCGAGACCCGGCCTCGTCGCCGGATCGGTCGTCCCTCAAGTGACGAATAATCTGGGCCGTGGCAACAGATTTAACAATGACCAGAAACGTGACATCACGTTAGCCAACCCCTTTTGGCTACTGATGTTGCGCGATTTTGCCCATGGCGGCGCACAGGGCGCTCCGGGAAATGCGTGTGCATGGTGTCACGAAATCATACGGCATCGCCAAGGGCGAGCACGGAAGCGGATGGGATCACTCGACTTATGCGTCGGTCACCATGACCGTGACTCGATCCGACATTCTGTCGGCTATCACCTTCTCGTAGCCGGGCCCGCCAGGGGAAGAAACCCGATGGGCACTCACGCCAAAGTGGCTCCCCCGCCCGTCGCAGGAGAGCCACTCGTGGATGGGATCGCTGCAAGCCCTCCGCGAGGTGCGGCAGCCGCCGCACCTCGCAAGACGCTCAACGGGTCCAGTCGGCGATGAAGATGTTGGTTTCTCCGGGCTTCGCGTCGGCCCGGTTCGAGGCCCAGACGAGCTGGCGGCCGTCGGGGCTGAACATGGGGAAGCCGTCGAAGTCCCCGTGGGTCGTCACCTGCTCCAGCTGCGCCGCGCCCGCCCGCTCGAGCGACGCGTCCACGAGGAACAGGTCGAAGTTGCGGCTGCGCGGATTCCGGTAGTTCGACGAGAAGATGAGCCGCCGCCCGTCGGGAGTCCACGAGGGGCCGAAGTTGGCGCCTCCCAGCTCGGTCACCTGCCGCTGCCCGCTGCCGTCGGCGTTCATCACGAACAGCTCCATGCGGCTCGGCCGCACGAGCCGCTGCGCGAGCAGCGCGCGGT
Organism: Gemmatimonadaceae bacterium; assembly: GCA_036401195.1. Classification (GTDB taxonomy): domain Bacteria; phylum Gemmatimonadota; class Gemmatimonadetes; order Gemmatimonadales; family Gemmatimonadaceae; genus JACDHQ01. The sequence continues at coordinate 51,375 of DASWVQ010000013.1, forward strand.
ACTCGTCGAGCGCCGCCCCGGTGGGATGCCAGGCGCGATAGGCGATCTTCGTCCCGTCGGGCGACCACCAGGGGCCGCCGTCGTAGCCGGGCGTGCTGGTGAGGCGCTTCACCCCGGAGCCATCCACGTTCATCACGTAGATGTCGAGGTCCCCGTCCTTGAGCGAGGTGAACACGATGCGCGTGCCGTCGGGAGAGAGGATTCCCTCGGTGGTGTACACGCCGTAGTTCGTGAGCTGCCGCAGGTCGGAGCCGTCGGGGTTCGCGGTGTAGATGTCGAACGGGTCGAGCCGCCACACGTAGCCCTTGCTCGGGTCCGGGCGCTCGGGACACGCCGTCTCCATGGCATGCGAGGAGCCGAAGAAGATCCGCCGGTCGCCCTGCATGAAGTAGCCGCAGGTGGTCTTCCCGAGGCCGTTGCTCACGCGGTGCACGTTGCCGCCGTCCACGTCCATCACGTACTGCTGGTCGCAGCTGCGCCCCTCGCGGGTGGACTGGAAGATCAGGCGGCGGCCGTCGTGGCTGAAATAGGCCTCGGCGTTCTCCCCGCCGTTGGTGAGCTGCCGGATGTTCGTGAGGTGCGATTCGCCCGGCTCGGGCGCGATGGTCCGCAGCGTGGCGCCGCGGCGCGCGCAGGCGCCGGCGGCGAGGGTGGATGCAACCACCGCCGCCACGGCGAACCGGGCGGCGGTGACGGAGCGATGCGAACGGGGCATGGAGGGCCCTCGCGGGCTCGAAGGGATCAGGGAGTGCGGGCCATCGCGTGGCGCGCCTTCTCCGCATCGGCGATCGCGAAGAGATCCTTCTGCGACGACGCGCGGGACAGCACCTCGATGGCCTTCTGGAGGGGCTGGTCGAACTTAATGTCGCGGCGCCGGGCGGTCGAGTCGCCCGACTGCGCGCGCGCGACCCGCTGCTCGAGCGCGCGGTCCACGTAGCGGCCGGCCCCCGCCCAGTCGGCGGCATCCACCGTCACGCCCTTGGACTCGAGGCGACGCAGGAGCTCCGCGCGCCAGGCCGGCTGCACCTGGAACGCCGCCGGCACGCTCCGCGACAGCTCGAAGGCGTAATCGGCGATCACGTTGCTCGACTCCTGGAGCTTCGCCGCCAGCGCGCGCGCCACCTTCTGCTCCACCGTCGTGAGGGTGTCGTCCTTCACGAGGATGTCGGGGGTGACGCCGCCGCCGCCGTACACGGTGCGGCCCATGTCGGACTTGAAGGCCGGGCGCTGCTTCTTGCTCGCCTCGGTCTCGTTGGTGTCCGGCGGCACCTCGACGAAGCGCCCATTCTCGAACTTCCGCTCCCGCTGGATGGAGCGCCCGCTGGGCGTGTACCACTTCGCCGTGGTGAGCTTCAGGGCGTAGCCCCCCTCGAGGTTGAACACCGACTGCACCAGCCCCTTGCCGAAGCTGGTCTCGCCCACGACGAGGGCGCGATCGTGGTCCTGGAGCGCGCCGGCGACGATCTCCGACGCCGAGGCCGAGCCTTCGTCGGTGAGGACGACCACCGGGGTGCCGGGGAGCAGCGTGGCGCCCCGCGCCGTGTACACCTGCGGCGGCGTGCCGCGACCGCGGACGCTGGCGATCTCCTGCCCTTCCTTCAGGAACAGGTTGCTGATGTCCAGCGACTGCTCGAGGATCCCGCCCGGGTTGCCGCGCAGGTCGAGGATGATCGAGCGCGCGCCATCACGGAGCAGCTTCTTCGCGCCCTCCGCCACCTCCTCCGCCGCGGTCTCGTTGAACCGCTGGAGGGGGATGTAGCCGATGCCGTGGTCGAGGACGAGCGTGTACGGCACCGCGGGGACGTGGATCACCTCGCGGGTGAACTGCACCTTGATCGGGTCGGTGACCCCCGGGCGCCCGAAGGTGATCCCCACCTTCGTGCCCGGCTCGCCGGTCACGTAATCGGAGACCTGCTGCGTCTTCCACCCACGCGCGGAGATGGTGTCCACCATCAGGATGCGATCGCCGGCGCGCACGCCGGCGCGTTCGGCCGGCGTGTTCGGGAAGACGGTGCTCACCGCGGTGCCGGTCTCCGTGGGCTCGATCAGCATCCCCACGCCGCCGTAGCGCCCACCCGTGTTGCGGGTGAAGTCCTTCATCTGCTTGGGCGAGAGGAGCTCGCTGTACGGATCGTTCAGCTCCTCCACCAGCCCGCGCGCGGCCTTCTCGTACAGGTCGGCGTCGCCGACGGTGTCCACGAACTTGTTCGCCACGAGGCGGCGCACGTCGTCGAACAGCTGCGCGCCTTCGTAGGTGTCGCGCGCCTGGAGCGCGGCGCCTCCGGCGATGATCGGAAGGAGGAGCACCCCGGCGAGGGCGGCACGGCTCCAGCGGGAACGACGCATGAGCTTCCTTAGGGTATGCGGTTGCTTGAGGCTAGTGAGCCACTGCTGCTTTGGCCAGTTGCATGACCAGCGCCATCTCGGCTCCCGTCGGCGGCGCCCTCCCGGGCGGCCCGCTCCAGCCCCTCCCAGATCACCTTCCAGCTCACGCCGCGACCGGCGCGGAAGCGCTTCTTCGTCAGCCGGATTCCCTGGGGGGAGATGACGACGGTGAAGGGCTCGCCGTCGATCAGGATCTCCCGCCGGACGGGTCGCACGAGCTTGGTGGTCATGAGGGTCTGGAAGCTATACCCCGGCTGCGGGAAAACGGTTTCTTTCCCCCCTCAGGCGGGGGGCTGTCCGCGCACGGCCAGCACGTATTCGGCGAACCATTCGCGGTCCTCCTGACGGATCACCGCCTCCCGGACGACCCCCGCCTCGCGCAGCGCCTGATGCGCGGGCTTGAGGACGCGCTGCAGGTGCGACGGGTATCGCTGCACGAGGGGCAGCTGCTCGGCGAGCCGCTCCAGGGGGAGCCGCCAGGCCAGCCGGTTCTCGGCGCGCGCCACTTCCAGGAGCCGGTAGAGTCGCCGGGCCACCGGGGAGCCGAGCTCCAGGTAGCGGGCCACCGCGAGCAGGGCGGTGTGGCCCGCGGCGATGTTCTCCCGCACCGGCTGCGCGATGGTGACGCGGGCCACGCCGGGCTCAGCGACCGAGAGGGTGGGGAAGAGGGCCAGTTGCTCGCGGTCGAGGATGCGACGACGCTCGATGGTCACGCCGCCGAGGAGGGAAAAGGTGAGGTCCACGCAGCGGCCGGCGGGGGCGCTCAGGTACGCGCCCGACGACTCCAGCGTGGTCTTCTCCATTCGCGCGAGCGCCGCGCGCAGCTGCTCGTACGTGCGCCCATCCACCCGGCGCCCCATGGATCGCAGGAAGGCATGAAGGGTGAAGGTCACCGTGCCGTCCGGCGGGGCACCCGCCTCGTGCCACCGGTGGAGCAGCTCCACCCAGACGTCCTGGTCGAAGGTGCCGGGGAGGCGGTCGCCCGGGGCGGGGAGCACGCGCCAGCGCCCTCCCTCGAGCGTGGTGAAGGCGATGGCCCCCTCCTCCGCCGAGTCGCTGAGGCGGAAGAGGGGGAGCGCCTCGAGGGAGCGATCCACGGGGATCTGGCGCGCGGGGGCCCGGCGGCGGCCCACGTCGGCGTTCGAGGCGCGACGGGTGGTCATGGCGCGAGGCGGATGACCTGGCCCGTGACCGCGGCGGCCGCGGGGGAGCAGAGCCAGAGGACCGCGGCGGCAACATCCTCGCGCTCCACGTATCGCTCGCCGGCGCTCATCGCCGCCAGGTTGTCCCGGGTGCGGATCGAGGCGGGAGCCACCGCGTTGGCGCGTACCCCGTGCGCCCGCTCCTCGCTGGCGAGGGCGCTGACCAGCGTGGCCACCCCCTGCTTCGACGCGGCATAGGCCGCCATCCCCGCGACGTCGGCCCCGGGGAGCACCGCCTCGGACGCGAAGCACACGATCGCGCCGCGCGCGGCGCGCAGGGCGGGAAGGAAGGCGCGGGTGGTGACGAGGGCGGTGCGCACGTTGATGGCGAACAGCCGGTCCCACACGGCGAGCTCCGTGGCGGCGACGCTCCCGCCCCCCACCCAGCCGCCCGCCAGGTTCACCAGGGCGTCGAGCGATGCGCCATGGTGCGACACCACGTGCCCCACGAGGGCGGCGACCTGCGCTTCGTCGGTGAGGTCGCAGGCGTAGCCGTGCGCCATGTGGCCCGCGTCGCGGAGCCCGAGGGCACGCGCCTCCACCTGCTCGGCGGCGCGGTCCACGAGGAGGACCACGTCGCCCCGGCCCGCGAAGGCGGCGGCCACGGCTTCGCCAACCTGCCCCTCCCGCCCCACGCCAGTGATCAGCACGGTCGCCATGAGGGAAGCTTACGGGCGAATCGGAGGATGCGGAATGACGGGGCGACAATCCGTTTCCTCCGCTGGCACGTTCCATGACCTGTCCGGCCCGCCATGAGCCGTGCCAAGCGGGTTGGAATCGTCGTCGGGCTGATCGTCCTCGTCCTCTTCGCCCTGATCGGCGTGCTCTCCCTCACCCGGGGGACGCCGGTGAGCCGCGTGATCGCGGAGGGCGACGGGAAGGGCCCCCCACCGATCGGGGACTCCCTGTTCGCCCACTCGATCGAGCTGTACACCGGGATCGCCCTCGAGCCGGGGAACCAGGTGGAGATGGTGCTGAACGGGAGCGTCTACCCGCGGCTGTACGCCGATCTCTCCACGGCGCGCCACACGATCACCATGCAGATGTACTACTCGCTCCCGGGCGCGGTCGCCGACTCGGTGAAGGCGCACCTGATCGAGCGTGCGCGCGCCGGCGTCCGGGTGCTGCTGCTGCTGGATGCCTTCGGCTCGCAGCACCTGGTGGGTGGATGGACGGACAGCCTCAAGCAGGCCGGGGTGGAGGTGGCGCTGCTGCGGAAGCTCCACTGGTACTCGCTGCACAGCGCCACCGACCGCTCGCACGTGCGCGTGGTGGTGGTGGACGGGCGCGTGGCCTACACCGGGGGGTTCGGGCTGGCCGACTACTGGCTCGGCGACGGGCGGCGCAAGGACCAGTGGCGCGAGGGGAACGTGCGCTTCGAGGGGCCCAGCGTGATGTACCTGCAGGCCGCCTTCGCCTCCGGGTGGGCGGAATCCACGGGGGAGCTGATCACGGGGGACCTGTTCTTCCCGCGGGAGACCTTCCGCGTGGCGGAGGGGGGGATGACGGCGGGGGTGCTGTTCGCGGTGCCCACGACGGGGAGCACGCCGGCCGAGCGGTTCATCGCGCTCACCATCGCGGGGGCGAGGAAGCGGCTCTGGATCGCGAACTCGTACTTCGTCCCCGACGACGACTTCCGCCGCGGGATGATCCGCGCCGCGAAGCGGGGGGTGGACGTGCGGGTGCTGACGGTGGGGCCGGAGACCGACGTGAAGACCACGTGGTACGCGGGGCGCGCGCACTACGAGGAGCTGCTGCGCGGCGGGGTGAAGGTGTACGAGTACCAGCCCACGATGATGCACGCGAAGACGATCGTCGCCGATGGCACGTGGGGCACGATCGGGTCGATGAACTTCGACAACCGGTCGATGGCCTTCAACAACGAGTCGAACCTGGTGGTGCTCGACCCCCAGTTCGGCGCGGCGATGGAGGCGGCGTTCCTGGAGGACCTGCGCTACGCGAAGGAGATCCGGCTCGACGAGTTCCGGCAACGCGGCAGGTGGGAGCGAATCATGGAAACCGGCGCGGTGCTGCTCTCGCGGATCCTCTAGCGGATATCCGCCCGCCCGAGCGCGGCGCGCACCGCCTCGCGCATGGCGATGAGCGCTTCCTCGCGGGCCGCGGGGGAGTCGTCGCGCACGTGGAGCTCGATGCCATCGGCCACGGGGAGCCGGCGCCAGCTGCGCGGCTCGGTGTCGTCCTGCGCCTGGGCCCTGTCGGCCCCCGCGCCGAGGGCGGGAGCGAGGGAGGTGGCGATCCGGCGTTCGAGGGCGTCGCCGGTCTGGTCGCGCATCTCCTTCTTGATCGTTTCCAGCGTGGCCCCCTCGCGCTGCCGGATCTTGATGGCGAGGAGCTGGAGGAAGTGCCGGTAGTTGTACGTGGCCGAAGTCCCGGTCCCCTCCGGGCGGTCGAGCAGGCCGTTGGCGACGTAGAAGCGAACGGACCGGGCGCTGGGGGCCTGCCGGGCGGAGGCGTTCGTGGGCCGGATGCCGGCCGCGTCGACGAGGGCGGTCACGTGGGCGGCAAGGCCGCGGGCATTCCACGGCGCGTACCGGGCGTGGGCGCGAAGGAGGGCGACGGGGGATTCAGCCATGGACGCAAAATAACCCCCCGGCGCCGCGAGTCACCCCGCTTGCGCCGGAAGGATCACCACGGCCGTGGTGCCCCCGAGCCCCGAGCTCTCCAGCGAGAGGGTACCGCCGTGCGCCTCCGCGATCCGCTGGGCGATCGGCAGGCCGATCCCGGTGGCCCCGGCCTTCGTCGAGAAGAACAGGTCGAACACCCGTGGCAGGGCGTCGGGGGCGATGGGTGACCCCCCGTTGGCGAGCCGTCCACGCCAGCTCCCGTCGGGGAGCCGGGTGGTCACGAGGGAGAGGTCGGTGCCCTCGGGGGCGGCATCGATCGCGTTCACCAGCAGCTGGGTGAACAGCTGCGCCAGCTGCTCGGCGTCGCCGTCCACCCGGGCGGGAGGGCTGGCGCGCTCCCTCCCCACGCGGAGCGCCCGGCTCTCGAGGCGCCCGCGCTGGAGCCCCAGGACGTCGTCCCAGACCGCGTCGGGATCCACCGGCGCCTTCCGGAGGGGGGCGGGGCGGCCGAACTCGAGCAGGGCGCTGGTGAGGGTGTTGAGGCGCTCCACCTCGCGCAGGATGCGGCCCACGTTCTTCTCGATCACTGGATCCTCCTGCACCCGGAAGCGCAGGAGCTGGGCGGCGCTGGAGATCCCGAAGAGGGGATTCCGGAGCTCGTGGGCGATCCCGGCAGCGACCTCGCCGGCGGTGGTGACCCGGCGCCGGTGCTCCAGCCGGGCGAGGAGGGCGGCACGATCGAGGGCGACGGCGAGCTGCGCGCCGACGCCGCTCACGAGCCGCTCGAGCTCCATGCCCCGGGCAGGATCTCGGTCGGCCGGGGTCACGACGGTGAGCGCTCCGCGAGCCGCCCCATTCGCCGACACCGGGACCGTGAGCTGCACGGCGCCCGGGAGGGAGCGCGACGTCGTCGTCCCGCTGGCGATCACCCCCTCCCAGTCGGCGGCGAGGGTCGCGGGGGGGGCAGCGGCGGGGGGCTCGCCATCGAACCCGACCTGGTGCACGAGCCGCGGGGAGCCGCCCTCTTCGTCGAGCAGCGCGATGGCGACGCCATCGCACGAGAGCGTGTGGAGGAGCTGGTGGCCCGCCTCGTGGAGGGCCCGATCCACCGTGATGGCGCGGGCGAGCGCCATCCCGGTGGTCAGGAGCAGGGGGCGCTCGCGATCAGCGGCGGCGGGCAACTTTCTTCGCCCCGCCCTTCTTCGCCCCGCCCTTCTTCGCGACGCCCTTCTTCGCCGCGCCCTTCTTCACGACGCCCTTCTTCACGACGCCCTTCTTCACGACGCCCTTCTTCGCGACGCCCTTCTTCGCGACGCCCTTCTTCACGACGCCCTTCTTCGCGACGCCCTTCTTCACGACGCCCTTCTTCGCGACGCCCTTCTTCGCGACGCCCTTCTTCGCGACGCCCTTCTTCGCGGGCGCCGCCTTCTTCGCGGGGGCGGCCTTCTTCGCGGGGGCGGCCTGCTTCGCGGGGGCGGCCTGCTTCGCGGGCGCCGCCTGCTTCGCCGGCGCCGCCTTCACCGCACCGCCGTTCCCTGCCGGAGCGGGCTTCCGTGCGGGGGCGGCCTTCGCCGGCGATTCCGCCTTCGGGGCGGACTTCGACGTGGAGCCCTTCGCCGCGGGGCTGGGCGAGGCACCGCCGGCGAGGCTGCTCGCCGTGGCGTTGCCACCGCTTCGGGGGCTCCGGGCCGCGGGGACGGTGAACAGGTCGTCGTCGTCCTCGTCGACGGCGCCGATCGTCTCTTCCTCCGTCTCCTCCCCTTCTTCCTCGTCGTCGTCCTCGTCGTCCGTCGAGTCCCAGAGATCCTCGGTCTCGTCGCGGTGGGTCATCCAGCCGCCGTTCTCCTCCTCGTCGTCGTCGTACGAGGATCCGCCGCCTCCGCCGCCGTAGCCGAGATCGTCGGCCTCGTCGTCCCGATCAGCGAACTGGAGCTCCACTTCTTCACCGCGCGGCATAGCGCCTCCTTCAGGGTTGCGGGATCTCTGTCAGTAGGTGGCCACGAGAGCGGCCCGGCACGGCGCATACGGGCGCGGCCCGGCTGCACGTCGCATGCCTCATGCGTGCATTCCTGCACTGGCCTCCTTTTACTACTGAACCGATCAAAGGTCAAGCGGGGGCGAGGCCGGGTGGGCGGCGATTCCAACACATCACGGGACGGCTGACAACCCGGCGCCCGGTTCCCTCACGAAAACGGAAGGGATCATCGACGATTTCCGGGGCCACCGGGCGGCCCATGGGTGCCGCCCCACGAAGACGCGCGGGTCGGTCCGGGACATGTCGGGGCTCTGCGCGCCATGGGGTGTGTCGCGGATGACGCGAATGACGCAGGTGACGCGGTCCCGATGCGGCGGCGGCGGGAATCTCATGCCCCTTGAGACCAGGAACTCTCGTGAACGGCTTGGTCGACGCCCATGCATCCCGGGGCCGTTCCAAAGTTCCTGGCCGTTGACTCTTGCTCGGTGAGGCGCGACGGCGGTGGGACTGCCATCCCGACACCGCGTCATCCGCGTCACCAGTGTCATCCGCGAACAACCGCGTTGCGCGCGGAGCTCCGGGCCCGCAACGGAGCTGGAGCCCTCCCGGAGCCCTGAGGCAGCAAACGAAATCGGCGTCAGCGCCCGGTGGGCGCCCACGCCGATTTCCTCGTCCATGGACCGATAAGGCGGGGGGGATCAGTCTCCCGCCGCCGGAAGGGGCTCGGCGGCCAACCCCCGTCGCCGGCGCACAAAGGCCAGCCCGTCGTCGATCATGGTGTACACCACCGGCACCACGAACAGCGTCAGGAGGGTCGAGGTGATCAGTCCCCCGATCACCGCCCGCGCCATCGGAGCGCGCTGCTCCGAACCCTCGCCGAGGGCCAGCGCCGCGGGGATCATCCCGAAGATCATCGCCACCGTGGTCATGATGATCGGGCGCAGACGGATGCGCGCGGCCTCGAGGATCGCCCGGTCCCGGGGGACGCCCTCGGCCCGTCGCTGGTTCGTGAAGTCCACCAGCAGGATCCCGTTCTTGGTCACGAGGCCCATCAGCATGATCACCCCGATCATCGTCATCACGTTGATGTTCCCGCGCGTGACGAGGAGGGCGAGGGCGACGCCGATGAACGACAGGGGGAGGGCGAGCATGATCGCCAGCGGCTGGAGGAAGCTGCCGAAGAGCGACGCCAGGATGAGGTAGATGAACACGACCGCCAGGCCGAGCGCCTCCAGCACGTAGCCGGTGGTTTCCTGGAGGTTCTGGACGTCGCCGGTGAAGACGGTGCGGTAGCCGGGGGGAAGGCCCATCCGGCCGATGGCCGCCTTCACGTCATTGGCCACGTCGCCCATGGCGTAGCCGGGAAGCACGCCGGCCGAGATGGAGACCTGCTGCTCGAGCGCCCGGCGTTCGATCTGCTGCGGCCCCACGCCGGCGCGGACCTCCGCGACCTGCGACAGGGGCACGATGGCGGCGCCGGTGCTGCCGCCCCCGGTGGTGGGAATGGAGATCCCGCCCACGTCGGCGGCCGAGGTCCGCATGGAGTCGGGATAGACCACCAGGACGTCGTGCGAGTAGCCCTGGGGATCCTCCCACCGCGTCGCCCGCTGTCCGGCGAAGAGGGGTTGCAGGGTGGACGCGATCGTCTCGATCCCCAGCCCCGCGCGCCACGCCTCCTGGCGGTCCACGCGCACGTCGAGCTGCGGGATCTCCCCTTCCTCACTCGACTGCGGCTCGGCGACCCCCGGGACGGCCCGCATGGTGTCGAGGACGCGCGCCGCGGCCAGCTTGAGGCGCGTGGGCTCGGGTCCCTGCACGTTCACCGCGATCGGCTGCCGGTAGCCGCCGAAGATGCTGCGGCTGCCCATGATCGACGGCCGCACCCCGGGGATGTTCCGGAGCTTGCCGCGGAGGTCGTCCTGGATCTCGGCGAGCGACCGGGACCGATCCTTCTTCTCCCGGAGGCGCACGAAGATGGAGCCGTTGTTCGGCGTGCCGCGGAAGCCGCCGCCCACGGTCAGGTAGGTGAACTCCACCTCGGGCGCCTGCTGGAGGAACCCGGCGATCTCGCGTCCCTTGGCCACGGTGTACTCGAGGCTCGACCCCGGGGTGGTGCGGAAGGAGACGTTGAACTCGCCGCCGTCCACGTCGGGCATCCAGGTGAAGCCGAGGGTGGGGATGAGGAGCACCGCGGCGACGATCGAGGCGGCGGCGCCGCCGAGCACCACGGACCGGCGCCGCAGCGCCCCGGCCAGCCAGCCGGGATAGCGGTCGGAGACGCGCTCGAACCATTCGTTGAACGCGAGCGCCACGCGGCGGATGGGGTTGATCCGCCGCCGGGCGCCGCTGGCGTGCAATGCGCCGTGCGCGGCGGCCTTGCCGCCGGACTCGATCTCCGGGTCGTACCACACGCTCGACAGCATGGGGTCGAGCGTGAACGACACGAAGAGGGAGACGATCACCGCGAAGGCGACCGTGACGCCGAACTGGAAGAAGATCTTGCCGATCATGCCTCCCATGAACGCCACGGGCACGAACACGGCCACCACGGCCAGGGTGGTGGAGAACACGGCGAGGCCGATCTCGCTGGTGCCCTCGCGTGCGGCGGTGTCGTGGTCCTTCCCCATCTCCAGGTGCCGCACGATGTTCTCGCGCACCACGATGGCGTCGTCGATGAGGAGGCCGATCGAGAGCGCCAGCGCCAGGAGCGTCATGGTGTTCAGGGTGAAGTCGAACACCCACATGACGAAGAACGACGAGATGATCGAGATGGGGAGGGTGAGCCCCGTGATCACCGTGGAGCGCCAGGAGTTCAGGAACAGATAGACGATGAGGATCGTGAGCACGGCGCCGAACAGCAGCTCGTGGCGCACGGCGTTCACGGAATCGCGGATGCGGCGCGAGTCGTCGCGGATCACGCGGAGGCGCACGTCCTGCGGGAGCGAGCGCTCGAGGTCCGCCGCGGCGGCCCGCACGGAGTCGGCCACCTCCACGGTGTTGGAGCCGGAGATCTTGAGGATGTCGAGGGACACGGTGGGCGCGTCGCCGATCTCGGAGGCGTTGCGCTGGTCCTCGGTGCCGTCGATCACCGTGGCCACGTCGCGCACCTTCACGGCGACGCCGTTGCGCACCGACACCGCCACGTCGCCGAAGGCCATCGGATCGGCGATGCGGCCGGTGATGCGCACCAGCTGCTCCTGCGCGCCGCGGATCACGCGGCCGGCGGGCACCTCCTGGTTCTCCCGGTCGAGCGCCGAGATCACCTGGGCCGGGCTCACCCCGTACGCGCGCATGGCGTCGGGGTCGAGCTGCACCCGGATCACGCGGCGGATGCCACCCACGCGGTTCACCGCGCCCACTCCCGGGATCGCCTCGAAGCGGGTGGCGATCGCCTCCTCGGCCATGTCCGTGAGCTCGCGCAGCGAGCGCTCCCCGCTCTGCACGGTCACCGACATGATCGGCGATGCGTTGGGGTCGAATGTCTGGATGATCGGGTCTTCCGTGTTCGGCGGCAGCTGCCGCCGGATCCGCGCCACCTTCCCCTGCACCTCCTGCCGGGCGTTGTTGATGTCCACGCCGAGGTTGAACTGCACGCGCACCAGCGAGATCCCCTGGAGGGAGGTGGAGGTGACCTCCTTGATCCCCTGCGTGGTGTTCACCGCCTCCTCGATCGGCTTCGAGATCTCGCGCATCATCACCTCCGGGCTGGCGCCCGGGTAGGTGGTGTTCACGATCACGACCGGGTAGGTGATGTCGGGGTACTCATCGATCGCGAGGCGGCGGTAACTCACGACGCCGAGCACCACGAGCGCCACCATCATCATGGTGGCGAAGACGGGGCGGCGGATGGAGACATCGGACAGGAACATGGCTACTTCCCCTCGCGGCTGCCCGCGACGACGACCTTCATGCCGCGCCCGATCGTTCCCACGTTCCCCACGATCACGCGGTCGCCCTCGCGCAGGCCGTCGAGCACCTGCACGAGGCGGCGGGCCTCGTCCACGACGCCGAGCGTGAGCTCCGCGACGGCCGTCTGGTCGCTGCTGATGACGTAGGCGAACGGCCGGTCGCCCGTGGGCGACTGGCGCACCGCGGCCAGCGGGATGGCGAGGGCGCCGTCGAGGCGCCGGGCGACGACGCGGCCGCTGGCGAAGGTGCCGCCGCGGATGCGGTTGCCGGGGTTGGGCACCTGCACATACACGGTGGCGGTGCGTGTGGTGGGATCGATCGTGGGGCTCATCCGGGCCACGCGCCCGTCGAGGCTGGCGCCGTCGGCGGCGAAGTGGACGACCTGCCCCACGCGCACGGCGCTCGACTGGCGGGCCGGAACGTTGGCCGCCAGCTCGAGGGTCTGCCCACGCACGAGGGTGAACAGCGTCGCGCCCCGCGAGAGGTGCTCGCCAGGCTGCACGGTGCGCTTCTCGATCACCCCGGCGGCGGGGGCAACCACGCGAGTGTCGCGCGACTGGTTGCTCGCGGCGCGGAGCCGGGCGTCGGCCGCGGCGAGCCGCGCCTGGGCTGCCGCCACCTGCTGCTGCGCGGTGCGCAGGTCGCGCTCGGCGACCGCCCCCTGCGTGAACAGCGCCTGCGTCTGCTCCAGGTTCCAGCGGGCGGTGGAGAGGTCGGAGGCGGCGGAGGTGCGGTCGGCGACGGCGCTGGTGCGCGCGCTCTCCTGTTCGGTGGCCTCGAAGCGGGCGAGCAGCTCCCCCTGGCGCACCGACTGGCCCTCGCGGACGTACACCGCCTGGAGGTCGCCCTCGATGCGCGCGCGCACGGCGATGGTCTCCATGGGGCGGAGGTCCCCGTTGATGGCGACTGATTCCTCGAGGGGGGACCGGCCCACCGTGGCGACGTCGGTCGCTGCGAGGGTCAGGGTGGGCGCCGTGCGCCCCCCGGCGCCGGGGCGGCCGGCGGGCGCCCCGGCCTGGGTCGCCGGCGCGGCCTGGGTGTCGTCGCTCCCGCAGGCGGTGGAACAGCCGAGCAGGACCGCGCCGACGACGGCACGGCGGAACAGGAAGGCGGGGCGCGCGAAGTCAGCGGGTCGACGGGACACTGGAGCTCATGGAAGGACGGTCGGCGCCGGGACGGACTTCGCCGCCGGCGGTCAACGGGATCGCGCGGCCGAGGGCACGCGCCAGGTCCACGCTGGCAAGATGGAGTTCGGCCACGGCGCGGGCCTCGCCGGTCTGCGCGGTGAGGAGCGCGAGCTGCGCGTCGGTCACCTCGAGCTGGGTGGAGAGGCCGCGGTTGAAGCGGAGGGTCGCGAGGCGGAAGGCTTCCTCGGCCTCGCTGCTCGTGGCGCGGCGTGCGTCGAAGGTCGCCTCGGCGCGCGCCAGCTCGGCGCGCGCGCGGGCGACGTCCACCGCCACCTCCTCACGCGTCTGGCGCAGTTCGAGCTCGGCGAGGCGGCGGTTGGCCTGGGCGAGGTCCAGGTTGCCCTTGGCGCGCAGGCCGTCGAAGAGGGGGAGGGAGAAGGTGAACCCGAAGGAGCCATCCTCGAACCACCCCCCGTTCTGGCAGACGCGCGTGGCCGCGCTCCCCGCCGGGCAGAGCGCGTTGGAGGCGAACCCGCGGCTGGTGGGGAAGCGGTTCTGGCCGGCCGGGGGGAGGGCGGTGAAGCCCCCCGAGGCCTGGAAGGCGAGGGTGGGGAGGAAGTCGGCCCGGGCGATCGCCACCCCTTCACGCCGCGCCCGAAGGGTCGCCTCCGCGGCCTGGAGCGCCGCCCGCCCGACGGGGAGTGGCGCGGACTCGGCGTCCGCGCCCAGCCGCGCGGCGAGGGCGCGCGTCGCGTCGGGGTCGAGCGTGGTGGTGAGCGCCACCGGCTGTTCCACCGGGATGTTCAGGAGGCGCTTGAGCTCGAGCATCGCGAGCTCGTGGTCGTTGCGCGCCTGGATCACGAGGGGCTCGATGTTCGCGCGCTCGACCCGGGCGCGCAGCACGTCGTAGCGCGCCGCCCGGCCAGCCTTCTCGAACTGCTCCACCTGCGCGAGGCGCTCGCCGGAGAGCTGGAGGTTGCGGGCCTGGAGGCCGGCGATGCGTCCGGTGACGAGGGCGTCGAGGTACGCCCGCTGGACGGCGACAGTGACGGTGGCGCGAGTCTCGGCGGCGGTGAGCCGCGAGGCGGCGCGCACGTCGGTTGCGGCGCGCGAGGCGGCGATCAGGCGCCCTCCCTGGAAGAGGGGCTGCGAGAAGCTGAAGGTGGAGGTGTAGCTGTTCGGCTGGTTGAACACCGACCCCACGATCGCGGCGCGGGCGTTGGCGAACTGGTGGGTGTAGCCGCTGTTGAAGCGCAGCTGGGGGAGGGCGCCGGCGCGGGCGGTGGTCACCTGGGCGTCGGCGATTTCCGTGAGGGCGATCGCCTGTTGCACCTCGTCGGAGGTGGCGAGGGCGATGCCGACGGCGTCGGAAAGGGAGAGGTGGGTGGTGTCGGGTGCCGCCACCCCGTGCGCGGCGGCGAGGGGGGCGGACGCGGCAGAAGTGGCGGCGGACTGGGCGGCCGCCGACGACAGCAGCGCGCTCGCGGCCAGCGCGAGCGCGGAAAGTTTCGCGGTGGGAATCATCCCCCGCTATACGCCCGGGCGCGCGAATGCGTTGCGCGCCGGATCGGGCGAATGTGTTGCGGTGGCGGAACTTGGACGAACTCAGGCGGTGCCGGCATCCGGGGGCGCCTGCTGCTGAATCGTCGCCCCCGGCAAAGGTCTCATATGGCGCCATTAAGGCGTCATGGTGACGCAATACTACTGCTGGTGCTGGCCGCCGGGCCGGGAGATCGCCTCGACCGTCTGCTCGGACTGCTGGTCGTCGCGGGCCTTCCGGACGACGTCGGCCTGGGAGACGATCCCCACGAGGGCGCCGCGCTCGTCGACGATGGGGATGCGGCGGACCTGCTCGTCAGCCATCCGGCGCATCACGTCGTCCATCGAGGCATCGGCGCTGAGGGTGGCCAGCCGGCTCTCCGTCATCACCTCGCTCACGCGGGTGTCGCCGTCGCGCCCCTCGGCGACCACGCGGATGGCGATGTCGCGGTCGGTCACCATCCCCACGAGCCGTCGGGAGTCGCTGGACTCGACCACCGGGATGGCGCCGGTGTCCTCGCGCTGCATGAGCTGCGCGACGTCGCGCACCGTGGTGGCCGGCGTCACGCAGGCCGGGTCCTTCGTCATGATGTCCTGGATCTTCATCATCCCCTCCAACGGGTGAATGGCATTGCCGTGTGCAGACCACGGATGGGGGGGCAATCGATGTGCCGGGGGCGCGATCGCGGGTTGCTGCCGGGTGACGGCCCGAGCAGCTTTGCAGCATGACCGGAAGCCGCTCCGCCTCCCGCTCCCTCGTCCCCGACGCCCGGGGCGCCCGTGCCGCCGACATCCTCGAGCTCACGCACTCGCTCTCCGTGCGCTCGATGCGGCTGCAGTTCACCGACATCCTCGGGATCAACAAGAACGTCGAGGTGCCCGCGTCGCAGTTCGCCAAGGCGCTGGCCGGCGACATGATGTTCGACGGTTCCTCGATCGAAGGGTTCGTGCGGGTGGAGGAGTCGGACATGCTCCTCGCCCCGGACCTCTCCACCTTCCAGGTGTACCCGTGGGGGGACCCGCAGGCGCGCATCGGCCGGGTGATCTGCGACATCAATCGCCCCGACGGCACCCCCTTCCCGGGGGACCCGCGCGGGGTGCTGAAGCGCCAGATCGCGCGCGCGGCGGCGATGGGCTACACGATGAACGCGGGGATGGAGGCGGAGTTCTTCCTCTTCAAGCCCGGGCCCGACGGCACGCCGAGCACGGTGACGCACGACGTGGGCGGCTACTTCGACCTCGCCCCGGCGGACCTGGGCGAGGAAGCGCGCCGGGCGATGGTGGACGTGCTGGAGCAGATGGGCTTCGAGGTGGAGGCCTCGCACCACGAAGTGGCGCATGGGCAGCACGAGATCGACTTCCGCTACGCCGACGCGCTCACCACGGCCGACAACATCGCCACCTTCCGCTTCGTGGTGAAGCACGTGGCGCAGCAGTTCGGGCTCATCGCCTCCTTCATGCCGAAGCCGATCTACGGGCAGAACGGGAGCGGCATGCACACGCACCAGTCGCTCTTCCGCGGGAAGGAGAACGCCTTCCACGATCCGAAGGCGGAGTGGGAGCTGTCGAAGGTCGCGCTGCACTACATCGGCGGGCTGCTGCGGCATGCGCGGGGGATGTGCGCGATCACGAACCCGCTCGTGAATTCCTTCAAGCGGCTCGTGCCCGGCTACGAGGCCCCGGTGAACGTGGCGTGGTCGATGCGCAATCGCTCGCCGCTGATCCGCGTGCCCGACCGGCGCGGGGTGGGGACCCGCGTGGAGCAGCGCATGCCCGATCCCGCCGCCAACCCGTACCTGGCGCTCGCGGTGATGCTCGCCGCCGGGCTGGATGGGATCGAGACCGAGGCCGACTGGCGCGAGCCGGTGAACGAGAACATCTGGGAGATGAGCTTCCGCGAGCGGCGGCGGCTGCGGATCGACGACCTGCCCCACGACCTCAACGAGGCGCTCGACGAGCTGGAGAAGGACGACGTCATCAACGAGGCGCTGGGCAAGCACGTCGCCCGGCACTTCGTGGACGCCAAGCGCCAGGAGTGGCGGGACTACATCACCCAGGTCTCGGCGTGGGAGCTGGAGCAGTACCTGGCGAAGTACTGATTTACGCCCGGACATCCGGGTGAGCCCCCCGGCCAGCCGTGCCTCTACCGGCGCGACGGAAGATTCCTCGGTCGCTGCGCTCCCTCGGAATGACAAGACCGGATTGACCGGCCCCCCACCGCCGGGGTTGGGCATCTGGCGTGTTCTCCCGGCGCCCCTATCTTGGACCGCTTCCCCCACCTGAGTCCCGATCCATGCGTGCTGCTCCCCGGTTCCTCGCCCTCGGCCTCGCGGCCGCGTCGCTCGCCCTTGCCCCCGCCCCCGCGAGCGCCCAGTTCGGCAAGATGATGAAGAAGGCCGCCGAGAAGGCGGCCGAGAAGGTGGGAGAAAAGGCGGGCGACAAGGCCGCCGAGAAGGCGGGCGTGGACCAGGCGGGGGCGCCGGCCCGCGGCCGCTGCGCCGCCCCCACCTTCGACGACGTGCGCGTGGAGCTCACCGCGGCGCGGCTCGACGGGATCGTGAAGGCGCTCAAGGTGGAGAAGGAGTCCGGCGGCGCGCAGCGCGCCTCGCTCGTGTCGCGCCAGGAGGCGGCGCAGCAGCGCCTCTACGAAGTGGAGAACAGCGAGTCGATCCGCCGCGCCGAGGAGAGCCAGGGGGAGTACCGCTCCTGCCGGGACGATCACTTCCGCGGGGTGATGGAAGCGAAGATGGAGAAGATGCAGGCCGACGGCGGCGGCAGCCCCGAGGTGATGCGCGTGATGCGCGAGCACAACGAGCGGATCCAGGCGGCCGCCGCGAAGGGCGACACCGAGCACGCGAAGGCGCTGCAGGACTCCACCCTCTGGTATTACCAGAAGGCGTTCGGCCCCACGAAGGCCGACACCGCCGCCATGGTGGCGAAGTGCGGGACGCCGCCGGCGCCCTCGGCGCGCATCGCCGAGCGGGACTCCCTGCGCCGGGTGGTGCGCCAGCTCAACGACCAGATCCGCGCCATCGACGACCGCAACGAGTCGGCGGTGCGCAGCGCGTCGGGGCTCTCGGGGGTGCAGCTCGGGCAGGCCCGTGAGCGGATCATCACCGCGCTCGGCGGCACGACCTGCGGATACACCGAGCAGGAGCTCGAGGGGATCAAGGCGCGTCGCGCCGAGCTCGAGGCGCTGCTGAAGGGCTGATGCGGCTTCACCTCCTGCGCGCCGCGCTCCTCTCCGGGGGCGCGGCGTTGTCGTTCCTCCTCCTCGTGCCGCGCGCCGGCGCCGCCCAGTCGCTCCCCGCGAGCGCGCTCGCGGTGGCGGTGGGAGGGGAGTGGATGGAGTGGTGGCGCTCCGATCGCGCCCCCGTCGCCTGGCGCGGCGCCGATCCCACGGTGCGGCGCGCCCTGCGCTGGGAGCCGGTGCAGCGCGGGGTGGACATGGCGGAGCTCCGGCTGCGCGGCACAGGGGAGGCGTGGCGCACGCGGGTGATCGTCGTGCGCATCGATCCGGCCGCGGTGCGGCTTCGCGCGGTGGCCGGGGAGGCACAGGGCGCCGGGCGCGCCGCCTGGGCGATCGACGCGGCCCCGGCGAACGCGATCGCGGCGTTCAACGCGGGGCAGTTCACCGGCGCCTCCCCGTGGGGATGGGTGGTGCGCGACGGGGTCGAGCAGCTCTCCCCGGGCCACGGGCCCCTTGCGCCCGCCTTCGTGGTGGACACGATGGGGAGCGTGCGCTGGCTCTTCCCCCCCATCGCGGCCGACGCCGCACCGGGAGTGTCCGCTGCCTTCCAGTCCTACCCCACGCTGCTGGTGGACGGCGCGATTCCCGCCGCGCTCCGCACCGCGGGCTCGGGGGTGGACCTGGCGCACCGCGATGCGCGCTTCACGCTCTGCACCCTCGGCGATGGCGGCGTGCTGCTGGCGATGACCCGGTTCGATGCGCTGGGTGGCGTGCTCGACTCGGCGCCCTTCGGCATCACGACCCCGGAGCAGGCCGCGCTGGCCGGGGCGCTCGGCTGTCGCACGGCGATGGCGCTGGATGGCGGAATCTCCGCGCAGCTCCTGCTGCGCGACGGGGCCGGCCGGGTCCAGCGCTGGGAGGGGATGCGACGCGTCCCCCTGGGGATGGTGGTGCTGCCGCGCTGATCAGCGCTTCTGCACGCGGAAGTTGACGGCCCCCGATGCGCCCTGCAGCACCACGCGGATGCGCCAGCTTCCCGCCTGCCCGGCGGTCGTCTGGAAGGTGCCGTTCTCGGTGAGCGCCTTCGCATAGACCGTGGCGCCCGCCGCGTCGAGGATCGTGACGTTCGCCGTCCCCGCGGTGAGGGAGGTGGACTGGTTCACGTTGGCCGACGTGCCGGAGTTCTGCCAGGGATACTCGACGCTCGTCGTCACGTTCGTGAGGGCCGTCACCTGGAACTGGAAGTTGTCGGCCGCGTTGCCGATCTCCGGCTGGAAGGGGGCGAGGGTGCTGTCGCCGCAGGCGGCGAGGGCGAGCGACACGAGGGCCGGCGCGAGCGCGCGGCGAAGCAGGTGGTGCATGCGGGGCTCCGGATCTGGTGGGCCGTGAATCTGGGGCGCGGCCCCCGCGAACACCGTGCCGAATATCACTGAAACGACATAAACGAATGAAGGGCCGCTCCCCACCGGGGAACGGCCCTTCGCTTCGCGACATCCGGATCAGACGGGGAAGAGCATCTCCCGGTACTTCGGCAGCGGCCAGAGCGCGTCCGGCACCGTCATCTCGATCGCGTCGCAACATGCCCGCACCGCCTGCATCGCGTCGGCCCCCTTGCCGGTGAGCAGGGCGCTGCACGTGTCGAGCGACTCGTGCATCCCCTCGGCCTTCTCGAGGACCGCGGCGAGGCCGGCACGGTGCTTCTCCAGCTCCTGGATCATCGAACCCACGCGTTCCGCCGCCTGCACCTGCGGCACCACCTTGATCCCCGCGGCCTTCGCCGCGGCGGCCGACTGCGCCAGCTCGCCGGCGAAGGCGTACGCCGCCGGGAGGACGAAGGTATCGACCAGCTCGCGGAGCGAGTGGATCTCGATGAGCATGTCCTTGATGTACCGCTCGACGCGCACGTGGTAGCGCGACTCGAGCTCGTCCTCGCTGAGGATCTCGAGGCGGGTCATCAGCGCGCGCGCGTCGTCGGTGCGCAGCTGGGCGAGCGCCTCGGGAGTGCGACGCAGGTTGGGGAGCTTCCGCTTCGCCGCCTCCTTCACCCACTCCTCGGAGTAGTTGTTCCCCTCGAAGCGGATCGGGGTGCTCGCCCGGAACGACTTGCGCACCACCTTGAGCACCGCGTTCTCCACGTCCTTCTTCGCCTTGCTCCCGCCCAGCTCCTTGCGCAGCTGCTCGGTGAGGTCGCCGATCGCCTCGGCCACGGCGGCGTTGAGCATCGTCATCGGGAAGGCGATCGACTGCGAGCTGCCGACCGCGCGAAACTCGAACTTGTTGCCGGTGAAGGCGAAGGGCGACGTGCGGTTGCGGTCGGTGTTGTCCTTCTCGATGTCGGGGAGCTTGTCGACGCCGAGCGCCAGCATCGCCTGGCCGGCGTTGTCGGGGGAGGTCTTCCCCTCGATGATGTCCTCGATCATGTGGGAGAGCATCGTGCCGACGAAGGCCGAGATGATCGCCGGGGGCGCCTCGTTGGCCCCGAGACGGTGCTCGTTGCCCGCCGAGCCGATCGCGGCGCGCAGCAGCGGCGCGTGCTTGTGCACTCCCTGCAGCACGGCGGCGAGGAAGACGAGGAAGCGGAGGTTCTGGTGCGGCGTCTTCCCCGGCTTGAGCAGGTTGATGCCGTCGAGCTCCGGGTTCTCGGCGAGGACGCCGAGCGACCAGTTGCAGTGCTTGCCGCTGCCGTTCACCCCGGCGAAGGGCTTCTCGTGCATCAGCGCGTGGAAGCCGTGGCGCATGGCGACGTTGCGCAGCACGGCCATCATGAGCTGGTTGTGGTCGCAGGCGAGGTCCGCCTCCTCGAAGCGCGGCGCCATCTCGTACTGCGAGGGGGCCACCTCGTTGTGCCGGGTGATCACCGGCACGCCGAGCTTGTACAGCTCGCGCTCCACCTCGGCGATGCAGGCCTGGGCACGCTCGGGGATCCCGGCGAAGTAGTGGTCCTCGAGCTGCTGGCCACGGGCGGGCGGGGCGCCGATCAGGGTGCGCCGCGCCATCACGAGGTCGGGGCGCGACGCGTACAGCCCCCGGTCGATGAGGAAGAACTCCTGCTCCGGCCCCACGTTGGGGTACACGCGGTGCACCCCCTTGTCGCCGAGCAGCTCGAGCAGCGCGATCGCCCGCTCCGACAGGGCGTCGCCGGAGCGGAGCAGCGGCGTCTCCTCGTCGAGCGCCTCGCCGGTGTAGCCCACGAACACGGAGGGGACGAACAGCGTCTTGGCCCCGCCCGCCTCCATGATGAACACGGGGGAGCCGGGGTTCCACGCGGTGTAGCCGCGCGCCTCCCAGGTGGCGCGCAGGCCGCCGCTGGGAAAGCTCGAGGCATCGGGCTCCGACTGCACGAGCTGCTCGGCGGTGAACGCCTCGACCGGACGCCCGCCCTCATCGAACGAGAGGAAGGCGTCGTGCTTCTCGGCGGTCAGCCCCGTCATGGGCTGGAACCAGTGGGTGAAGTGCGTCACCCCGCGGGAGATCGCCCAATCCTTGATGACCTGGGCCACCACGGGAGCGATGTCGCGGTCGAGCTTCTTCCCGTGGCGCACCGCCGCCTTGAGGCGGTTGTAGACGTCCTTCGGGAGCTTGTCGCGCATCTGGCGATGCCCGAGGGTGTTGATCCCGAAGTACTCGGAGGTGGGGATGTGGTCGCCCCCCGCGCCGTTGCCCGCCGCTTCCGGGGGGCTGGTCAGGGAGCGACCGGCGGCGTCGCGGACGAGAACGCGACGGGCGCCGGTGACGGTGGACGGGGAATGCATGGACGACGGGCTCCGGGCGTGAGGGCGTGAAGGGCGGGTGTGGCCGACTCGGCCGAATCTATCCGATGATCACGAAAAATTGCAAGAAACGCACAAAATCACGGACGATTCCGCAGAAAGCGCCGATAAACAAACGAACTGCGACTCACAAAGAGCTGATTTGGCGATATGCAAGCGGCACTTTCTGCCCGGGACAGGGCCAGTTCAGGTCCCGGCCACGGCGTGCCGGTCGATCCGTCCCAGCCGCCGCAGTTTCGGTACCCGCGCGGCGATGATCCCCACGACTGCGAGGGAGGCGATCCCGCCGAGGAGCACCGCGGGCACCGTCCCGAACAGCCGCGCCGTGACCCCCGACTCGAAGGCCCCGATCTCGTTCGCCGAGCCGATGAAGATCGAGTTCACCGCCGAGACGCGGCCCAGGAGCTCCTTCGGCGTGAGCGTCTGCAGGAGGGTGGAGCGGATGACCACGCTGATCCCGTCGGCCATGCCGCAAAAGGCGAGCACCGCGAGGGAGAGCCAGAAGTTGCGGGACAGGCCGAAGACGATGATCCCCGCCGCGAAGGCGGCGACGGCAAGGAGGAGGGTACGCCCGGCGCGCTGGAAGGGGGGGCGGTGCGCCAGGGCCACCCCGATGATCACCGCCCCCGCGGCGGGGGCGGCGCGGAGGAGCCCAAGCCCCTGCGGCCCCACGTGCAGGATCTCGCGCGCGAACACGGGGAGCAGCGCCTCGGCGCCCCCGAGCAGCACCGAGAACAGGTCCAGGGCGAGCGCCGACAGGAGCACCGGCTCGCGGAACACGAAACGCAGGCCCACGAGCAGGCTGTCGGACATGGAGGTGGCAGGCGCGGTTTCGCTGCGCGGCTCGTGCCGCGAGGGAATCATCCCGAACCCCGCCACGGACACCACGAGGAAGGCCGCCACGACGAGATACGTCGTGGTGATACTGGTGAAGCCGTAGAGCAGGCCGCCCAGGGCGGGACCGGCCACCGCCGCCGTCTGCCAGGTGGAGCTGCGCCAGGCGACCGCGTTGGGGTAGAGGGCGCGCGGGACGATGTCGATCCCGAACGCCTGGCGGGCCGGCTGGAGGAAGGAGCGCGCGATCCCCATGGCGAAGATCGTGGCGTAGATCGGCCACACGTGCCCCGGGTGCACCACCCCTCCCGAGGTGAGCGCCAGCAGCGCGAGCGAGCAGAGCATGGTGGCGCTGAGGCCGATCATGGACACGCGTCGGCGGTCCACCAGGTCGGCCAGGTGCCCCGACGGGAGGGCGAGGGCGATGAAGGGGAGCGCCTCGGCGAGCCCCACGAGCCCCAGGGAGAGGGGATCGTGGGTGAGGTCGTACACCTGCCATCCCACGACCACGGCCTGCATCTGGGTGGCGAGCGTCATCGTGAAGAGCGAGACGATGTACCACCGGAAGTCGCGGAGGCGGAGCGCGGCGTAGGGGTCGTGCTTCGGCGGCGCTCCGCCCATGCTGTCGTCGGTCACGCCCGAAGTGTAACGGCGTCAGCCGGGCGACCGGTCCCCCGTGGGCTGGACCGGGGAGCCGGGGGCGACCTCCACCGAGGCGGGGGCGCGACGCCTGACCCAGAGCTGGAGCGCCTCGAGCATCGCCCAGCAGAAGCCGGCCCACGCCGCGCCGAGGACGAGGCCGGCCGCCACGTCGCTGGGGTAGTGCACGCCGAGGATGACGCGACTGGTGGCGATGAGGACGATGACGAGGAAGGCGACCAGCCAGATCGTCCAGCGCACCGGGGCGCTGCCGTGGAGCCGTGCCGCCAGGTAGGCGATGGTGAGGTACACCGTGGCCGCGCTCATCGCATGCCCCGAGGGGAACGACGACGAGAAGGCATGCGTCCCCCACTGGAACACCTGCGGGCGCGGCCGGTGGAAGCTGGCCTTGAGGATGTTGTTGAGGATGACGCTCCCCGCCGTGGCGATCACGAGCAGGAGCGCCGAGTGGCGGTGCTTCGTGAGCACGAGGAAGAGCGCCGCCACCGAGACGATCATGAACACCACGGTGCCCGTGCCGAGCATGGTGATCTCGAGGGTGACCGGCTCCATCCATCGAGGGAAGTGGAGCTGGGCGACCCATTGGAGCACCGCGGTGTCGAAGGCCTGCGTGGCGCCGTCGTCGACGCGATCGGCCAGGGCAACGAAGGCCCAGACGCCGCCGAGCGCGAGCACGCTCCCGACGAGGAGGAAGATGCCGACCGCGGCGTAGAGCGAGTGGGCCTGGCCGGCGATGCCGCGCAGCAGCTGGAAGAGCGCATCCCAGAAAGCGCGCGTCGGCCCGCGGGTGCCGAGGCGCCGGTCGTGCTCCGGAAGTGGCTCGGGTGTACGAGGATTCATGGCCCGGTGCGGGTACAAGACGCGGGCCGCCCGAGAATTCCCGGCGGAATGGTGGGGGAGCATCCGCTTGAGGAAGTGCCCGTCATGGAATAACTTGGGACGATCACGGTGCCGTAGCCAAGTGGTAAGGCAGCGGTCTGCAAAACCGCTATTCGCCGGTTCGATTCCGGCCGGCACCTCTCAGCCATCGATCAGCAACCGCCACAGGGCCCGGAGCGTCACGATGCTCCGGGCCCTGTGTGTGTTCCGCCCACGGCGAGGGAGGCTTTCGCCGATGGACAGGAACTCCCCATCCGCCACACTGGAAGACGGGTGGCGCGGCCCGCCGCATGCGGCGTTGGTACCGTGCCCCCGCGCATGAGCGCGAGCAGGGGTGGGAGGGGGAAGGCCGATGACACAGGATCGAAAGGCGTACCACGTGCCGGCCGCGACCGTGGCGGGCTGACCATGCATCCCGACGCGTGGACCTGGGGACACGGGATGCGCCCGCTGTTCGACGACCGGGTGGACGCGGGACGGCAGCTCGCCGGGGCGCTGCGCGGGGTGACGCCGCGCGCCCCGCTGGTGGTGCTGGCGTTGCCGCGGGGCGGCGTGCCGGTGGGGTACGAGGTGGCGGCCGCGCTGCACGCGCCACTGGGCGTGATCACCGTGCGCAAGCTCGGCGTGCCCGGGCAGGAGGAGCTGGCCTTCGGCGCGGTGGCGTCGGGTGGGCTGCGCTACCTCGACGAGGAGATCATCGCGCGGGCGGGGGTGTCGCCGAAGATCGTGGAGGCGGTCACCGCGCGCGAGCGCGTGGAGCTGGACCGGCGCGACCGGATCTACCACGAACACCATCCCTTCCCGGAGGTCGCGGGAAGCTCCGTGGC
Source organism: Gemmatimonadaceae bacterium (assembly GCA_036401195.1). Lineage (GTDB taxonomy): Bacteria > Gemmatimonadota > Gemmatimonadetes > Gemmatimonadales > Gemmatimonadaceae > JACDHQ01. Next base: position 76,257 of record DASWVQ010000013.1, read on the forward strand.
GATCATCGACGACGGCGTGGCGACCGGCTCGACGATGCTCGCCGCCATCGCGGCGGTGCGGGAGAAGCATCCGGCGGAGATCATCGCTGCCGCGCCGGTGATGTCGGTGGAGGCGGCGGCGCTGCTCGCGCGCGCGGCCGACGCGTGCGTTGCGGTGGCCGAGCCGGACCCGTTCATGGGAGTGGGGCTCTGGTATCGCGACTTCTCGCAGACGCAGGACGAGGAAGTGCTGGCCTTGCTGGAGCAGGCGAATTCCACGGCGCGGACCACCTGAGCGGGGGAGGGGACCATGCGCACGAACGTGGCGGGCGAGGGCACGACGCAGGCGGTCGAGCTCCCGGTGACGGGGGGACTGCTGCACGGGGACCTCACCGTCCCCGCCGCGGCGACGGGCATCGTGCTGTTCGCGCATGGGAGCGGGAGCAGCCGCATGAGCCCGAGGAATCGCCAGGTCGCCGCGTCGCTGCACGAGGCGGGATTCGCGACGCTGCTCTTCGACCTCCTCACCGCCGCGGAGGAGGAGGAGGACGACCTCACCGCCGCGCTGCGCTTCGACATCGAGCTGCTCGCGGACCGGCTGGTGGTGGCCACGGAGTGGGTGCGCGCGCATCCAACGGCAGGCCAGCTCCCCCTCGGCTACTTCGGCGCGAGCACCGGCGCCGCGGCCGCGCTGGTGGCGGCGTCGCGCGTCGCGGGCGTCCGCGCGGTGGTGTCGCGCGGGGGGCGACCCGACCTCGCGGGGGCGGCGCTTTCCTTCGTGACGACTCCCACCCTGCTCATCGTGGGCGGGCGCGACGTGACGGTGCTCGAGCTCAATCGCGAGGCGCTGGCGTCGCTCGGGTCGACGCAGAAAAAGCTGGTGCTGGTGCCGGGTGCGACGCACCTGTTCGAGGAGCCGGGCGCGATGGAGCAGGTGGTGGAGCTGGCGGCGGGGTGGTTCGCCGAGCACCTGGCCGCCGCGCGCTGACCAGCGCTCCACCGGCGCGGCGCGTATCAGGGTGACCGGCCCGCCCCGCGCGAGGTTCAGCGCGGGCACACTGCTGGAACTACCATGAAGCGAATGGACAGAATGAAGCGAACCCTTCCCGGGTGCACGAATGCCCGATCGCACTGGAAGGATTCCCTTCATTCGACTCTTTCGCTGCATGGTGGTTGAGCCGTTCGACGCCGAACGATCCCGCCCTCCCCCACGCCACACCATGTCCTCGCTGCACCGTGCCGCCCTCCTGATCGGAGGGGCGACGTCGCTCCTCGCCGCCACCCCGCTCGCCGCCCAGAAGAAGGAGGCGCCGGAGTTCACCCGGCAGGGGATCATCGTCCCCAACTTCGAGTTCCCGGCGGGGCAGGACCGGAAGATCGGCCGCCGCGCGGGCGATGCGGTGCGCGACCGGGTGGAAGGGCTGGTGAACGACCGGGAGGCGCAGGTGCTCTCGGGAGGCGAGATGCGCTTCCGGCTGGAGCAGGGCGGGTTCGACCCCGACGCTCCGCTCGACGCCGGGGCGCTGCGCACCATGGTGAAGTACCTGCGCGCCGACGAGGTGATCACGGGCGACGCGTGGCGCGACGCCGCGGGGACGCACCTGCGCGCGCGGCTGGTGCTCGCGCGCGACCGGAACCTCCGCCAGCTCCTTCCCGTGGTGGTGGCGCCGGAGCTGGATCGCGCCGCGGAGCAGCTGGCGAGGGAGGTCACCGCGGCGCGCGCGCAGCTCGCGCCGCAGCGCCGGTGCGAGAACGCGCTGCGAGAGGGCAAGGGGAGCCGCGCCATCGCCGAGGCGCGCGCGGGGATCGCGGCCTACCCGCGCAGCACCCTCGCGCGCACCTGCCTGATGTGGGCGCTCGACCGCACCGGCGCGCCCGCCGCCTCGCAGCTCGAGGTGGCGCGCGAGATCCTCGCCATCGACTCCAGCTTCACGCACGCCCTCGAGGGCGCGGCCATCGCGCTCGCGCGTCTCGACCGGCCCGCCGAGGCCGCGGGGTACTGGCTGCGGCTCGCCGCCACGGACACGAACGACCTCGAGCTGCTGGGGCGCGTGATCACGGCGATCGCGGAGATCGGGCAGTCACCGCGGGCGGTGCCGCTCGCCCTCCCCGCGATCGCGAAGTACCCGTCGAACGTGGAGTTGCGCCGGCTCGCCTGGCGGGTGACGTGGGAGTCGCGGAACTGGAAGGAGGCAGTGCGCATCGGTGACCTGCTCTTCGGCACGCCCGAGCATCCGGGCGACCCGGAAGTGCTCGCGGATCCCGGTTTCCACCGGCGGCTGGCGAGCGCGTACAAGGCGAACGGCCAGCCCCTCCAGGCGGTGGAGGCCGCGGCGCGCGGGGTGATGCGCTTCCCCGACGACGCGATGCTCTACGCGCTGTACACGCAGTTCGTGCGCGCGGAAGCCGACAGCGCCCTGCCGCGCGGGCTCGCCCTCTTCCCGAAGAGCGCGGAACTGTACGCGCTGCGCGCGCAGGATCTCCGGGCGCGCGGGCGCACCGCCGAGGCGCTCGAGGCGACGCGCCAGGCGGTGGGGCTCGACTCCACCTTCGCCCAGGGGGAGCTGGCGATCGCGCAGGGAGAGTTCGAGCTGGGACGCCCCGGCAGCGCGCTGGCGGCGCTGCATCGCGGGCTGGCGCGCGGGGGCGACACGGCGACGATCGCGCAGTTCGCCCTCGGGAAGGGGAACGCGCTCTACCGCGCGGCCAACGGGACGCGCGCGAAGCGCGATTACGAGCTCGCGCTCCGGTTCGTGGCGCTGGCCGACAGCGTGCGCTCGTCGGGCCAGGCCAAGTTCCTCCTCGGCGCGGTGGCGCTGGGCACCGCGCAGGCGACGCTCACCGAAGCCGCCAACGTGGCGAACGCCGGGGGCCCTGCCTCGAAGGTGCAGGGCTGCACCCTCGCGCGCGAGGGGGCGGGATGGCTGCCGGTCGCGCGCTCGGCGCTCGAGGCGGGAGCCGCGGTCGCGCCCGACGTCGTGGGACAGATGGCGGGGCCGGTGGGGCAGCTCGAGGAGGTGGCGGGGAGGCAGAGCCAGGTGCTCTGCAGCCCCGCCTGAGACTCAGGCCTTCGCGGCCAGCTCCTGCTGCCGCGCGCGGCTCCAGTGGCCCACCAGCTCGAGGCGCGAGCAGTCCTCCCAGTCGGCGGGAGCAGGAGTGAGGAAGCGGACTTCCCGGTCGGCGGTGAACCGAAGCGCCGACTGATGGCCGGGAACCAGCTCACGGGTGGGGAGGACGACGGTGCTGACCTCCCAGACCTTCCCCACGGGATCGACGAACGATCGAATGGACATCATGTGCTCCAAGGGTCCTGTGCGCGGGGCTCGGCTACGGGCACGCCGCTCTTGATCCTGCATTGATTATCGTGGCCCGGCGCGCAGAATGCCAGAGTCCGCGACGAGGGGCTACAACCGGATGACGATCTTTCCAGCCGTCGAGTTTCGCTCCAACTGTTCGTGTGCTGCGGCAATACTGTCGAGATCGTACGTCGAATCCACGGTCGGTTTCACGGTCTCGTCCGCGAGGAGCGGCACGACCTGGCGCGCAAACGCCTGCGTCGCGGTGATCTTTTCCTCCAGGGGCCGGGCTCGCAGGACCGTTCCCCGGATGGTGAGCCGCCGGTCCATCACCGTGCGGATCGAGAGGTCGGCGGCCGCTCCCCCCATCGTGCCGATCAGCATGAGCCGGCCGTGCCGGCCGAGCGCCTCGACGCAGGCCGACGCGTAGCGCCCGCCCACGAGGTCGAGCGCCACGTCCACCCCGAGCCCATCGCTCCAGTCGCGGGCGGCGCCGGCGAGCGCCGCGGGCTCATCCCCGATCGCGACCCCCGCGTCGAGTCCCGCGTCGCGGGCCGCCTGCAGCTTGGCGGGGGTGCGGGTGGTGCCGAAGCTGCGCGCGCCGGTGGCCCGCGCGAGCTGCACCGCGGCGAGTCCCACGCCGCTGGCCACCGCGGTCACCAGCACGCGCTCGCCGGAACGCAGCCCCGCCTGGGTGATCATCGCGTCGTGCGCGGTGATGAACGACTCGGGGACGGCCGCCGCGCTCTCGAAGGAGAGGTTGTCGGGGATGCGCGCCAGCGTGCGCTCGTGGGCGACGAGGAACTCCGCGTGGGCCCCGCCGCCGGTGATGCCGAAGACGCGGTCCCCTTCGCGCCACACGCTCGCGTCGGGCCCCAGCGCGGCGACCTCGCCGGCGAACTCGAGCCCCGGGATGTCTGCGGAAAAGCCCGGGGGCGCAGGGTAGCGGCCGAGCCGCTGGAGCAGGTCGGCGCGGTTGAGCGCCGTGGCGCGCACCCGCACCAGCACCTCGCCGCGGGCGGGCTGGGGGACCGGGCACTCCTGGATCTCGAGGACCGCGGGCCCGCCCGGGCGCGTGATCACGCAGGCGCGCATGCGCGATCGCGGCCTAGTGGCAGCAGTCCCGGCACGCGGGTCCGCCGGCCTTCGCCTGCTTCGAGGCCGCGAGCTTGAGCCACGCCTTGCGCCCGAGGTAGGCGCCTGCGCCCAGGACGATCGCGATCACGATCAGCGTCTGTTCCATCGTGCCCTCACCCCCATCCGAGGCTGCGGCCCGCGACGCGCACGACCATCGCGCCGCCGTAGGCCAGGACCAGCATGTAGGTGAACTGGAGCATCATCCACCCCGCCCCCTTCCACCCCGCTCCCGTCTCGCGGTACACCACCGCCATGGTGCTCATGCACATCATGGCGAAGACGTAGAAGACCATGAGCGCGAGCGCGGTCGTGGTGGTATACACCGGATTGCCCTCCGAGTCCCGCTCCGAGCGGAGGCGCTCCGTGAGCCCCGCCCCCCCCTCGTCGCCGTCGGAGCTCCCCACGCCGTAGATCGTCCCCATGGTGGAGACGAACACCTCGCGCGCGGCGAAGCTGGAGACGATGCCCACGCCGATCTTCCAGTCGAAGCCGAGCGGGCGCACCAGCGGCTCGATCGCGTGGCCGGCGCGGCCGATGAGCGAGTGCTCGAGCTGCGCCTCCTGCGCCGCGGCCGCGGTCATCCCCGGGGCGGGCTCCGTCTTCGGATAGGTGGCCATCGCCCAGAGCACGATGGACACCGCGAGGATGATGGTGCCCGCCTGCCGGAGGAAGATCGCCACGCGGTTCATCACGACCTGGGCGAGCGAGCGGAGCGAGGGGATGCGGTAGGGCGGCAGCTCGAGGATGAGCGGCGTCACCTTGCCGCGCAGCAGCGTCTTGCGGAACACCGCCGCCACGAGGAAGGCGGCCACGGTGCCCAGGAGGTACATCCCGAGCATCGTGAGCCCCTTGAGCGACATCACGCCGCCGGCAAGCCCGATCGCTGGTATGAAGGCCCCGATGAGCAGCGTGTAGATCGGCAGTCGCGCCGAGCAGCTCATGAGCGGCACGACCATGATCGTGGCCAGCCGGTCGCGCGGCTTCTCGATCGTGCGCGTGGACATGATCGCCGGCACTGCGCAGGCGTAACCGGAGAGCAGCGGGATGAAGCTGCGGCCGTGCAGCCCCACGCGGCGCATGTAGCGGTCCATGATGAACGCCGCGCGCGCCATGTAGCCCGAGTCCTCGAGGATGCCGAGGAAGAGGAAAAGGATGGCGATCTGCGGGAGGAAGGCGAGCACCGCCCCCACGCCACCGATCATCCCGTCCACGAGCAGCGAGCGGAGGTCGCCCTCGGGGAGGAGGCGCGTGACGCCACCGCCCAACCAGCCGAGCGCCCCCTCGATCCACCCCTGCAGCGGCGCGGCCCAGGAGAACACCGCCTGGAAGACGATGCCCATGAGCAGCAGGAAGATCAGCGGCCCCCACAGCCGGTGCAGGAGCACCGCGTCCACGCGGTCGCTGCGCGAGCGCGCGTGCCGCGAGGGGTGCATGACGGTGCGGTCCACCACGTCGGTGATCCACCCGTAGCGCAGCTCCGCCTCGAGCGACTCGGCGCGCAGTCCCGATGCGGCGAGGAGGCGGCGGGCCTCCTCGAGGGTCGCGTCGACCTCGGGGCCGTGATCGCTCTTCGGCGTGGAGAGGTGGAGCAGCGCCTCCATTCCCGCGGCCTGCGGCGAGAGTCCGGAGCGCACGAGCGCCTGCTCCACCGGCGCGAGCGCGGGCGCGGCCTCGCGGGGGAGGGTGAACCGGCGCTCCGGTCGCGGGAGCGAGGGCGCCATGCTGATCGCGCGTCGCAGGTGATCCACTCCCACGCCCGTCCTGGCGACGGTGGGGATCACGGTGGCGCCCAGCTCGTTGATCAGCTCCACCACGTCGATCCGCACCCCCTCGGCCTCGGCGACGTCGAACTGGTTGAGCGCGATGACGGTGGGGAGGCCGAGCTCGAGGAGCTGGCTCGTGAGGAAGAGGTTGCGCTCGATGTTGAGCACGTCCACGACCACCACCAGCACGTCGGGGACGGGCAGGTCCTTCGCGCGCCCCATGAGGATGTCGAGGGCGATCGCCTCGTCGGGGGAGTGCGCGGAGAGCGAGTAGCTCCCCGGGAGGTCGAGCACGGAGACTTCGCGGCCGGCGTCGTCGCGATAGCTGCCTTCCACCCGCTCCACGGTGACGCCGGCGAAGTTGCCGACGCGCTGGCGCATCCCCGTGAGGGCGTTGAAGAGGGTGGTCTTGCCGGTGTTGGGATTGCCGACGAGGGCGACGCGCAGGGGCGCGGTGGCCGGCGACGGGGCGGGAGGGGCGCTGCGGTCGCCCGGCGTGTTGGACACCGGACGGGCTGCCGCGCTCACGGGATGGGGATCACGGAGATGGCCGCGGCGACTGCAGCGCCGATGGCCAGCCGTGAGCCCCGCACCTGCAGCAGGAGGCCGTTCCTGGAATCCACGACGCTGACCCGGGCGCCTTCGTACACCCCCAGCGCGCGAAGGCGGCAGGCTTCGGGGGTGGCGCAATCCACGCGAACCACGACGGCCCGGTTCCCGTTCTTGCACGCCTGGAGGGGGCACACGTCACCACAGGGCTCGCTGCGCTGGACGCACGCGGGCACGGTGAGGGCCACAGGCTGTGAACGAGTGAGCTTCGTGAGCATGGGAGACGATGCAGCGACTTCGACGAATGCTCGTTGAGAATGATTCTCAACTTGCATGGTGGAAGCTACGCCGCGGTGGCCAAACCCGTCAATCAGATTCGGGATTACAATTGTCGGGGAAAGTCCCCTACCTGCGTGGCGTGTGCGGGGTGCACGACGCCAATGGGGATGAATCTACTAGGGATTTCATTCCCGCGCGAGAACCCCCCGCAGGATTTCCCTGGCGGCCTGGATCTCGTCGTCGATGATGGTGTGCCCCATCCCGGGGTAGAAACGCCGGTCCACCTCGCCTCCCAGCCTTCCGAGGACCACGGCCGTCTCCTCCACCCGGTCGGCGGGGATGTGAGGGTCCGCGTCGCTGCACCCCAGGAAGACGGGGGTGCCGTCGAGCGATCCCGCGTACTCACGGGGGGTGCCGGGGGGCCCGATGAGCCCGCCACTGAAGGCGAGGAGGCCGCCATACCGGGTGGCATGGCGCGCGGCGTATTCCATGGAGAGGCAGGCCCCCTGGGAGAATCCGCCCAGTACGACGCGCTCCCGCGGGATGCCCGCGTCGACCGCCGCCCCGATCAGGGCGTGGATGGCACCGATCCCCGAGGTGATCCCGGGCTCGTTGCGCGCCATGGGGGCGAGGAAGCTGAACGGGTACCAGCTGTTCCCCCTGGCCTGCGGGGCCAGGATGGCCAGTCGGTCGCCCCCGGGGAGGTCCTGGCTGAGCACCGGGCCGAGGGTGAGGATGTCGTCCGCCGAACCGCCGCGGCCATGCACCAGGATCAGGGCGGCGGAGGCGAGGGCGAGGGGGGCGCCGTCGGTGGCCACCGGCATCCCCCCGTGCGGGTCGTCCATGGATTGGCTCATGGGCGAGGATTCTAGTGCGGTGCATGACGTGGCGCTGGCCGGTTCGCGCCGCCCGATGCTACAATGCCGGGGATGCCGACGCCGTCCTCTTCCGCAATCCGGATGCTCCGCACCGCCGCGTGGGTGGTGCTGTTCGGCGGATGGATGGTGCCGATGGGGCTCGCGACCTTCGCCGACCGCGGCGTTCCGGGGAGTGGGAGTCCCTTCCGCTGGATCGCGGGCGTCTGGCTGGTGCTCGCCCTCGTGTACGCGGTGGTGGTGGCAGTGCGCGTGCGTCGCGAGCTCATGGAGTGAGGCCCGATGACACTTTTGCCCTGCGCCGCGCGTAGAGTTGGGTCAACGAAGTGAGCGTCGATCGCCGGCAGACTCGCTGCGCCGGGACGCGACGTTCCTCGCCTCGCCCGGAATGACGAAGGGGCGCCCAGGAGACTACCGATGCTCGTGCTCAATCCCGTGATGACCCCCGAGGCCGGCGTGATCCAGGTGCGCGTGGAGCAGGCGCAGGGCGCGCGCCCCGTGGACCGCGAGGCGCTGCGGGAGAACATCCGCCGCACGGTGGACCAGGCGATCCAGGAGGCGCGCGCCGGGTCGCAGGCGGCACAGGACGGCGCGCGGGCGGCGCAGGAGGCGCGTGGGGCGCAGGGATCGGGAGGGCTCGTGATCTCCAGCCAGGATTTCCCTGCGCCGCCGGTGCCGGGCCAGGCGGGGACGACGCGCGTGGTGGTCGACGGCCGGAACGCGATTCCGCCGGAGGTGACGGACATCATGCTGATGTTCTTCATCATGATCGCCGCCATCGCCATCCTGCGGCCCATCATGAACGCGTTCGGCAAGCGCCTCGAGCGGCGCGCCATGCCGGCGGTGGGCCTCCCGCCGGAGACGGCGCAGCAGATCGCGCGCATCGAGCAGACGGTGGAGGCGATGGCGATCGAGATCGAGCGCATCTCGGAGGGGCAGCGCTTCGCCGCCAAGCTGCTGTCGGAGCGGGAGCGGGAGAAGCTGCCGGGCTGAGCGCCGCGAAGCGAGGTGATGCAGTGACCCCCCACGCGGGGGCGCGTCGTTCATTCATGGCCAGCATCCGACTGCTCCGCATGTTTTCAGCGCCGCTCGCGGCGCTTGCTCTCTTGTCTGCCTGCCAGGACGGGCCCACCGGGCCCACCACGGGTTCGCTCGTCGTGGAGGTGATGGGGCTCCCCGCCGGCGTCGCCGGCGCGGTCACGATCTCCGGGCCCGCCGGCTTCAGCCGCACCGTGACCCGGACCGATACGCTCGCCTCGCTCGCGCCCGGCTCGTACGTGCTGCGCACCGGGACGCTCCGGGCGCTGGGCGGGGTGTGGGTGCCGCCCGCACCGGAGCAGGCGATCGAGGTGACGGCCAGCCGGAGCGCGCAGCTGGTCGCGGTGGCCTACCTGCTGGCGACCGGCTCGGTGCACGTGCGCGCGCCAGGACTCCCGCCGGGAGCGGCGGCGGCGCTCACCCTGTCCGGCCCGAACTTCCTCTCCCGCACCGTCGCCGCGGGCGACACGGTGCGCGAGCTGCCGCCCGGGGAATACACCCTCACCGCGGCGGCGGTCAGCGCGGGGCATCATCGCTACGCGCCGTCGGCGCCGACGAAGGCCACGGTCACCGCATCGCTCACGCCGGCGGAACTCCAGGCGACGTACGCGGTGTCGAGCGCGGCGATCGCCATCGCGTCGTCGGGGCTTCCCGAGGGCACGCTGCTGCAGGCGACGGTCACGCGTCCGGGGCAGCCGACGACGCTGGCGTTCGCCGGCGACACGGCGTGGGGGTTCGAGCCCGGGAGCTACACGGTCGGGTTCAACAGCGTGATGGCCGCCGACCAGACCTGGGCGCCGGATGCCGCGCAGCTGCAGCTCACGGCGGCCGCCGCGGAGGCCCCGACGCTGGCGACGATGCACTACACCGTGGCGACCGGATCGCTCACCCTCACGGCCAGCGGGCTCCCCGAGGGCGCGAAGCCGTCGTTCACCGTGGCCTATCCCACGGGCGGCACGGTGTCGCTGACGACGACGACCATCCACAACCTCGTCCCGGGCGAATACGCGGTGCGGGCCGACAGCTTCATGGTCAGCGGCATCATCTACGATCCGGTGCAGGTCACGAGCAAGGCGACGGTGACCCGCGGCGCGGTGGCCACGCTGGATGTCGCGTACCGCGTGCGTGCCGGCACCGCGCCGGGCGGCCCGCTCAACCTCACGATCGACGGCATGTACGTCACGCAGGCGGTGCAGTCGTACGACGGCGCGATCCCGCTGGTGGCGGGACGCGCCGCGATGGTGCGCGTGTTCGTGAAGGCGAACACCACCAACGCCGTCGCGCCGGTCGTCCGGGTGCGGGTGCTGAACAACGGCAGCACCGTCGCCACCTACACGATTCCCCCGTCGATCGCCGCGGCGCCGATGCTCGTGGACCAGGGGTCGGCGGCCGCGTCGTGGAACGTGGTGATCCCGAAGTCGCTCGTGGCCCCCGGGCTGCAGGTGATCGCCGACGTGGACCCGGCCAACGCGATCGCCGAGGGGAACGAGGGCGACAACACCTTCCCGGCGAACGGCACCCCGCGCGCCCTGACGGTGCGCGCGGTGCCGACGGTGGACATGACCTTCGTGCCGGTGCTGGTCACGGCGAGCGGGCTGCAGGGCGACCTGTCGGCCGCCCGCGTGGACTCCATGATGATGAGCGCGATGGCGGTGCACCCGATCTCCGGGTACACGGCGGAGGTCCACGCGCCCTTCACCACGGCGGCGCCGGCGCTCGACGCGAACGACGCCAGCGGGGGCTGGATCCGGATCCTCAGCGAGGTCCAGGCGCTCCGCGCGGCGGAGGGCAGCGCGCGGATGTACTACGGCGTGGTGAAGGTGCCGTACGGGTCGGGGGTGGCGGGATATGGCTACGTAGGGTTCCCGGCGGCGATCGGCTGGGACTACCTGCCCAGCGGCGCCGCCGTGCTGGCGCACGAGATCGGGCACAACTTCGGCCGCCAGCACACGCCGTGCGGCGGGCCGGCGGGTCCGGACCCGCAGTATCCCTTCCCCGACGGGAAGATCGGGATCTACGGCTGGTCGGAGCGGCGCAACGTGATCATCCAGCCGACCGCCAGCGACATCATGGGATACTGCGGGAACCAGTGGATCAGCGAGTACACCTACCGGGCGGTGATGGACTTCCGGGGGTACCTCGCCGGGTCGGCGCAGTCCGTGGCCTCGCCCGCCGCGTCGCGCGCCGTCGCCCCGTCGCTGCAGGTGGGGGCCACCGACGAGAGCTCGCTCCTGGTGTGGGGCCGGATCCGTGGGCGGGCGATCACGCTGGAGCCCTCGTTCCAGCTCACGACGAAGTCGGCGCTCCCGCGGCGCGGCGGCGACTACACGCTGCGCGGGCTCGACGCCGCCGGGTCGGAGCTCTTCGCGCTGGCGTTCGACGGGGAGGCGGTGGCCGATGCGCCGGCGCACGACCGGACCTTCGCCTTCGCGGTGCCGGTGAGCGCCGCCACGAGGGCGCAGCTCGCGAGGATCGTGGTGACGGGGCGCGACGGGTCGCGCGCGGAGTCCGCGATCGCGGCGGGCGGCGACGACCCCGCGGTGACGGTCACGCGCCGCGGGACGGCGAAGGCGCTGCTGCGGTGGGACGCGACGCGGCACCCGATGGTGCTGGTGCGCGACCCGGCAACGGGGAAGATCCTGTCGTTCGCGCGGGGGGGAACGGCGACGGTCGCGACGCGGAGTGCCGAGGTGGAGGTGCGGTTCGGGAACAGGCGGATGGGGGCGGGGAGACGGGTGCGGGTGGAGTGAACGGCAACTGATGGCCGCCGGCTCCCGGCTCTCGGCCCTCGGCTCTCGGCACGAAATCGGAAGCGGCGTGAGCGCCCTGCGGGCGCCACGCCGATTTCCTTTGGTGCCTGATGGCGGTCCCGCCGTCGTCGCGCCTCACCGAGCAAGAGGCAACGGCAAGGAACGTTTGAAAGGCCGCGGGATGCCTCGAGATCCCAGGTAGTCCACAAGAGTCCCGATCTGCGGGGGCATGAGATTCTCTCCACCGGCGCATCGGGACCGCGTCATCTGCGTCATTCGGGTCATCCGCGAAGCACCGTCGTTGCGCGACGGGGTCCGGCTCGCAGGCTCCCCGATGCACCATGAAGAAATCGGCGTGGCGCCCGGGGGCGCCACGCCGATTCCGTATTCGTGCCGAGAGCCGAGGGCCGAGAGCCGAGAGCCGGCGGCCATCGGTTGCAGTAGACCTACGGCTCGTGCTCCTCGTCGTCCTCCTCGAAGCCGAAGGAGCCGCCCGCATCGGCGGTGGCGGTGCGCTCGACGCGGAGGGTCTGGCGGAGCTTCTGCCCGCCCACCTCCACCGTCACCAGGTAGTCGCCGCTCGCGACGACGTTGCCGCCGCGGCCGCGGCCGAACAGGCCGCCGCCGAAGCCGCCGCCCGGGGTGCGCGGGATGAGCAGCCGCATGATCTCGCCCTGCGACTCCTGCGAGAGCTCACCACCCTCGGTGGCGCCCTCACCCCCCCCGCCCTGGCCGCGCGCGCTGCCGCGCGACTCGCCGGGACGTTCCACCCAGCCCTCGGCACGCTGGCCGCGACCGCCGCCGCCGAAGCCGAAGCCGCCCTCGCCACTCAGGAGGCGACGCCTCATCCCTTCCAGCATCTGCCGGTTCATCCCGGTGCCCACGAGCGAGTCGATCACCGCGTCCATGCGACGCATCATGTTCACGCTGTCGCGGATCCCGGACGGGGTGAGGGCCGGCCGAGGGGCGGGACGCCCACGGAAGTCCCAGGTGACGCGGTTGATGCCGGCGCGCGCGGGGCCGGTGAGGGAGCGCACGGTGTCGCCCGCCGCATCGGTGATGGTGATGCGCGCCTGGCCCTGCACGCCCGTGGCGAGGCGGTAGGCGATCTCCGCGCCGTACGCCGGGCTCTGGGCCTCGAACACCTTGTGCCCCGGGGACTCGCCGAGGGCGGGCGGGTTGCCGTACTGGTAGGCCACCTTCGGCTCGAAGAGGTGCGCCTTCTCCGACGCCACCGCACGGGTCATCTGCTGCAGCGGGGCGACGTCGACGATCCAGATCGCGCGGCCGTGGGTGCCCGCGATCAGCTCCCGGTCACGCGGGTGGATCTTGAGATCGTGCACCGGCACGGTGGGGAGCCCAGCCATGAAGCGCTGCCACGAAGCGCCCCGGTCGAGGGAGACGTACACGCCCACGTCGGTGCCCACGTAGAGGAGGTCGCGGTTTACCGGATCCTCGCGGATCACGTGCACGAAGTCGGGGCCGCCGGTGGGAAGGTTCGCGGCGATGGAACGCCAGCTCCGTCCCCAGTCGGTCGAGGCGTACACGTAGGGAGTGAAGTCCCCGCGCCGGTGATTGTCGAAGGTGACGTAGACGGTGGCGGAGTCGAAGCGCGAGGGCTCGATCCGGCTCACGTACACCATGTCGTCCGGGAGCCCGGGGAAGGGCCCCTTGAGCTGGTCCCAGGTGGCGCCGTCGTTCCTCGTGATCCAGAGGTTGCCGTCGTCGGTGCCGGCGAAGAGGATCCCCGGCCGCAGCGGCGACTCGGCGAGCGACACGACCGTCCCGTAGGTCTCGGCGCCGGTGGCGTCGAGGGTGATCCCGCCGGTCTTCCGGATCGAGGTGTCGATCTTCGCCATCAGCTTCCTGGAGAGATCGGGCGAGATCGGGCGCAGGTTCTCGCCGCGCTCCAGCGACTTGAAGACCTTGTTCGCCGCCGCGTAGAAGACGCTCGGGTTGTGTGGCGAGAGGAAGAAGGGGGTGTTCCAGTTCCAGCGGATGTCCATGTCCGTGGAGTCGGCCCGCTGGCGCGCGCGCAGCGCATCCACGCGGCGCTGCACGTCCTTCGGCGCCGGCTGCAGCGTGTCGCCGCGGGCGATGAGGATCGAGTCCTCGAGCAGGCGATAGCGCGCGAGCCAGCTCGGCTTCTGGAGCGAAGTGCGCTCGCCGGTGACCACGTTGACGCGCGACATGTTGCCCCCCTGCGATTCCGCGTACACGATCGCGGGATCGGTGGGGTCCTGCGCGGTGTGGAAGCCGTCGCCGCCGCTCACGGTGGCCCAGAAGGCGTTGTAGATCGGGCCGCGGCGCCGGCTCGGGCCGCACCAGCTGCCGTTGTCCTGGAGGCCGCCGCACACGGTGTACGGGATGGCCATGTCGTACGACACGTTGTAGAACTGGCCGATCGCGAAGGTGTTGATGAAGTCGTAGTTCCCCCCCTTGTCCCAGGTCTGCGCGACGCCCCCGTCGTTGCCCACGACGAAGTGCGCGGGGTCGTTGGGGTCGATCCACATCGCGTGGTGGTCCACGTGGATCCCCTGGGTCGCGTTCATGACGGTCTTGCCACCGTCGTTGGAGAAGTTCACCGGGGTGGAGGACCAGTACACGCGCTCGGGGTTCTTCGGGTCGACGCGCACCTGGGAGTAGTAGAAGGGGCGCACGTTGTTGCTGGCGCGCTTCTCCCAGCGCTTCCCGCCGTCGGTGGAGCGATAAAGCCCGTTCTGGAGCTGCTGCGCCTTCGTCCCCTTCACCGGCTTCGGGTTCGGGTTCGAGTCCGCCTCGACCATCAGGTAGATGTAGTCGGGGTTGGAGGGGGCGATGGCGATGCTGATGCGCCCGAGGGTGGTGGTGGGGAGCCCGTTGCCGGTGACCTTGTTCCAGGTCTCGCCGCCGTCGGTGGACTTCCAGAGCGCGGAGCCGGGGCCGCCGCTCTTCAGGAAGTAGGGGCCGCGCACGCGCTCCCAGGTGGAGGCCCAGAGCACGTTGGGATCGCGCGGATCGATCGCCACGTCCACGGCGCCCGCCTTGTCGCTCACCGAGAGCACCTTGCGCCAGCTCTGCCCCCCGTCGGTGGTCTTGTACAGGCCGCGGTCGGGGTTGGCGCGCCAGGCGGCGCCGAGGGCGGCGACCCACACCGTGCCGGGATTGGTGGGGTGGACCACGATGCGGCCGATGTGCTCCGTCTTCTCGAGCCCCATCAGCTTCCAGGTCATCCCCCCGTCGGTGGACTTGTAGATGCCGCCCCCGGGGGAGATGGAGTTCCGGGAATCCTCCTCGCCGGTGCCGGCCCACACCTGGTTGGTGTCGCTGGGGGCGATGGCGAGGTCACCCATCGAGATCACCCGGCCCACGTCGAAGATGGGGCGGAAGGTGGTGCCGGCGTTGGTGGTCTTCCAGATCCCGCCCGCCGCCGCGGCCACGTAGAAGGTGCGCGAGGGGGAGGGAATGCCTTCCACGTCGGAGACGCGGCCGGCCATGTTGGCCGGGCCGATGCTGCGCCAGCGGAAGCCGGCGAGGGTCGCCGAGTCGAGGGAAGGCGAGGTGCCCTGGGCCGCGGCCGCCTGCGGCGCGAGGGCGCCGAACGCGAGAGCCACGGTGATCAGGCGGGTCGTTCGCATGAGGGGGAGGGAAAGGGGGGAGTGAGGGAGGGGGGAGAAGGTACGGTCTTGCCGGGCGCGCGGCACTGGCCTAGATCAAGGATCCAGTTCCCGACGACGCTTGCCGCACGCGCTGCCGTGGGTCCGGTGGGTCATCTCCTGTCATACGCCCCGAGGGGTGCCGGCGCTGTACGGCCGGCGCGCGGCGGGCGCCGGACGGGAGGCCGCCGCTCCACCCGGCCGCGGTTCCACTCTGCCAAGACCGCTCCTGAGCCAGAAGCGCCTTCCCGCCGTGTCCCTGCCCCGGGCCCTCTCGAAGCTCGGGCACTGCTCCCGCACCGAGGGGGAGCGGCTGGTGCGCGCCGGCCGGGTGCGGGTGAACGGGCGCATCGTGCGCGACGTGGCGGCCCGCGTGGACCCGGGGCACGACCGGCTCGAGGTCGACGAGGTGCGCGTGGGCGCCGAGCGGAAGGTGTACGTCGCGCTCAACAAGCCGCGCGGGCTGGTGACGACGCGTCGCGACCCGCGCGAGCGCGACACCGTGTTCCAGTGCCTCGAGGGGAGCGACCTGCCCTACCTCGCGCCGGTCGGGCGGCTCGACAAGGCGAGCGAGGGGCTCCTCCTCTTCACCAACGACTCCCGCTGGGGCGCGCGGCTCCTCGAGCCCGAGTCGCACGTGGACCGCCGCTACCACGTGCAGATCGACCGGCTCCCCGACGACCTGCTCCTCGCGCGCATGAAGGAAGGGCTCGACGACGAGGGGGACTGGCTGTCGGTGAAGGACGTGCGGGTCCTCCGCCAGGGGGAGAAGCACGCCTGGCTGGACGTGATCCTCGACGAAGGAAAGAACCGCCACATCCGGCGACTGCTCGAGGCGATCGGCGTGGAGACGCTGCGGCTCGTGCGCGTGGCCATCGGGCCGCTGGAACTCGGGACCCTCGCCAAGGGGGAGTGGCGCCACCTCACCGACGAGGAGGTCTACGACCTCGAGCGCGCCTCGCACCCCTCCATGTCGCCGGCGGCCCGCCGGCGCTGATGCCGCCGGCGCGCGCCAGGCGCGGCGCCGGCTCCTCCCTCCCTGGAACTCATGCGATCCCTCGCCCTGTCCGCCTGCCTCGCGTCGCTGCTCGTCACGCCCCTCGCCGCGCAGCGGCCGGCGCCGCCGGCGCCAGTGGCCCCTGCCGACGTGGACGCCATCGTCGCCCGCGCGATGCGGAGCTTCGAGGTCCCGGGGATTGCGCTGGCCATCGTGAAGGATGGCCAGGTGGTGGTGGCGAAGGGATACGGCGTGCGGAAGCTGGGCGACGCGGCGCCGGTCGACGCGCGCACGCGCTTCGGGATCGCCTCGAACAGCAAGCTGTTCACGGCCACGGCGCTGGCGATGCTGGTGGAGGAGGGGAAGCTCGAATGGGAGGCGCCGGTGACGCGCTACCTGCCGGGGTTCGCGCTGGCCGATCCCTTCGTCACGCGCGAGCTGACGGTGCGCGACCTCCTGGTGCATCGCAGCGGGCTGGGACTGGGCGCAGGAGACCTGCTCTGGTGGCCGACGACCGATTTCTCGCGGAAGGAGATCGCGGAACGGCTCCGCTGGATCCAGCCCACGACGTCGTTCCGCAGCGCCTACGCGTACGACAACGTGCTCTACCTGGTGGCGGGCGAGCTGGTGCAGGCGGTGACCGGGATGACGTGGGAGCGGTTCGTCGCCTCGCGTATCCTCGAGCCGCTGGGGATGACGGGTACCCGCACCGACGTGTCGAGCGTGATGGAGCAGGGGGCCAACGTGGCCTGGCCGCACGCCCGGGTGGAAGGGCGGGTGCGGCCGGTGGCGCCCTTCACCGGCGACAACTCCAACCCGGCCGCGGGGATCAACGCGAGCGCCGCGGACATCACGAAGTGGATGATGGCGCAGCTCGACTCGGGACGGGCGGGGGATCGCGCGCTCTGGGCGCCGCGCTCGACGCGGGAGCTGTGGCAGGTGGTGACCCCGCTGCGCGCGAGCACCAACCCGGAACTGCGGCCGATCCGGCAGCGGTTCGCCGGCTATGCGCTGGGGCTCAACGTCACCGACTACCGGGGGTGGCAGAAGCTGCACCACACCGGCGGGCTCCCCGGCTTCGTCTCCATGATCACCATGGTCCCCGACCAGCGCCTCGGGATCGCGGTGTTCACCAACCAGGAATCGGGGGAGGCGTTCAGCGCCATCACCAACCAGCTGCTCGATCACTACCTGCGCGGCGGCGCGCCGGCGGTGGACTGGATCGCCGCGTACGAGCGGATCCGGGCGCGGAACGACTCGTCGGTGGCGGCGGTGGAGCGGGCGGCCGCGGCGAGCCGTGACAGCAGCTCACGCCCCTCGCTGCCGCTGGCGCGCTACGCGGGGAGCTACACCGACCCCTGGTACGGCGACGTGACGATCGCGCTGGAGGGGGGGAGGCTCGTCATGCGATTCAGCCGCACGCCGATGCTGGTGGGGACGCTGGAGCACTGGCAGTACGACACCTTCGTGGTGCGCTGGAACGACCGCGAGACGCGCGCGGACGCCTGGGTCACCTTCGCGCTCAACCCCGACGGATCGATCGACCAGGTGAAGATGGCGCCCGCGTCGCCCAGCGTGGACTTCAGTTTCGATTTCCAGGACCTGCTGCTTCGCCCGAAGAAGACGAAGTAGCGGCGGCACCGGCCCCGGTCGCGACCCCCGGGTCCGCGGCCGGCTTGCGGCCGGCGAGCAGGAACTCCGGGAGGTCGCCGGCGACGGTGAGCGTCACGGGCTGCTTCAGGTTGATGGTGCGGGTGTCGCCGATGTGCAGGGTGCGCTTGACCCAATCCCAGTCGTGCGCCACGCCGCCGGCGTTCATCACGACCTGGGCGACGCGGGCCACGTCGTCGGGGTGCATGCGGATGCACCCGTGCGAGGCGTCCCACCCCAGCGAGTTGGTGTCGCCGGTGCCGTGGATGTAGTAGTCCGGCTCCTTGAAGAAGATCTTGGCGACCTTCATCGGGTTGCCGGGATCGCCCGGGCCGCGGGCGCGCTTGCCGCGGGCCCAGTCGGCGTCGGGGGGCGGGGTCCACCCGGGGTTCCAGACGATCTTGCGGATCCGGAAGGTGCCCTTCGGCGTGGGATAGCGGGTCGTGCCGGTCGCGACGTCGTAGATGTGCACGGTGTCGGTCTGGCCCCGCATGATGTAGAGCTCGTGCGTGCCGGTGATGGCCCAGAGGTTCACCGGCTGGCTGGCGTCATCGGCCGAGGCGCCGGGGATGACCGCGCCCAGGGCGCGATCGAGCCAGCGCGGCTGGCTCACGAAGGTGGCGCCCGCCACGAGGATCGCCGCCGCGGCGATCCCGATTCCTGCTCGCCGCGAGAGGCGGCGCTTCTTCCCGGTCTGCTGTGTCATGCCTCACTGGAAGGCAAGCGACGTTCCAGTCCGTTTACTGGGCGATCTTCGCGGCAGAGGCCGGCACGGGCCCGGGGAAAGCCCCGCCGGCACAATTGCACTGCCGATCGAGCGGGTGGAGCGGGTCCAGCGGAAACTGCTCAGGCACCATGAAGCGAAGGAAGGGAATGAAGGACATCGCTCCTCGTGTGTACCGGCTCCACTTCGCCACGAGAATCAATGCCCTTCATCGGCTTCGTTCGCTTCATGGTCGTTGGGCCGTTGCTGGTGACGTTTCCGCTCGATCCGATCGGTCCGCTCGATCGGCAGTGCACACGGCCCGGCGCGACGGCCCCGCGCGACGGCCCGGCGCGAAGCCGCTGCGGGTCACCAGGCGATCCCGTAGTCCTCGCCATGGTTGGAGGAGGCGCCCCACATGGTGCGGTGCTTCGCGTCGAAGAGGATGGCGTTGATGGGGCCCGAGGTGCGCGCCTCGAACTCCAGGGTGTACCCCATGTTCCGCAGCGCCGCGCGGACGCGTTCGGGCGTGGACGAGGCGAGCAGGAGGCGTCCCGGCCGCGCCTCGTGCGCGCCGAAGCTCGAGCGCATCTGGTAGCTGTTGATGTTCGGCGCCTCGGCGGCCTGCTGCGGGGTCATCCCCCATTCCACCACGTTCAGGAAGAACTGCAGGAGGTTCTGGTCCTGCGAGTCGCCTCCCTGCACCGCGAAGGCCAGGTAGGGCGCGCCATCCTTCAGCGCCATCGTGGGAGTCAGGGTGACCCGCGGGCGCTTCCCGGGACGGATCACGTTGAAGGGACCGTCGGCCGAGTCGGTCACGAAGCTCTGCGCGCGCTGGCTGAGCCCCACTCCGGTGCGGCCGGCGATGACCGCGGGCACCCACCCGCCGCTCGGGGTGATCGAGACCACCCAGCCCGAACTGTCGGCGGCCTCGATCGAGGTGGTGCCGGCGCGGAACTGCGCGACGAAGGCCGAATCGGTGAGGCCGTCCGACAGCTCCGGCGTGGGCCGGTCCTGCTGCCCGCTCCGCGGGTCGCCCGACTTCGCGGGCACCACCGTCCATTGCCGCAGGAGGTGCTCCACGGGATTCATCCGTCCCTCCGCGGCATACGGGTCCCCCGGCTTGATCCCCGGGTCGTTGCGCGAGGGATCGATCGTCGCCGCGCGGGCGCGCGCGTAGTCCTTCGAGAGCAGCCCCTCCACCGGGAGTCCCGTGGTGAAGTACGGGTCGCCGTAGTAGAAGTCGCGATCGGCGAAGGCGAGGCTCATCACCTGGTAGAGCGTGTGGATGTAGCGGGGGGAGTTGTAGCCCATCGCGGTGAGGTCCATCTCCTCGAGCATGTTGAGCGACTGGAGGAGCGCGGGGCCCTGCTGCCAGATCGGGAGCTTGTAGACGTCGATCCCCTTGTAGCTCACGTGATAGGGCTCCTCGATGTGCACCTTCCACTTCGCCAGGTCGGGGAGGGTGATGAGCCCTCCCTCCTCCTGCACGCCGCGCACGAGCTCGCGCGCGATGTCGCCCTTGTAGAAGCGATCGTACGCAGCGTAGATCGCCTGCTTCCGCGTCTTTCCGGCCCTGAGCGCCTGCTGCTCGGCCTCCACGAGCTTGCGAAGCGTGACGGCGAGGTCCTTCTGCGCGAACAGCTCCCCGGGCTCGGGCCCCTCGCGGAGGGAGTCGCCGAAGTGGGGGAGCATGACGTCGCGCGCATACCGCCATTGCTTGAGCCGCGCCTTGTTCTGCTCGATCGCATTCGCGGTCTGCGCCTCGATGGGATACCCGTCCGCGAGCCGGATCGCCGGGGCGAGCACCTCCTTCAACGACATCGTTCCGTACTCGGCGAGCATGGTGAGCAGCCCACCGGGGGTGCCGGGAGTCACGGCGGCGAGGGGCCCGTACTCGGGCGGGTAGCGGAAGCCGCGCTCGCGGTAGAACGCCGCCGTGGCGCGTGAGGGGGCGACACCCAGGGCGTTGATGCCGATCACCTTCTTCAGCTTCGGGTGGTAGATCAGCGCCTGCGTCTCGCCCCCCCAGGAGAGCACGTCCCACATCGTGCACACCGAGGCGAGCATCGCGGCGGCGGCATCGACCGCGTTGCCACCCTTCTGGAAGATCATCGCCCCCGCGGTCGCGGCGAGGGGCTTCCCGGTGATGGCGATCCACTGGCGCGCGTGCAGGGGCGGCTTCTGCGAGCGCGGCCAGCGCGTGGCGGTGGAGTCCTGCGCCAGCGCCGAGGACGAGGGCAGCAGGGCGGCGATGAGGATCGCGACGACGAGGGGGGCGATCCGGGGCGCGGAGGAACGAAGCGGGCGCATGCGATGAGCTCCCTTGGGGGGCGGTGGTCGGCAGGAGGCAAATGTGCGACGCCGGGCGTTTCCCTGCCAGACGCGGGCGTTCGCGCATCCACGCTCCACTGGCGGCGGTCGTGAGGCGCGGGTATGATCGCGGAACAGCGCACCCCGAGGGGGACACGATGGCCACTGTTCGAGACGTGCTCGCAAGGAAGGGAAATTCGGTCGTGAGCATCACGGCCGAGCGATCGGTGCTCGAGGCCGCGCGCCTCATGAACGAGCAGGGCATCGGAGGGCTGGTGGTCGTCGAGGACGGGGAGCTCGTGGGGGTGTTCACCGAGCGGGACGTCCTGCGGCGCGTGGTGGCGGAGCGTCGTGATCCGGAACAGACGACGGTGAGCGAGGTGATGACGTCGAACGTGATCACCTGCTCGGCCGGCACCTCGCTCGAGGAATGCCGGGCCGTCATGACCGGCAAGCGGGTTCGCCACCTGCCCGTCATCGGTGAGGCGGGGCTCGTGGGGATCGTGACGATCGGGGACCTGCTCGCCCTGGAAGTGGCGGAAGGGCGCGACACGATCAGCCAGCTGCAGCACTACGTCTTCGACACGCGCCCGGTGTGACCTCCGCGCTGCACCGGCGGTCGCGGCGGCTCGCGCGGTCCGTTGCGCTCCTCCTCCTGGCCGCTGTGCCCCTCCGGGCGCAGCGGCCGGCGAGCGTCCCGGCCTACGTGCCCTCGCGCGACACCTGGGAACGGCGGCGCGCCGAGGCGGTGGGGATGGACTCGGCGCGGCTCGCCGAGGCGATCCGCTTCCACCTGGCGAACGAGTCGAAGGCGCCGCGCGACCTCCTCCTCGCGCACGCGCAGTCCGCCGAGGGGCGCGAGCCCTTCGATGACCCCGTGGGCCCGTACAAGGATCGCGGCGACCCGTCCGGGATCGTCCTCCGCCATGGGTACCTGGTGGCGGAATGGGGCGACCCGGACCGCGTCGACATGACGTTCAGCGTGACGAAGAGCTTCCTCTCGAGCGTGGTGGGTGTGGCCTTCGATCGCGGGATGATCCGGTCGCTCGGCGATCCGGTGCGCGAGGCGATGTCGCCGGTCGTGCCCTGGCGGGCGACGGTGCGCGAGCGCGGGGAGGCGGTGGGGCAGGCGGAGGTGCTCACGCTTTTCGAGGGTCCGCACAACGCGCGCATCACCTGGGAGCACCTGCTCCGGCAGACGAGCGACTGGGAGGGCACGCTGTGGGGAAAGCCCGACTGGGCCGATCGCCCGGGAAGCGACGTCGCGGCGAACCGCACGCGCGCGCGCAACGCGCCGGGCAGCGTCTACAAGTACAACGACGTTCGAGTGAACCTGCTCGCGCTCGCGGCGCTCAACGTGTGGCGGCGCCCGCTTCCCGAGGTGCTGCGCGAGACCATCATGGACCCCATCGGCGCCTCGGCGAGCTGGCGCTGGCTCGGCTACGACAATTCGTGGGTGGTGCTCGACGGCCGCGCGATCCAGTCGGTGAGCGGGGGCGGGCACTGGGGCGGGGGGCTGTGGATCAGCGCGCGCGACATGGCGCGCTTCGGCCAGCTCACCCTCCGCAGGGGGCGGTGGGGTGACCGGCAGCTCCTCTCGGAGCGGTGGGTCGCGATGGCGCTCACCCCGGGGCCCGCCAACCCCGGCTACGGCTTCATGAACTGGTTCCTCAACCAGGACGGGAAGCTCCTGCCGAGCGCGCCGCGGTCGGCGTTTGCGCACCTGGGCAACGGGACGAATGCGATCGTGGTGCTCCCGGAGCAGGATGTGGTGGTGGTGGTCCGCTGGATCGAGAACCGGGAGCTGGACGGATTCGTGCGGCGGGTGGTCGAATCGGTTAAATAATGGGGACCCCATATAATCCCCGAATGACAGAACCGCTCTTCCTGGAAAGCGATCCCGACCCGGAGCGCCGCACGGTGGTCCTCAGCGCCTGGGCGATCGTGATCGCCGTGCTGGCGGCACTCGCCGGGCACTTCCTCACGCGCCTGATCGGGCTGATCACGAACATCGCCTTCTACGGGCGGATCGACGCCGGGTTCATGCCACCATGGGCGCATCAACTCGGCGTCTTCGTGATACTCGTGCCGGTCATCGGCGGGTTGATCGTGGGAGTGATGGCGCGGTGGGGATCGGCGGCGATCCGCGGGCACGGCATCCCCGAGGCGATGGAGCAGGTGCTCCTGAACGAGAGCCGGATCTCGCCCAAAGTCCTGGTCCTCAAGCCGCTCTCGGCGGCGATCTCGATCGGCACGGGTGGGCCCTTCGGCGCCGAGGGGCCGATCATCGCGACCGGCGGGGCGCTGGGATCGGTGCTGGGGCAGCTCCTCCACATCAGCGCCGACGAGCGGAAGGTGCTCCTCGCGGCCGGCGCGGCGGCGGGGATGGCGGCGATCTTCTCGGCGCCCGTTTCGGCGGTGCTCCTCGCCGTGGAACTGCTGCTCTTCGAGTATCGCCCGAGGTCGCTCATTCCCGTGTCGCTGGCGGCGGCGACGGCGACGGGGGTGCGCATCGCCTTCGAGGGGATGGGATCGGTGTTCCCGATGCCCCAGCTGGCGTCGCCCACGCAGCTGGCGCTCGTGTCGTACGTGCTGATCGGGGTGCTGGCGGGGATCGCGGGGGTGGTGATCACCCGGCTGCTGTTCGCCGTGGAGGACGGGTTCGAGCACCTGCCGGTGCACTGGATGTGGTGGCCGGCGATCGGGGGGCTCGTGGTGGGGGTGGTGGGATACTTCGCGCCGCGCACGCTGGGCGTGGGCTACGAGAACATCACCGACATCCTCAACGGGAAGCTCGTGGGCACCGCGCTGGCGGTGCTGGTGGTGTTGAAGCTCGCCTCCTGGCTGATCGCGCTGGGAAGCGGCACCTCCGGTGGCACGCTCGCGCCGGTGATGACGATCGGCGGCGGGATCGGCGCCCTCGCGGGGGGTTGGCTCGCCGCCGCGGCGCCGGCGGCGGGGGTGGATCCGCGGATCGCGGGGCTGGTGGGGATGGCGGCGACGTTCGCCGGCGCGTCGCACGCGCTGCTGGCGTCGGTGGTGTTCGCCTTCGAGGTGACGCGGCAGCCGCTGGGGCTGCTCCCCCTCCTCGCCGGATGCAGCGCGGCCTACCTGGTCTCGATCCTCACGATGGAGCACTCCATCATGACGGAGAAGCTGGCCCGGCGCGGGACCCGCGTGCACCGCGACTACGGGGTGGACTGGCTCACGCAGGTGGGGGTGGAGGAGATCGCGACGCGCGAGGTGGTGACGCTGCACCGTGCCCGGAGCGTGGCCGAGGTGCGGGAGTGGCTGGCGAGCGACGCCGGGCCTGCGGCGCACCAGGGGTTCCCGGTCGTGGACGACACGGGGGAGCTGGTGGGGGTGCTGACGCGACGCGACCTGCTGCGGCGAGAGGTGAACACCGCTTCGCCCATCGGTGACCTGTTGCAGCGGCCGCCGTACGTGGTGCCCGACGACGCGTCGGCGCGGGATGCCGCCGACCTCATGGCGGCGACGCAGGTGGGCCGGCTGCCGGTGGTGAAGCGCGACGCGCCGCGGGAGATGATCGGCATCGTCACGCGCAGCGACCTGCTGGCCGCGCACGAGCGGCGGCTCGCGGCGGGACGGCGCGTGACCCCGCTGTTGGGGAGGAAGCGGCGCGGGTAATATCCCGCCATGCTTGCCACCCTGCGCCGTCACTGGCTCCTCGTCCTGCTCCTGTTCCTCCCCCTCGCCCTCGTGCTCGAGCACGTGGTGCATGCGGGGGCGATCATCATCTTCCTCGCGTCGTCGTTCGCGATCATCCCGCTGGCGGCGGTGATGGGCCATGCGACGGAATCGCTCGCGGAGGAACTGGGGGAGGGGGTGGGGGGGCTGCTCAACGCCACCTTCGGGAACGCGGCGGAGCTCATCATTGCCATCGTCGCGCTGCGCGCGGGACTCTTCGACCTGGTGAAGGCGTCGATCACCGGCTCGATCATCGGGAACGTGCTGCTGGTGTTCGGCGCGAGCGCGCTCTGGGGCGGGTTGAAGTTCGAGCGGCAGATCTTCAACAAGACCGCCGCGTCGCTGAGCACCACGCTGCTGGTGCTCAGCGCGATCGCCCTGATGATCCCGGCGATCTTCCACCTGATCGTCGGGAACTCGGCGGCGATCGCGGAGCACGCCCTGAGCCTGGAGATCGGCGTCGTGCTGATCGTGGTGTATGCGCTGAGCCTCCTCTTCTCGCTCAAGACGCACAAGCACCTGTACGTGGGGCAGGCGGAGGAACCCGGCGCGGACGACGCGGGAACGCATCCGCCCGCGCGGGGATCGATCTGGAAGCCGATGGGATTGCTGCTCGCGGCCACCGCCGGCGTTGCCCTGATGAGCGAGCAGCTCGTGGGGGCGGTGGAGGAAACGGCCCGCATCGTGGGGATGAACGAGGTGTTCGTGGGGGTGATCCTCGTGGCGCTCATCGGGAACGCGGCGGAGCACTCGACGGCGATCCTCATGGCCGGGAAGAACAAGATGGACACGGCGATCACGATCGCCGTGGGATCGTCGATCCAGGTGGCGCTGTTCGTGGCCCCGGTGCTGATCTTCCTCAGCTACCTCATCGCGCCGCGCCCGATGGACCTGCGGTTCAGCACCCTCGAGGTGGTGGCGGTGGGCCTCTCGGTGTGGATCATGACGCTGATCGGGCAGGACGGGGAGTCGAACTGGATGGAGGGGGTGCTCCTCCTGGCCGTGTACGCGATCCTGGCGCTGGCTTTCTTCTGGCTGCCGGGGTGACCGGGCGGGGTGACGCGGCGCGGCGACGCGGCGGGGTGACGCAGCGCACCGGCTCCGCCCGCTGGCGCCGCTCTTGCCCCTGTGGGGGGCGACCCTGAACCGGAGCTCGCGATGCGCTGGACCCCTGGTGGACGGAGCCGCAACCTGGAGGACCGCCGAGGCAGCGGTGGCGGGATGGGGATGCCGATGGGCATCGGTGGCACGGTGGTGCTGCTGGTGCTCAGCCTGCTCTTCGGCCGCAACCTCTTCAACGACGTGGGGGTCCAGCCCGGCCAGACGGTGAGCACGTCGGGGGGGGCGCTCGCCGACTCGGCGGCGGAAGAGCCGCAGGTGCAGTTCGTGTCGTTCGTCCTCGACAATGCCCAGCAGACGTGGGCGCAGGTGCTGCCGAGCGAGGCCAACGTGCCCTGGCACGACGCGAAGCTCGTGCTGTTCCGCCAGGCCGTGCAGTCGGGGTGCGGGGCGGCGCAATCGGCGATGGGCCCCTTCTACTGCCCCGCCGACCAGAAGGTGTACGTGGACCTCGGGTTCTACGATGAGCTGCGCAGCCGCTTCGGGGCGCCCGGTGACTTTGCCCAGGCGTACGTGCTGGCGCACGAGATCGGGCATCACGTGCAGCACCTGATGGGGACGGACGAGCAGGTGCGGCGGGCGCAGCGGGCGAGCGGAGGCGCGGAGGCGAACCGGTACTCGGTGGCGCTCGAGCTCCAGGCGGACTGCTATGCCGGGATCTGGGCGCACCACACGAACCAGCAGCGGATCCTCGAGCAGGGGGACGTGGAGGAGGGGCTCGCGGCGGCGGCGGCGGTGGGGGACGACCGCATCCAGCAGCAGTCCACGGGATCGGTGAATCCCGAGTCGTTCACGCACGGCAGCTCCGCGCAGCGCGCGTCCTGGTTCCGGCGGGGGTACGAGTCGGGACAGATGCGGTCGTGCGACACGTTCGCGGGGTGACGCGCGTCGGGGTGCGTCGCGACGGCCGGAGGGGGTAGGAAACAACACGAAGGGCAGCAACATCACCCCGTCCGGCTGGCGACCTGCCCCTTCCATCGGAGGCGCCCGGCGGGTAGCGTCACCGCGTGCGCGCCTCCCCGTTGCGAGCCTCGCTCGCGCTGCTCGTGTTCTGCGGCCTGCTGGCCCTCCTGTCCCGTCCCCTCGGCCCGGCGCCCGCGCTCGGGCCGCTGCTCGATCCTGCGCGCGGGGTATGGGCGACGGGACGGGGGGAGGGCGCCGCGCCGCGCGGTGAAGCGTCGATCCCGGGTCTCGCCGGACCGGTGCGCGTCGTCTACGACGACCGCGACGTCCCGCACATCTTCGCCTCGCGGGTGGACGACGCGATCCGCGTGCTGGGCTACGTGGTGGCCCGCGACCGCCTCGTGCAGCTGCAGGTGCAGACGCTGGCGGCGAGCGGCCGGCTCACCGAGATCGCGGGCGCGCGCGCCCTGCCGCTGGACCAGGAGATGCGCGGGCTCGGGTTGCCGCGGAACGCGGAGCGGATCGCGCGCGAGACCGCGGCCGGGGGGATCGAGGACCGCTTCACGCGCGCCTATGCCGACGGGGTCAATGCATGGATCGCGTCGATCACCCCGGCGCGGATGCCCCTGGAGTTGCGGCTGCTGGGGATCGGTCCGGCGCGGTGGGAGCCGGTGAACACGGCCCACCTGATGAACCGCATGATGTGGACGCTGGCGAGCTACGCGCCGGAGCGGGATCGCGCGCCCGCGGCGTCCATGGTGGGCGCGGCGGCGGCGGCGTCGCTCTTTCCCGAGCACACCCCGATCCAGCAGCCCATCGAGCCGAATGGCTCGCCGGAGCCGCGCTTCGCGGCGGCCCGCATCGTCCCGCCGGGGCGGCCCGATTCGGGGGCACGCGTGGTCGCGTCGATCCTGCGCGCGCTGGCGCCGGCCACGACGCGGCGGCTGGCGGCGGCGGACCCGGGGGACGACCGGCCCAGCGCGGCGAGCAACAACTGGGCGGTGGCGCCGGCGCGGAGCGCGACGGGGCACGCGCTGCTCGCGGGCGACCCGCACCTCGAGCTGACGCTGCCGTCGATCTGGTATGAGGTGCACCTGGTGGTCCCGGGGGAGCTCGACGTGTACGGCGTGACCATCCCCGGCGCGCCGGGGGTGCTGCTGGGGATGAACCGCGACGTCGCGTGGTCGAGCACCAACACCGGTGCCGACGTCATGGACTTCTACGCCGAGCGCGTGGACGACGTCGATCATCCCACCCGAACCCTGGTGGACGGCGCGTGGCACCCGGTGGAGCGGCGCGTCGAGCGCTATCGCGGACGGCGCGGCGAGGTGATCGCCACCGACACGGTGCTCTACAGCCACCGCGGTCCCATGCGTCGCGAGGGCGACCGGTGGCTCTCGATGCGCTGGACCGCGCTCGAGTCGGGTCCGGGATGGGGATCGGTGATCGAGGCGTACGACCTGCTCGCCCGGGCCACCAGCGCGCGCGGCGCGCTCGACGCGCTCGACCGGTTCGCGGCGCCGGCGCAGAACTTCGTCATCGCCGACCGGCAGGGGACGATCGCGGTGCGGTCCAACGGACGGTTCCCGGTGCGTCCGGGTGACGGGAGCGGGATGGTGATCCGTGACGGGAGCACCAGCGCCTCGGACTGGACCGGCGACCTGCGCCCCGCGGAGTATCCCCAGGCCGTCGCGCCGGCCCAGGGGTACGTCGCCACGGCGAACCAGGATCCCTGGGACCCCGCCACGGCGCGCGGCTACCTGGGCGTGTCCATCGATCCCTGGCGCGCCATGCGGATCAACCGGTTGCTGCGCGCCGACTCGCAGGTGACGGTGGATGCGATGCGCCGGTGGCAGACCGACCCGGGGAGCGAGCGCGCCGAGCTGTTCGTGCCCGCCTTCCTCCGGGCGGCGTCGCGTTGCCTCGCGGCGCCCTGCGCCGGCGTCGACACGACGCGGCTGCGCGAGGGCGCGCGGCTGCTCGGCGAATGGGCGCGGCGCTACACCCGCGACGACCGGCGCGCGATCCTCTTCGAGCTCGCGATGCGGCAGCTCACCGATGACACCTTCGAGGAGCTCGTGCCCGCGGGGAGCGAGCGTCGCGTGGTGACGCCGTCGAGCAGCATCCTCGCCACCCTGCTCCGCGACTCGACGAATGCGTGGTGGGACGATCGTCGCACCGCGCCGCGCGAGGATCGCGACGCCGTGCTCGCGCGCGCCCTCGGCGACGCGGTGCGGCAGGCGAACGTGCGACACCTGCTGCAGATCCCCGCGCTGGGCGCGCTCGGGCTGTCCGTGCAGGGTGGCCCGTCCACCCTGAGCCCCCTCTCGGGAACCGGGACGCACGGCGCGAGCTGGCGGATGGTGGTGGAGCTGGGCCCTGAGCTGGAGGCCTGGGGGACGTATCCCGGGGGCCAGACCGGTGATCCCACCGCGCCGGGGTACAGGGACCGGCTCCCCCTCTGGCTGGAGGGGCGCCTGGCGCCGCTCCAGCGCCCGCGGTCGGCCGCCGACGCAGGGCGGCTTCCGGGGGCCCGCACGGTGGACTTCGCCCCACGGGGGGCGCGGTGAGGCGGCTCGCGCGCCTGGCCGCGATCGCGGTGGCGGTCTCGATCGCCACGTGGGGGCTGGGGTGGTGGGCGGTGGCCGTGGTGAGCGTGCTCGCCGGCTACCTGCTCGCGCACGACCGCGTGGTCCCCTCACTCACCGGGCTGGGGGCGATGCTCGGATGGGGGATCGTCCTGCTGGTGGACGCCGCGGGGGGGCGGCTCGCGGCCGTGGCGACGGTGATGGGAGGGATCTTCAACCGCGGCCCCGCGCCGCTGCTCGTGCTCACCCTGCTCATCCCCCTCCTGCTGGGACTCACCGGGGCGGAGCTGGGGCGATGGCTGCGGGCGCACATCGGCGGGCCGGCCGCCGCGGAGGCCGGGGGATGAGCGACCCGTACCAGCGGCTCGCCTTCCGGGTCGAATATCCCCCACTCGCCCGGCCCGAGCTGGTGACCGACGGGGGGGCCGTACCGGTGATGGACTTTTCCGAAACCGGCCTCCGCTTCCTCGCCCTTCCCGGCCAGCTGCCCGAGCGCGGGGCGATCATCATCGGGAAGATCCAGTTCCACAACGGCGGCGAGGTGGCCGTGGAAGGGCTGGTCACGCGCGTGCAGGACGGCACGGTGGCGCTCCGGCTCGAGGAGCCCGGGATCCCCTTCGGGGTCATCCTCTCCGAGCAGCAGTTCCTGCGGCGGCAGTTCCCGATGAAGGGGCAGCTGGACTGACGCGTGACACCGGCTTGGCGAGCCATGGCCACTGCCGGAACTGACAAGGTCACGAAGGGGCGAAGGTCGCGAAGGCTCTCATGGCCTTGGCGACCTTCGCCCCTTCGCGACCTTGTCGGTTCCGGCGGTGCCCTCCGGTGCTGTGACGAGACCCGGTTGGCCGCGCTCCGCCGCGCCCCGTGGGCGCGGACCGCGAGTCAGTAGATGTAGACCTTGGTGCCCACCGGGACGTGCTCGAAGAGCCAGGCGATGTCCTCGTCGGCGAGGCGCACGCAGCCGTGAGTCACCGCCCGTCCGATGCTCCCCTTGTGCGGGGTGCCGTGGAGCAGGTAGCCGTCGCCGAGATCGAGCTTGTAGAGGCCGAGCTCACCCTCGAGCCGGCGGTTGCGCGAACTGGCCGGAGGGATGAAGAGCGTGTTGTCGAACACGATCTCCTCGTCGAGGGGGAGCGGCGCCCAGCCGTTCTCCTTGTCCCAGACCCCCACGAGGGAGTCGCGCACGAGGAGCTTGCGGCCGTCGGAGATCGCGACCCCGCCCGCGGGCATCTGCTTCACCTTCAGGCCGTAATCGCGAGCCACCTCGGCGTAGTGCCACTCCGGCGGCGTCCACACCGGGTCCGCTTCCTTCGCGCGGACCGTCCGGATCCCCCGCGGCGTCTTGAACACCCAGCGCTTGCCGGCGTACTCGAGGACGCTGTCCTTGGCGACCGCGGCCGCGGCGATCCGCAGGGTGTCTTCCCCGTCGAGCACCCACACGGTGCGATCGAAGAGGGAGACGACGACGCGGAAGCCCTTGCTCTTCTCGGCGACGCGCTGCGCGGCGACCCAGTTGAGGGAGTCGCGAGGCGAGGTGAAACGCTTGCGCGTTTCGTCGTCGGTGGCGGCGGCAGCCCGGGGGGTCCGGATGCCGGCGCGCGGATCGTCGGGGCGGACGGAGAGCCAGCTGCCGTCGCGTTCGCCAGGGCCCTGGGCCCCCGCGGCCGAGCGGCAGCCGGCGCCCAGGAGGGCGACGAGGGCGAGGAGGACGACGTTCATGCGGGGCAGTCTGGAGTTGGTCATGGGCGCTTCTACCACAGTACGGCGAAAACGATGCATGAAAGGTAACAAAAACGGCTGCAGGGTGGCCCCGGAGACCGGGACCACCCTGCAGTGAAACTTATGTGCCAGCGAGCGAACTGCCGGGGTCGATCAGAACGACCAGGTGAAGCCGCCGATGATCGGGACGAAGCCCTTATCGGTGTTCGTCTTGTCGGCGATCATGCGCGACTCGAAGAACAGGTCGATCTTCTCGCCGAGGCCGAAGGAGACGCCGCCGCCACCATTCCAGCCGAAGTTGGACTTCCAGCTGTCGTAGTAGGTGTAGCTCGGGTTGGCGACGCCGCCGAAGGTGACGGTGCTGCCGTTGACGCCGATGGTGCCCTGCGCGTTCGGCTGCACTTCCGGGCCGGCGAGGACGTTCTTGTACATCGCGTAGGTGGCGCCGCCGAGGGCGTACACCGCGACGCGGCTGAAGACCGGGATGCGGAGCTTCAGGTCGAGGTTGGCCGCGAAGTGCGAGGGCTTGTCAGGGGTGGTGTTCTCGAGCCACGCCGGACGGCCCCACTTGTCGTAGCTCACGTCGAAGCGCCAGCCGAGCGGGTAGGACACGGGGTCCACGCCGACCATGCCGGTGGCGTTCCAGCCGTTGTCGTAGTTGCCGAAGTCGCGCTGCGGCAGCGAGACGCCGCCACCGACGCCCCAGTAGAAGCCCTTGCCCCAGGTCTTGGCGACGACGGGGGCGATGACCGGCGCGGGGGCCGGCGCCTGGACTTCGCGGGTGACCGTGACGGTGTCACGGCGCCACATGGTGACGGTGTCCACGCGGGTGATGCGGACCGTGTCGCAGACGCAGGGCGCGGCCGGCTCCTTCGAGACCGGGATGCGCACCGACGAGCGACGGGTCGTCCGCGTGGTGTCCTGCGCCGTCGCGGTGGACGCATCCACCGCAAGGGCGAGCGCCACGCCAAGGGCAATGGTCGACGAGATCTTGAATCGCATACTCAACACTCCTCCCTTACATCCGCCCTGCGCTTCGAGCCCCCGCGGGCGGGTGACGGGCGGAGGGAGCCGTGCTCCCCCCGTACGACGCCTTTCGTCGTGGCACCGCGCCGGATCGCAAGCATCCCGCGTGCCGCAAGGCGACCAATCGGTCGGTGCGGGGCGGACGAGATCCCGGGATGTCGCGGGACGACGGGGCGCCGTCGAACCGCGCGTGCCCCCCGGATGCTCGCCGAACCTGCACAGAACCGAACGGCGTGCGCGAAATCACCCGTTCCGTGTGCGGCAGGTCACATCATCGTGCCTGCGCCAAAAAACGTTTGAACCGCACACTGCCACCTCGGCAGCGGCCTGCCGACCTCTCCCCCCCTCCACGAAGGCCTCAGCCAACGCGGCCGGAGAAAGCCGATCCAGCACGAACGCGGCAGCCCCTTCTGCACGATACGTGCTAAGCCGGAGAGATTGCCGCGCTCGCCACCGCAAATGTTTGGAAACAAGGAGGATAGGCTACCGCTTCCCGGTGCCGCGCCGGGGCTCCGCGGTCAGGGGATCATCGGGCCAGTAGTGCTTCGGGTAGCGCCCCTTCAACTCCTTGCGCACGTCGAAGTATCCACTGCGCCAGAAGCCCGCGAGGTCGCGCGTGACCTGCACGGGACGCATCGCCGGCGAGAGCAGGTGGATCACCACCGGGACGCGGCCCGCGCCGAGCGTGGGCGACTCGCGCATCCCGAACAGCTCCTGCAGCCGCACCGCGAGCACGGGCGCCGCCGGATCGCCGTAATCCACGCGAATGCGCGAGCCGGTGGGGACCGCGAGGTGCGTGGGCGCAAGCTCGTCGAGGCGCGCGCGCTGCGACCAGTCGAGCCGCTGCAGGAGCGCGTCGGGCACGCGCACGGCGTCGAGGCGGGAGGTGGCCACGAGCGCCGGCGCCAGCCAGTCCTCGAGCGTCGCGAGCAGCGCGTCGTCGTCCACGGCGGGCCACGCGGGATCGAGCCGATGCAGGAAGGCGAGGCGCGCGCGCAGCGACCGCGCCTCGTCGTTCCACGGGAGGACCCCGAGCCCTTCGCGACGCACCGCGGCGAGCAGCGCCCGCGACACGAGCGCGGGCTCCGGGTCGCGCAACGGCCCCTCGCGCAGCACGAGCGCGCCCAGCCGCATGCGCTCGCGGGCGCGCACCGCCCCCGCGGCCGCGTCCCACTCCACCGTGCGCTCGCGTTCCAGCTGGTCGGCGAAGTGGCGCTCGATGTCGCCCTGCTCGAGGGGGGCGGCGAGGAAGATGCGATCGGCCGCGCCGATCCCGCCAAGCTCCGCCACCGCGAGCCATGATCGCTGGGCGAGGGGCTGGCGTGCGTCGAGCTCCGCCCCGCTGCCGCTGCGCAGGAGGAACCGCGTGGTCGCGGCGCCGGGGGCGCCGGCCGGTACGGGGCGGCGCTGCGCGATGCGGTCCGGCCACGCGAGCGCGACGAGCAATCCCGCGTCGTCCAGCGCCACGCGCGCGTCGTCGCGCACGCGGAGGGTGCGTCGCCAGGCGCGCGACTCGGTGAGGGCGCGATGGAGCGCCCCCTGGTCCACGCGCAGGCCGTGCACGGTGGCGGGAGGGCGTTCACCGCGGGCGAGCCCGTGCAGGAGCTCGAGGCGGAGGCGGAGGTCGGCGTCGGCGGGCATCCCGGGCTCGGCGCGCAGGAGGTCGCGGTCGGCGAGGAGGGCGGCGAGGTCGCAGGCCAGCGCCGCCGCGCCCCACTCGCCCGCGCGCAGGAGCATGTGGCCGATGCGCGGGTGCGCCGCGAGGCCGGAGAGAGCGCGGCCGTGCGCGGTGATGCGCCCCTCGGCGTCGAGCGCGCCAAGCTCGCGGAGGAGCTCGCGCGCCTGCGCGAAGGCGGCGGCGGGTGGGGCGTCGAGCCAGCGCAGCGCCGCGGGATCGGCGATCCCGGCCTCCGCGAGCTCGAGGGCGAGGGGGGCGAGGTCGGCGTCGAGGATCTCCGGCGTGCGATGGGGAACGAGCCCGTGGTCCTCCGCGGCGTCCCAGAGCCGGTAGCAGGTGCCGGGGCCCACGCGTCCCGCGCGGCCGCGCCGCTGGTCGGCGGAGGCGCGGGAGACGCGCACCGTCTCGAGCCGCGTCATGCCGCGGCGGGCGTCGAAGCGGGGGACGCGCATCCAGCCGGTGTCCACCACCACGCGGACGCCCTCGATGGTGAGGCTCGTTTCCGCCGCGTTGGTGGCGAGGACCACCTTCCGCTCGCCCGGGACGCTGGGGGCGATCGCGCGGTCCTGTAGCTCGGGCGCGAGCGCGCCGTGCAGCGGGGCGACCCAGGTGCCGCGGGGGAGCGCCGCGGAGTCGTTGCGCAGCGCCTGCCCCACGCGCGCGATCTCGCCCGCGCCCGGGAGGAAGACGAGCAGGTCGCCCTCGTGCGTGGCGAGCGCGTCGCGGATCGTCGCGAGGGTGCGACGCTCGGCCTCCCGGTCGAAGCCGCGGGCGCCGGGGACGGGGACGTGGCGCGTGTCCACGGGGAAGGCGCGCCCCTCGCTGGTGATCACGGGGGCGGGGCCCTCGGCGTCGCCCAGCAGCGCGGCGACGCGCGCACCGTCGAGGGTGGCGGACATCACGAGCAGGCGCAGGTCGGGGCGGAGGATCGCGCGCGACTGGAGGGTGAGGGCGAGGCCGAGGTCGGCGTGGAGGGAGCGTTCGTGGAATTCGTCGAAGATGACGACGCCCACCCCCTCGAGCGCCGCGTCGTGCTGGAGCATGCGCGTGAGCACGCCCTCGGTGACCACCTCCACGCGCGTGGTGGGCCCCACGCGGGTGTCGAGGCGCACGCGATAGCCCACCGTGGCGCCCACCGGCTCGCCGAGGGAGCGCGCCATGTAGCGCGCGGCCGCGCGGGCCGCGATGCGGCGGGGCTCGAGCATCACCAGCTTCCGGCCCGCGGGGAGGGTGCGGAGCAGGTGGAGGGGGACCCGCGTCGTCTTGCCGGCGCCCGGGGGCGCCTGGAGCACGGCGACGCCGCGGGCCTCGAGGGCGGCGGCGAGCGCGGGGAGGACGGGCTCGATCGGGAGCATCGGCGAAAGATGAACCGGAGCGCCGGTTCGCGCCGCTCCGCGTCGCACCTGGCGCGCACGTCTTCACGCGATGCTCCCGCCGTGGCATCTTGGGGACCGGGCGCTTCCTCCCCCCGACGTTCCCCCCTGCCAGGCATCCCGTGTCCCGACTCCGACCCTCCCCCGTGGCGACCCGGCTCGCGCTCCTCTGCGCGGCCCTCCTCTCCCACCCGGCCACCGCCAGCGCGCAGGAGCGCGTGTCGCCGGTGATGCGCTTCGACAGCGCGGCGACGCGCGCGATGGGGTGGCGCATGGTGGGCCCCGCCCGCGGCGGCCGCGTGACGGCGGTCGCGGGGGTGGCCCAGCAGCCGCACACCTTCTACATGGGCGCGACGGGCGGCGGCGTGTGGCGCACCGACGACGCCGGGATCACGTGGCGGAACCTCTCGGACGGGTTCTTCGAGACGGGCTCGATCGGCGCCATCGATGTCGCAGACGCCAATCCCGACATCATCTACGTGGGGACCGGGTCGGAGGCGATCCGGAGCAACGTGTCGATCGGCAAGGGGATGTACCGCTCGAGCGACGGGGGGCGGAGCTGGGCGCACATCGGGTTGCGCGACGTGGGTCAGATCGGCGCGGTGGTGGTGCACCCCGCCAATCCCTCCATCGTGTACGTGGCGGCGGTGGGAAATCCCTTCGCGCCGAATGCGGAGCGTGGGGTGTACCGCACGCGCGACGGGGGGCAGAGCTGGACGAAGGTGCTCTTCCTCTCGGACTCCACCGGGGCGGCCGACC
Source organism: Gemmatimonadaceae bacterium (assembly GCA_036401195.1). Lineage (GTDB taxonomy): Bacteria > Gemmatimonadota > Gemmatimonadetes > Gemmatimonadales > Gemmatimonadaceae > JACDHQ01. The sequence continues at coordinate 112,094 of DASWVQ010000013.1, forward strand.
TCGAGCTGCAGCCGGGGAACCCGGACGTGGTGTACGCGACCATGTGGCGCGCGGAGCGGAAGCCGTGGACGATCATCTCCGGGGCGCGCGAGGGCGGGGTGTATCGCAGCGCCGACGGCGGCGACCACTGGACGAAGCTGGGCGGCGGGCTGCCGAACCAGCTGGTGGGGAAGGCCGACCTCGCCGTGTCGCCCGCCGCGCCGAACCGGCTGTACGTGCTGATGGAGGCGAAGCCGGGGAGCGGGCTGTATCGCTCGGACGATGGCGGGGAGCACTTCACGGCGGTGGACACCACCACGCGCGGGCTGATCACGCGCCCCTTCTACTACACGAACGTCGACGCGGACCCGAACGACGCCGACGTGGTGTACGTGGGCACCGAGGGGTTCTACCGCAGCACCGACGGGGGGCGGAGCTGGCGCACGATGCGCACCCCGCACGGCGACAACCACGACCTTTGGATCAACCCGCGCGACTCACGGATCATGGTCCAGTCGAACGACGGCGGGGCGAACGTCACCCTGGATGGCGGGCGGACCTGGTCGACGCAGTACAACCAGCCCACCGCGGAGATCTACCAGGTGGCGCTCGACGCCCAGGTGCCGTACCGGCTCTACGGGGCGCAGCAGGACAACACGACGCTGATCCTCCCCTCGCTCCCGCTCGCGTCGTCGGCGCCGGACGATCCCATGCAGCAGTGGCGGAGCGGGCCGGGCTGCGAGACGGGGCCGATCATCCCGCACGCGACGAATCCGGACACGGTGTACGGCTCCTGCAAGGGGCAGTACTCGCGGATGTCGCTCCGCACGGGGCAGGAGCGGCAGTACTGGGTGGGGGCGCAGTCGTTGTACGGGATGCCGGGGAAGGACCTGACCTACCGGTTCCAGCGGGTGTCGCCGATGGAGGTCTCGCGCCACGACCCGCGCGTCGTGTACTACGGGTCGCAGTACGTCCATCGCACGCGCGACGAGGGGGTGACGTGGGAGCGGATCTCGCCGGACCTCACCTGGAACCCACCGGAGCGGCAGCAGCGCACGGCGGGGGAGCCGATCACGGTGGACGCGACCGGGGAGGAGATGTACTCCACGCTGTACGCGATCCGCGAGTCGCCGCTCGACGCGCAGGTGATCTGGACGGGCGCCAACGACGGCCCCTTTCACGTGACGCGGAATGGGGGGCGCAGCTGGCAGGACGTGACGCCGGCGGGGCTGGCGCCGGGTGGCCGCGTGCAGAACATCGAGCCCTCGCCGCACCGGAAGGGGAGCGCGTACTACGCCGTGTACCGCTACCTGCTGGGTGACTTCCGTCCGTACATCTACCGCACCGACGACTACGGCCGGAGCTGGACGCTGATCACGAACGGGATTCCCGCCGACTGGCCGGTGCGGGTGGTGCGCGAGGATCCCGAGCGCGCCGGGCTGCTCTACGCGGGGACCGAGTTCGGGATGTTCATCTCGTTCGACAACGGGGCGCAGTGGCACCCGTTCCAGCTCAACCTGCCGCGCGTGCCGGTGACGGACCTGCGCGTGCAGGCGGGGGGCGACCTCGTAATCAGCACGCAGGGGCGCAGTTTCTGGATCCTCGACGACGTGAGCCCGATGCGACAGTTCCACGACACCGCGGCGCAGCCGGCGCTCCGGCTGCTCGTGCCGCGCGAGGCGCAGCGGCTGCGCTACGCGACGCGCTTCGGGGGGGTGGAGTCGAGCCGGAGCGACCCGAGCGACCCGCAGTACATCCCCCCGGGGGCGGTGCTGAACTTCGTGGTGGCGGCGGGGGCGGCCACCGCCGACTCGGCGACGATCGAGATCGCCGACGCCAGGGGTGCGGTCGTGCGGAGCTTCCGCGCAGGGGCCCGTCCGGGGCTGAACCGCGCGATGTGGGACTTCTCGTACCCCGGGCCATGGACCGCCGGGGCGCGCGGGCGGGATCGCGCGGGGCCCTGGGCCCCGCCGGGGAAGTACACGGCGACGGTCAGGCTCGGGGCGCTCACGAGCGCGCAGCCGCTCGTGGTGACCATCGACCCCCGCTCGGCGCGCGACGGGATCACCGTGGGCGACCTGGAGGCGCAGGCCGCGTTCAACCTCAAGGCGCGCGACCTGGTGTCGGCGGCGAACCGGCTGGTGGCGGCGGTGCGCGAGGAGCGGGCGCGCATGAGCAAGGCGGGGGTCGCCGGCGACTCCCTTGGCCGGATGGTGGCGCTCGAGCAGATGCTGGTGACGCCGGGGATCCGCTACAGCCAGCCGGGGCTGCAGGACCAGATCGGCTACCTGTACTCGATGACCCTGGGCGCCGACCAGAAGGTGGGGAAGGAGACGAGCGACCGCTACGAGGTGCTGCGGAAGGAGCTGGAGGCGCGCGTTCGGGAGTTCAGCGCGGCGACAGGGCGGGAGCCGGCGGGCCCCTGACGCCGAGGGGGGTGCCGTCATCCTGAGCGAAGCGAGGGATCCGGCCCCCGCCGCCGGCGGGCTAGGGCGGTGTCAACCGGTCAGTGCAACACCGCCCCCGCACGCAACAGCCACTGCATCAACGCGAAGGTCGCGATGGAGCGAAGGCCGCAAAGGGCTCCAGAGCCCGTTGCGGCCTTCGTCCCCTTCGCGACCTTCGCGTTTCCGGCTGTTGGCCGTGGGGTGTTGCGATGAACGCCTCCACCCACCCCCTCGCCCCGGTGCACGCGGGCCAGGTCCTTCGCGTCGTTCAGGACGACTGCGGGCGGGTTACGGGCGGATCGTGTCGCGCTTCTTCTTGATGTCGACATTGTTGCCGATCACGCCACCGAGCACGCCGCCGACGACGCCACCGATCACGGCGCCCTTGACCTTGTCGCGGCTGGTGGTGGCCCCGATGATGGCGCCGGCGGCGGCGCCGATGGTGGCGTCGCGCTTCGTGTTCTTCTGCACGGTCACGCGCTCCTGCACCGGGCCGCTCGAGGTGCCGGCGGTGCTGCCGCTCGAGGTGCCGGTGCTGGTTCCCGAACTGCGACGCGCGGTGGTCGTCCCGGAGGAGCGACGCGTGGAGGTGCTGCGCGACGCGGTGGCGGTGCTGCGGCGCGTGGTGGTGGGCGTGCTGGTGGTCCGCGGTGCGGGCGCGGGCGCCGCGGCGGGCGACTGCTCGAGGAGGGAGATGCTGTCCATCCCCGGCTGCGCGGGCTGGTTCGCGAGATTGAGGTCGCGCGAGAGGGCGCTGTCGGCCGTGAGCGTGGTGTCGGCCTTGTCGCCGCTGCAGGCGGCGAGCGCGGCGGCCATGGCGATGGCGACGATGCGAATTGCCTTCATGGTGGTTCCTCGGTTGAAGCGCGCTGATGCGCGGTCTGACCCTCATAGGGCACGGGATGTGCCACTCCGGCCTGTCATCCGCGCCGGAGCAGTGAACGGAGATGAGGTTTCGCAGTCGCCGCACGTACCGACCTGGACACCTGTTGCTCGCCGCGTCGCTGGCGGTCGCGCTCGTCGTGAGTTGCGGAGGCAAGGAGGCACCGACAGAAATCGCGTCGAGCCTTCCCCGCGCCAAGGACGTGATCCCGGGGCAGGGGGACGACCTGCCCTACCTGACCGAGGCGATGCGCCGCGCCACGGACGAGGACACCACGGCGAGCTACGCGGGGTTCGACACGTACGCCTATCCCGGCGACGCGACGATGCGCGCATGGCGGGCCGAAGGCACCTACCACTGGGTGGGCTACTACCTCCCTTCCCCCTGCCACAAGGGACGCACCTGGGTGGGGAAGCGGCAGGCGCTGCAGGACATGGGCTGGGGACTCGCCATCGTGTACGTGGGGCAGCAGACGTGGGGGTCGGAGCTGAACCCGGTCGCGCGCCGCTCGAGCGGCAAGCGCTCGTCACGCACGGTGAGTGACTGCCAGGCCTCGTACCTGGGGGCCGCGCGCGGGATCCAGGACGCGAACGACGCCATCGCGGTGGCGCGCGCCGAGGGCTTTCCCAGGGGGACGGTGGTCTTCCTGGACGTGGAGCGGATGGAAATCGTCCCGCCGTCGATGCGCGCGTACTACAAGGCGTGGACGGAGCGGATGCTGGCGGAGGGGACGTTCGTTCCCGGGGCGTACGTGCACACGCACAACGCGAAGGTGATCTTCGGCGACATCAAGGGGATGTACGCCGCCGCGGGGCGCACCGACGTGGAGCCTCCGTTCTGGATCGCGGGGAAGGGGGAAGACTTCAGCTTCACCCTCGACCGGAACCCGATGCAGATCGGCCACGAGTTCGCCACGATGTGGCAGGGGAAGATCGACATCGTGGAGCGCCGCGCGGGGAAGAAGCTGCCGATCGACGTGAACGTGGCGAAGACGCCCGATCCCTCGCACCCGCTCACGGCGGTCGCGGACTAGCCCCGCTGCCGGGGCGCGCCACGTCGCGCCATATTGGGGGATGGTCCACGCGCTTCGCTACCACGGCGACTTCCAGCTCAACTTCGACGCACTCGCCCCCGGCGCGACCGGGATGATCGCCGAGGGCGGAGATCGCGTGCCCCTGGTGCCCTGGCCCGGCGCGATGGACGGCGTGGGCTTCTCCTACATGGAGCGGAGGGGGCGGAAGTTCGTGGTGGTGCGCGTGCAGTTCGAGGAGCACGACGTGGTGCTCCCGGTGCCGGTGCCGCTGGACCCGGAGCGGCACCTGGGCTACCGCCGGCTCGGGCCGGAGCCCACCCCACTCAGCGACCCGCTCGCGTCGACGCTGCTGGACGACGTGATCGAGCTGAATCCCGACCGCACCTCGGAGATCGCCCTCCTGCTGAACCGGGTGAACCAGGTGCGGCGCTCGCGGCGTGACGGCGGGGCTACGGGAGCGGGGGCGGGGACTCCGGCGGCCGGGTAGCGGGCGGCACGCGGAACCAGCGACGCGCGGCCGGTCCGCGAGCGGAGAGCCCGGTGACGATCATGAAGATGCCGACGCCGGACATGATGAGCAGGGGGGGAACGACGCGAGGGTTCTGCGCCGCGATCCGCTCGCGGGCGATGCCGATGCCGGTCCAGAACATCACGGCGGCGCCGATCCAGAGCCCCACCTGGAGGACCCGGCTCACCCAGGGCCGCTTGACGACGAGCAGGACGATGAGCCCCAGGGAGGCGAGCACGAGCAGCCCGGGTCCGCTGCGAAAGAAGTGCGCGGCCAGGATGAGCGCGCTGAGAATGACCGCGATGATTACGCCAGGCACGGATGGGTTGGTTCGAGGCGGGCTGATCGTCGGCTTGAAGCTTGCCTAGGGGCAATCGCCCCGCAATCACGGTTCAGATGACCTCCAGCCCGCGCTTCACCCTCAGCCTCGTCATGGGATTCACCACGCTCCTCTCGGCATGCGGGGGCGGGGGCGGGGAGGGAAGCGTGTTCGGGCGCAGCCGGGCGACCGGTACGGTATCCGTCATCCTCCAGGCCGGGGAGACCCCGATGGGGCGGGAGATCGTCGCCGGGCTCCAGGAATCGGCGACGGAGCACGCGCTGAAGCTGGCGGTGACCACCAGCGGGGGGGATCCCGCCCGGGAACAGGCGGCGGTGGCGAAGGCGATCGCCGACAAGGCGGCCGCACTGGTCGTCGAGTCGATCGACAGCGTGACCGCCGGAGCGAGCGCCGCGGCGGCGGCGAAGGCGGGAATTCCGTACTTCGCGATCGGCGTTCCCGCCCCGCGTCCCGCGCCGATGGCGGCGCACGTGGACGTGGACCACTACGCGGCGGGGCGGGTGGCCGCGGAATACCTCGCGGGCTACCTGGGGGGGAAGGGGATCCTCGCCCTCGTGCGTGCGCCGGGCGCGCACGGCACGCGCGACCTGGAACAGGGGTTCCGTGACGGCGTCGCCGCGCACAAGGGCATGTCGGTGATCGCGGTGGTGGATGCGGCCGACCAGCCCGGGGCGGCGGCGGGCACGATGCAGCTGCTCCGGGCGCAGCGCGGGGTGAAGGGGGTGTTCGCCGCCGGGCCGGCGCTCGCGCAGGGGGCCACCGAGGGGGCGATCACGGGGCGCCGGGCGGACCTGGCGATCGTGAGCTTCGAGATGAGCGACCTGGTACGGGCGGCGGTCGCCAACGCGCAGGAGGCGCCGATCAAGGCGTCGGTGATCGGGCGTCCCCGCGAGCTGGGGAAGGCGATGATGGACGAGGTGGCGCTGCAGCTCGCCGACGAGCCGGTGGCGGCGGAGGTGAGGGTGCCGGTCCGGCTGATCACGGCGGATTCGG
>DASWVQ010000014.1:0-4352 GCA_036401195.1 Gemmatimonadaceae bacterium
CTCGCCATCGTCTCCCCCAAGCCGCAGTCCACCCGCGACCGCGTCGTCGGCATCCTGAGCACCGCGGACACCCAGATGGTGCTCTTCGACACCCCGGGGCTGCTGGAGCCGCGCTACGCCCTCCAGAAGGCCATGCGCGGCGCCGCCCTCGACGCGCTCAACGACGCCGACGTCATCCTGCACCTGGTCGATGCCGCGGAGGACCGCGTCGTTTCCCTCGTGGAGGCGGCGGGACTCGAGCGGCCGCCTCGCGCGCCGGTCATTCTCGCCCTCAACAAGGCCGACCTGCTCACCCCGGGGCGCCGCGAGGAGCTCCAGGGACAGCACCCGGGTGCGCGCTTCATCTCCGCCGCGAGCGGGGAAGGGATCGACGAGCTGCTCGCGACCCTCGGCACCATGCTCCCCGAGAGTCCCTTCCTCTATCCCGAGGATGAGATTTCCACGCAGACGGTCCGCTTCTTCGTGAGCGAGATGATCCGGGAGACGGCGCTCGAGCAGCTCGACGACGAGGTCCCCTATTCCGTGGCCTGCGAGATCGAGGAGTTCCGCGAGAGCGGGACCCCGGTGTACATTCGGGCGGTCATCCACGTCGAGCGCGAGAGCCAGAAGGGGATCATGATCGGCGCGAAGGGGGCACGCATCCGGGAGATCGGGGCGAAGTCCCGCGCGAAGATCGAGGCCTTCGTCGGCTCCCCGGTGTATCTCGACCTGCGGGTGAAGGTCCTTCCCAACTGGCGCAAGAACGCGCAGGCCCTCCGGCGGTTCGGCTATCGGCTGCCGGGGGAGTCCACTTCCTGAGCCCTTCCGGGCGGTCATGAGCCTTTCACCACAGCTCCTCAAGATCCTCGTCTGCCCGAAGTGCAAGGGAGAGCTCGAGTACCAGGACGCCCCGTCCGTCGGCCCCGGCGGATCGGCGGCCGCGTCGCTCGTGTGCCCCGCCTGCCGCCTGCGGTACCCGGTCCGCGACGGGATCCCCATCATGCTGGTGGATGAGGCGACGCCGCTCTGAGGCGGGGGTGATCCACCCGGGCACGAGGTCTCCAGCGTCCCCCCGCGGGCGGCGCCGCCTTCCGGTCGGCGGCCATCGCCGGACCGGGATCCTGCTCGGCGCCCTGGCCCTCCTGGCCCTGGCGCCGCTGCCGGCGCGGGCGCAGGGGACGACGTCGCCGGAGGGCGCCGCGGACCTCCTCATCCCCACCGGCGCGCGCAGCATGGGGATCGGGCAGGCGGCGGCGGCGCTGGAAGGGGGGAGCGAATCGCTCTGGTGGAACCCCGCCGGGCTCGCGCGCCTGGCGCGCCCGGAGGCGGCGGTGCACCATGCACAGACCCTCGCCTTCACCGGCGACCTCCTGGCCTTCGCCTTTCCGCGGCAGCCCTTCGGCGTCGTCACCGTGGGGGCCAACCTGGTGAACTACGGCGAGCAGGAAATCACCGACGACCAGACCCACGAAGTCATCGGGACCTTCCAGATGCGGAGCACCGTCTTCGCCGCGGCGTATTCCACGCCGCTGGGCCACGTCCTGAACGCGGGGATCACCTACAAGGTGCTCCGCTTCCACTTCGAGAGCTCGGTGGCGACGACGAGTGCCGTGGACCTCGGCGTCCAGGGGCGTCACGCGGTGGCGGGGGGGGAGCTCTCCCTGGGCGCGGCGCTGCGGAACGTGGGGCTGCGCCTCCAGTTCAAGGACGAGCAGCAGGCAGACCCACTCCCGACGCGGCTCGACCTGGGGGTCGCCTACGCCAGGACGCTGGAGACGGTGGCGCCGGGCCTCGCCGCGACGGCGTCGTTCGACGTGGTGACCGGGCCGAGGACGGCCGCGGTGGGGGTGCGCGCGGGGGGCGAGCTGTCGTGGCAGCGGAAGTACCACGCGCGCGCCGGCTACGCCAACCAGTCCAACGTGGCCTCGGGGCCCTCCCTCGGCGTCGGCCTCGACGCGGGGCGGTTCACCCTGGACATCGCCCGCGTCTTCGACGAGATCAACACGCAGAACGGGACCCCCCCCACCTTCTTCTCGCTGCGGGTGCACTTCTGATGCGACGCGGGCGATCGCCGGCGCGCGCGTGGCGGCTCCTCGCGGTGACCGTGGCGGGGATGATCGCGGTGGCCGCCCGTCCAGCGCAGGGGTGGTCGCAGCGCGCCGACCCGGCACGCCTCGGGCGCGCGGCGCAGCCGTCCGGCATGGCCGTGGCCCAGGGTGGCGATGTGGCGGGGGCACGCATTGCGTCCCCCGACGCGGCCCTGCCCCCATCTGCCGCCGCGCGGGCGATCCCGACGGTTGCGTGGGGCGCGCTCGTCCCCCGGTGGACCGCCCCCATTGGCTCCCTGCTCGTGCCGGGGCTCGGCCAGCTGCGCCTGAGGCAGGATCGCTTCGTCGCGTATGCCGGGGCGGAGCTCTACCTGTGGACCAAGTACGCGAAGGACATGCGCGAGCTGCACCGGCAGCGACAGGCGTACAAGACGCTGGCGCGCGACGTTGCGCGGTACTTCTTCTCGCGCACCGGGCCCGATGGGGACTGGGACTATTACGAAGTGATGGGGAAGGATTACCTCGAGAGCGGGGCGTACAGCATCGCGGCCTCGGGCGAGGTCGTGCCGGAGACCGATCCGGCGACGTACAATGGGCATATCTGGCGGCTGGCGCTGCGCACCTACTGGGGGAATCCCGACGCCCCGCCGCCGATCGGGAGCGCGCCGTACAACGAGGCGCTGGCGCTCTACAAGCGGCGCGCGGTGCCCCCGGAGCTGCGCTGGTCCTGGCGCAACTCGCAGCTGGAGCGCGACCTGTACCGACGGGCGATCAGCCGGGCCAACGATTCCTTCCGGCGTGCCACGGTGGGGGGGAGCCTCATCGTCGCGAACCACCTCCTGAGCGCGGTCGACGCCTTCGTGGTCCTGCGACTGGAATCGGTGCGCACCCCGGATGGTGACCAGCGAGTGGGCGCAACCGTCCGGGTGCCGGTACCGTGATCGTCGGCCCCGCGCGCCCCCGCGACGCCGGGCGATGGTGCCGTGTCGCAAGTCACAGCCTGCTAATTGTTTGACTTGGCCTCACGCCAGCCGTATTATTTCGATTCACCGCAGCCTTTGCCCCCACGAGTGGCCAAACCCGTCGCCGTCCATTTCACGCCGGACGGCCAGCCCCTGCCTGGCACGTTGCAGGGCTGGCTGGCTGACCAGGGGGTAACCGTCCTTCGGCTCTCCGACGGCGACGACCTCATGGCGGTCTCGTTGCGTGGGCGCCCCCGCCTCGCGGCCTTCGATGGCCGCCTCGACCCGCGGACGACGCTCGACGCGGTGCGTCGGCTGAAGCACGACTCGTACACCGCCGTCGTGCCCTGCCTGGTGCTCACGCGCGACGACGAGTCGTCGTTCGCCGCCGCCTTCGATGCCGGCGCCGACGAGGTGGTGCGGGAGTCGCTCTCCGCGCCCGAGCTGCGCACGCGCCTCGACGCGATGCTCCGCCGCTCCGACCGGGACCTCTACGTGCATCCCTCCACCCGCCTTCCCGGGGCGGTGGAGATCGAGCTCGAGATCCAGCGGCGGCTGCAGGCCGGGGCGTTGTTCGCGATGTGCTACGCCGACCTCGATCACTTCAAGGAGTACAACGACCGGTACTCCTACTACGATGGCGATCGCGTCATCCGGATCCTCGCCAAGATCCTGCACGACGTGGTGAAGGGGACGGTCGGCGAGGAAGGCTTCGTGGGGCACATCGGGGGCGACGACTTCATCTTCGTCATCCCCGCCGACGCGGTGAACGAGACCTGCGCCGAGATCGTGTCGGTGTTCGACACCCTGGTCCCCTTCCAGTACGCGGAGGCCGACCGTCGCGCCGGATACTTCTTCGGCAAGGACCGCCGCGGGCAGCTGCATCGCGTGCCGTTGATGACGGTGTCGATCGGCGTCGTCACCAACGAGCGCCGCAACTTCACGCACGCGGCGCAGGTGAGCGAGCTCGCGACGGAAATGAAGAGCTACGCGAAGACCCTTCCCGGATCGGTGTACTCGATCGACCGGCGCCAGTCCGGGCCGATCGACGAGTCGGCGATGGCCCGCCGCTCCGGGGGAACGCCCGCCTGGGATCTCCCGGCGATTGCCGGGGAGGAGAAATGAACGTCGGTTGTCCGGAGTGCCGCTCCATCTTCCGCATCGACCCCGCGAAGCTGCCGGGGGTGGCGGTGCGGGCGCGCTGCACGGTGTGCGGCGGGGTGATCGCGATCGCCGCGGTGGGGTCGGCGCGCGAGGACTTCGCCACCCCCTCCCCGGTCGCGGCAATCCCGGCCGCGCCCCCGGCGACGGCACCGGCGACGGCACCGGCGACGGCACCGGCGACGGCACCGGCGACGGCACC
>DASWVQ010000015.1:0-3286 GCA_036401195.1 Gemmatimonadaceae bacterium
CGGCCGAAGCCGAGCCCGAGGCGCCCGCCCCGGAGGCCGCCGAGGCCCCGCCGGCACGCGCCGAGGAGCCCCGGATGGACCGGGAAGCCCCCACGGTGTTCGCCCAGGCCCCCTCCGCGGTGGGCGGCTCGGTGCTGGCCGACGCGGAAGCCGCGGCGCCCGTCCTGCGCCTCGGCGAGGTCCAGGCGGCGCCCTGGGTGGGGGTCGAGGGCTCCCCCGTCGACGCGGGCCGCATCCTCGAGAGCCGTGAGCTCCCCGGGATCGCCACGCGCGGCGGCAAGGGCCGCTTCCAGGTCTACGAGGACCTCCTCGTCACCCTCCCGGCCGACGCCCGCGGCACCATCGGCGAGCGCTTCGTCGCCGTGCGCCGGGGCCCCGCGCTCGAGGAGATGGGCCAGGTCGTGGTCCCCACCGCCCTCCTCGAGCTGGTGCGCCCGCCGCGGGGCGGCGACGCGGCCGTGATGCGCGTGCTGCGCCTCTTCGAGGACCTGGGCCCCGACAATCGCCTCGTGCGCTTCGATCCCTCGATCATGCGCACCGGCACCCGCCTGGAGGCGGTGACGGCGGCCACGCAGCTCTCGGGGAAGGTCCGCTGGATCGCCGAGGAGCCGGTGCTCCCCACGATCGGCGCCTACGTCGTCTTCGACGTGCCCTCCAGCCGCGGGGTGAACCCCGGGGACCGGTTCGAGATCTACGAGCCGCGCCGCGAGATCCGTCCCGACGCCCCGATGCGCCCCGAGACCCCGATCGCGCTCGTGCAGGTGGTGCGCACGACGCCCTTCGGCACGACCGCGGTGGTGCTCGGGAACGAGCAGGCGGCGATCAAGGCGGGGCAGAGCGTCCGGCGCGTGTCGTCGTTGCGCTGACGTGATGCCCTGAACTTTCCGTTCGCCCGGGGGCGGCCCGGCCGCTAGATTTCCCGGTCGATGATCGCGCTCGCCCACCTCATCGCGCTGGCATTCTACGTCGGCGCCGCCCTGCTCGCGGCCACCCCCTTCGTGCGCCCCATCGGCGCACCCTTCCGGGGGGTGGTGGGGATGCTCGGCGCCGGGGTGGCCGCGCACCTCGCCGGCCTGCTCGCCTTCGTCGCGGCCGCGGGCCAGCTCCCGCTCACGGGGCTGGGCCCCTCGCTCTCCTCCGCGGGGTTCGTCCTCGCCGCCACCCTCCTGGTGGTGGAGCTGCTCGCGCGCGACGTGAGCCTCTCCCTCCTCGCGGCGCCCCTGGCCGCGCTCCCCACCCTCTTCGCGACGGTGCTGGGAATGACCCCGGGCGCCGACCAGCCGGGCCTCCGCGGCTTCTGGCTCGGCTCGCACATCGCGCTCAGCTTCGTGGGGATCGCGGCCTTCGGCACCGCCGGCGCCGCCGGCGCGCTGTACCTGATCGAGCGCCGCCAGCTCCGCTCCCGCCGCTTCGGGGCGATCCTGCGCTTCTTCCCCCCGCTCGCCACCCTCGACCGGGTGAACCACGTCTCCGCGCTGGCCGGCTGGGTGAGCCTCACCCTCGGCATCGTGCTCGCCATCGCCTATTCGCTCGCCTACCGCGAGACGAACCTGGCGCAGATCCTCTGGGGCACCGGCGCCTGGATCGGCGTGAGCGGGATCGCCCTGGGACGCGTCGTCGGTGGCTGGCAGGCGCGCCGCGCCGCGCTCTACTCGAGCATGACCTTCGCCGGGGTCCTCGTGCTCTACGTCGCCCTGCGCGTGGTGGTGACGGGACAGCACGGGAAGTTCCTGTGACGCGCGACGCGGCGGGGCGGGACCGGCGGCCATGACGATCGTGGTGGTGGGGCTGAGCCACCGCGGCGCTTCGCTGGAAAGGCGCGAGAAGGTGGCCTTCACCCCGGGGGAGATGGGGCCGGCGCTGGCCGCGCTCCGCGAGCGCGGCAACGCGCGCGAGGCGGTGATGCTCTCCACCTGCAACCGCACGGAGCTCTTCCTCATCGCCGGGGAGGGGGAGGCCGATCCCGCGGACGCCGCCTGGGAGCTGCTGGCGCGGCGGCTCGGCGAGGACCCGCGCCCCCTCGGCTACACCTGGCGCGACGAGGAGGCGGTCGCGCACCTCTTCCGCGTGGCGTCGGGGCTCGACTCCATGATCCTGGGGGAGGCGCAGATCCAGGGGCAGGTGCGCGACGCCTGGGAGCGGAGTCGCGCGCACGCCGGGGTGGTGCTCAACCGCCTCTTCCAGACCGCGCTCCTCGTCGCCGGCCGGGTGCGCAGCGAGACGGCGATCGGCCGCGGCGCCGCGTCGGTGAGCTCCGCGTCGGTGCAGCTCGCGAAGCAGATCTTCGGCTCCCTCGGCGGGCTGCGCGCGATGGTCCTCGGGGCGGGGGAGATGGCCGAGCTGGCCCTCGAGTGCTTCGCCAGCGAGGGGGTGCTGGCCTCGATCGTGGCGAACCGCACCTACGACCGGGCGGTGGAGCTGGCGGAGCGCCACGGGGCGCGCGCGATCGCCTTCGACGACAACTTCTGGCGCGCCCTCGACGAGACCGACCTCCTCCTCAGCTCGACCGCCGCCCCGGTGCCCGTGGTCACGGTGGAGAAGCTGCGCCCCGCGGTGGCCCGCCGCGGCGACCGCCCCCTCTGCATCCTCGACATCGCGGTCCCGCGCGACGTGGATCCCGCCGCGCGCGACCTCGACAACGTGTACCTGTACGACCTCGACGACCTGCAGGCGGTGGTGTCCGCGAACCTCGAGCGCCGGCGGGGGGAGCTGCCCGCGGCGGAGGGGCTGGTGCGCGAGGAGGTGCAGAAATTCTGGCACTGGCTGGCCGGGCTCGCGGCGGTGCCCACCCTCACGCAGTTCCGGACGGAGATGGACCGCATCCGCGAGCGCGAGGTGGCGACCGCCATGCGGAAGCTCGCGCACCTCTCCCCGGAGGAGCGGGAGGCCTTCGAGCAGTTCTCCCGCTCGCTGATGAACAAGTTCCTCCACGAGCCCTCGGTGCGCCTCCGCGAGGCGGCCTCCAACGGGGGAGGGCTCGGGATCGTGGACGCCGTGCGCTATCTTTTCGGTCTCGCCGATCGTGACGCCGAGGAGGCGCGCGACCCTTCCCGCACCCGCAAGAACGGCTAGTGGCCAACATCCTCGTCACCGGCGGCGCCGGCTTCATCGGGTCGCACGTCGCCGACCGCTTCGTGGCCGCCGGCCACGCCGTCACCATCCTGGACGACCTCAGCACGGGCAAGCGCGAGCAGGTCCCGGTGGGCGCGCGCTTCATCGAGGGCGACATCCGCTCTCCCGAGGCCGCCGCGCTCGTGCGCGACGGGAACTTCGACGTCGTCGCGCA
>DASWVQ010000016.1:0-10299 GCA_036401195.1 Gemmatimonadaceae bacterium
CGCTCGCCGCCACGCACGGTGCGGCGCTCGGGCTCGCGCCGCGCGGCGGCCATGGCCTGCACCTGGCCGGGGGAGAAGACGCGCAGCTCCCGCTTCGCCGGGTCCCAGAGCACCCCGGTGCGCGCGGCGTCGGGGAGCAGCTCCGCGACGAACTGCAGGGGGACGAACAGCTCCGCGCCGCGGAAGGCCGGGGCGGCCGCGAGCTGGCGCATGGAGTCGCGGACCACCACGAAGGGGATCCCGGCAGTGCCGCGCAGCTCCGCCCCGCCCACGCGGAGGCGGAAGCCGGCGTCGCCCTCGCGCTGCACCTGGATCGCGAGTACGGGGGCAAGGGCGGCGACGCGCAGCATGGGCGCGCCCCCCACCAGCGCCACGGGGACGCGGACGGCCCGCCGCGCGTCGCGGACGGTGATCGCCGCGGGCACGGGCGACGCGGGCGACCCGGGCGCCACCGCGGGCGCCACCGGGGGGGCGGGCGCCGCGGAGGCGAGCTGGAAGGCGATGGGGAGCGCCGCCAGCAGCGCGATCATCGCGTCCGCACCGCCCGGGCGATCTCGCGCTGCGCGTCGCGCTCGCGCTCCGAATCGCGCTTGTCGTGGAGCTTCTTTCCCTTGCCGAGTGCGAGAGCCACCTTGGCCTTCCCGTTCTTGAAGTAGAGCTCGAGCGGGATGAGGGTGAGCCCCTGCCGTTCCACCCCGCCGATCAGACGACGGATCTCCTTGCGGTGGAGCAACAGCTTGCGGGTCCGGTCGGGCTCGTGAGAGGCGTAGTTGGCGGCCTTCTCGTAGGGGGCGATGTGGAGGTTGAGGAGGAAGACCTCCCCGTCCTTCACGATCCCGTAGGCGTCGCCGATGTTGGCCTTCCCGTCCCGGAGCGACTTGACCTCGCTCCCGGACAGGACGATCCCCGCCTCCCAGGTATCGAGGATCTGGTAGTCGTGGCGGGCCCGCTTGTTCCGGGCAATGGACTTGATTTCGTCTGTTTCGACGGACTTGGCTTCGCGCGGCATCTCGACTAAATTAAGCAGTCTGGACGCGAATCGGGGCGGTTGCCGGTGGCGTGCAGGGCTCGGGTGGTGGAACTGGTAGACGCGCAGCGCTCAGGACGCTGTGTCCGCAAGGACGTGGGGGTTCGAGTCCCCCCCCGAGCATAAGGTATGAAGGGCCGGCAGACTGCGTCTGCCGGCCCTTCTCCATTAAGAAGCTTGCAGCGATCCAGCCTTCAAGCCTTCAGCCGTCAGTTCTTACTGCCGTGAGGCGCTGGTTGCCGAGTGCTGAAGGCTGAATCGCTGCAAGCTTGGGTTCCCGGCGGCGCGCCCAAGCCGAAGCGACCGCCTACCGCCCCATCGCCGACGGCTTCACGTCCTCGGGCAGCTCGGCCCCCCCGAAGCTCCCCCGCAGCGCCTCGTTCGCGTCCGCCAGGCAGCGGGCGAAGAGGGCGCCGCCACGCTGCACCTCGGCCCCCTTCAGGCCGATCGGCCCGCCGGAGAAGGCGAGCAGCATCTGCGCGAGGCGGTTCACGGCGGGGGCGGAGGCGCGCGAGGAGAGGACGTCGCGATAGGCCGACAGCCGCGCGTTGAACTGCTGCTGTGCGATGGCGAGGGTGTCGACGGAGATCGCCGGGTCGCGCTCGAGGGCCTCGCCCAGCGCGCGGGCGACGAGGGAGGCGGTGCGGTCGTCGAGGGCGTCCTTCTCCGCCACTACCTGGCCGATGGCGCGGCGCGCGTAGCGCAGCTCCCAGCGGGCGTGGTCCTCGTCCCCCCCGGTCGCGACCTCGGCGAGCCAGGCGACGTCCTCGGCGCGGGGGTCCTCCATGAGCCGGGCGACGTATGCCTCCGCCTTGCGCTGGAGGTCGCGATCGGCCCGCCAGCGCGCGAGGAAGGGCATGGGCGTGCGGGGTGGAAGGGTGCGGGTCAGCCCTGCAGGACGGGCAGGCCGCGCGCCGTCGGCTCGGCGGGCTCGGCCGCGAGCAGCCCCACGCGGGCCTTCACGGTGCTCTCGTCGTCGTGCAGCAGGTCGGAGAGGCGGACGCTCTCGAGCACCTGGTCGATCTTCTTCTGCAGGAGGAGCCACACCGGGCGGATGCTGCAGTCGTGCGCCGCCGAGCAGCGCTCCTCCCCCACGGGGTGGGAGACGCAGTGCAGGTCGAAGGTGGTGAGCTCGGAGGCCGCGATCACGTCGCGCACCGAGACCTGCTCGGGGGGGCGGGCCAGCATGTAGCCGCCGCGGGCGCCGCGGGTGCTGTTGACGATCTCGGCCCGGCGGAGCCGCAGGAGGATCTGCTCCACGTAGTCCACGGGGAGCCGCTCCCGCGCGGCAATCTCGCGCCCGGTAATGGGGCCTTCCGAGCGCCGCTTCGCGAGGTGGAGGGCGCAGATCACGCCGTATTCGGCCAGAGTCGTGATACGCACAACTGGAGATTAGGCCGCGGCTCGGGGGGGAACAAGGGGAAAAGCCCGAAGTCCTTGTCGGGATTTGGTGGGTCCGTGGGGGGCCGAGGCCTGGTTGCGCTGCTGGGGCGTCGCTGGAGCGCCGGGCTCCGCAACGGACGACTTTCGGCCGTCGACGGACGACTTTCGCCCGGAAATGGAAAAGGGCGCTGCCCTCGGCAGCGCCCCCCATGTCGATCACCCACTTCCGTTTCCGGGCGAAAGTCGAAAGTCGATAGTCGTCGGTCGCCCCCGTCCCCGGTCAGCGGAGCCGGGGGTCCTCCGTGGTCCCTCGGCTCAGCCCCCCGCCGAAACGGGCCCCTTCCCTCCCCCGGGCACCCCGATCTCGGTCATCTTCCGCAGGTCGAGCACGTCGTCGATCTGCTCGGGGGGCAGGAGCTTGTCGCGCTTCACCATGTCGCGGATCAGCACCCCCTCCTTCACCGACGCCTTCGACAGCTCGGCCGCCTTGGCGTAGCCGATGTGCGGCATGAGGGCGGTGGCGAGCGCCGCGGAGCGCTCCACCCAGTAGGCGCACATCTCCTCGTGGGCCTCGATCCCCTGCACGCACTTCTCGTCGAGCACCGTCACCGCGTTGGTGAGGATGCGCATCGAGAGGAGGATGTTGTGCGCGATCACCGGCATCATCACGTTGAGCTCCAGCTGCCCGTGCTCGCTGGCGATGGCGACCGTGGTGTCGCATCCCATCACCTGGAAGCACACCTGGTTCACCATCTCGGGGATCGAGGGATTGATCTTCCCCGGCATGATGGACGATCCCGGCTGCACCGCGGGGAGCTTGATCTCGTCGATCCCGGTGCGCGGCCCCATCACCATCAGGCGCAGGTCGCTCGCGATCTTGCTCAGGTCGATCGCCAGGCCGCGCAGGGTGGCGCTGAAGGCGGCCGCGTCGCCCATGCTCTGCATGAGCTGGATGCGGTCCTCGCCCACGCGCACGTCGAGCTCGGTCACCTGCTTCAGGTACTTGTTCATGAGCTGCGGGTACTGCGGCTCCACCGTGACGCCGGTGCCGACCGCGCTCCCGCCGATGCCGAGGTCCTTCAGGTAGTCCGCGGCCTGCGTTGCGCGGCGGAGCGCCCGCGTGAGCGAGCCCGCGTACGCGGTGAACTCCTGGCCGAGGCGGATCGGCATCGCGTCCTGCAGGTGGGTGCGCCCCGCCTTCACGATGTGGTCGAACTCCTTCCCCTTCGTCGCCAGCGACGCGATCAGCCCCTCGAACGCCTGCTCCAGCGCCGGCAGCTGCGAGAGCGCGGCGAGGCGGATGTTCGTGGGGATCGTGTCGTTGGTGGACTGCGCCATGTTCACGTGATCGTTGGGATGCACGGGCTTGTACTCGCCGCGCGCCCCGCCGAGGATCTCGTTGGCCCGGTTGGCCAGGACCTCGTTCACGTTCATGTTGTGCGACGTCCCCGCGCCCGCCTGGTACGGGTCCACCACGAACTGCGCGTCGTGCTTGCGCGCGAGCACCTCGTCGGCGGCCTGCACGATCGCGTCGGCCATCTTCGCGTCGAGGCGGCCCGTCTCCTTGTGCGTGAGGGCGGCGGCCTTCTTGATCCAGACCTGCGCCTGGACGAAGGGCCAGAGCGGGGCGAGCCCGCTGATGGGGAAGTTCTGGCGGGCGCGCACGGTCTGCACGCCATACAGGGCCTCGGCGGGAACCTCGAGGGGCCCGAGCGGATCCTTCTCGGTGCGGAAGTTGGCCATGGTCAGGAACGCGGAAGGGTCTGCGCGGCGGCGATCGCGCGCGCGGAGAGGACGACGGAAACGAGCGCGGCGACGATCGCCACGCCCAGCCACGCCACGCTGTACATGTGCAGCCGCCCGAAGGCGACGCGCAGCGGGTCGGTGGCGGCCAGGGACTCGATCGGTCCCTGCATCTGCGCGCGCAGCGAGGCGATGCGCGAGCCGACGAACAGCTGCGCGACGAGGCAGGCGCCGGTCACCACCCCCAGCGCGACCATCGGCGCGCGCCCCGTCACGCCGCCGCCGCGGTACTTCGACTCGAGCAGTGCGGCAGCGAGGGAGAGCACGATCCCGCTGTAGAACACGACGGGGAGCACCTTCCCGACCAGCGCACCGGCGAGGGTGCGGGAGGGGAGCACGGCGAAGGCCGCGCGCGCTACGACCGCCGAGAAGAGCACCGCGCCGCCGAGCCAGAGCGCCATCAGGAGCGCCTGCACCACGGTGTGCATCACGCGCGGCGACCCGGTCATCGCGACCCCACCACCCGGGCCAGCCCGGAGAGGAAGGGATTCGAGCGCTTCTCCACGCCGATGCTCGTCGCGGGGCCGTGGCCGGGATAGACCACCGTCTCCTCGGGGAGCGCGGCCGCCCGCTCGAGCGAGCGTTGCATCGCCGCGCCGTCGGAGAGGGGGAGGTCGGTGCGCCCGATCGAGCCGGCGAAGAGGAGGTCGCCCCCAAGCATGATCCCGTGGCCCACGAAGGCCACGTGTCCCGGCGCATGTCCCGGCACGTGCAGGACCTGGAACTGCAGCGTGCCGACGCTGACGGTGTCGCCCTCGGCCAGCTCCCGCTCGGGCCGCGACGCGGGCGCCTCGTAGGGAATGCCGTAGTGCGCCGCCTGGTCGGCGACGCGGTCGTAGAGCGGCAGGTCGGCGGGGTGCAGGTGGACCGGCACGTCCCAGCGGCGCTTCACCGCCGCCACGCCGCCCACGTGGTCCAGGTGGGCGTGCGTGAGCCAGACCGCCTCGAGCGTCGCGCCGCTTTCCTCGACGAGGCGCACCAGCCGCTCCCCCTCGTCGCCGGGATCGACCAGCACGGCGCGGCCGCTCCCCTCGTCGACCACCAGGTAGCTGTTCTCCTGGAAGGGGCCGACGGTGCGCCAGTCCACCTTCACCCCGGCGGTCACGCGCCCCGCACCTGCGCGCGGCGGTCGTTGATGCCGTGGCTCGAGAACGAGGTCTCCGCCTCCTCCACCACCGGCGACTCCGCCCCCGGCACGTCGTGATGGGCGAGCCAGCGCTCGGCCTCCAGCGCGGCCATGCAGCCCGTGCCCGCGGAGGTGATCGCCTGGCGGTAGTAGTCGTCGATCACGTCGCCCGCGGCGTACACCCCGGGCACCGTCGTGGCGGTGCGCCCCGGGGTCACGCGGATGTACCCGTGCGGGGTGAGGTCGAGCTGCCCGCCGAGGAAGGCGGTGTTCGGCTCGTGGCCGATCGCCACGAACAGCCCCCCCACCTCGAGGCGGCGCTGCTCGCCGGTGCGCGTGTCCTCGAGCACCAGCTCGCGGATCTCGTCCTCGCCGATCACGTCGGCCACCTTCGTGTGCCACTCCACGCGCACCTTCTCGTGGCCGAGCACGCGAGACTGCATCGCCTTCGAGGCACGGAAGGCGTCGCGGCGGTGGATGAGCACCACCTCGCTGGCGAACTTCGTGAGGTAGAGCGCCTCCTCCATCGCCGTGTCACCGCCGCCGACCACGGCGAGCCGCTTGTTGCGGTAGTGCGGCAGCGCGCCGTCGCACACCGCGCAGGCGCTCACCCCGCCGCCCGAGCGCGCGAGGCGCTGCTCGTTGGGGAGGTCGAGCCACTTCGCCCTGGCGCCGGTCGCCACGATCACGGAGCGCGCGAGCACCTCGGCGCCGTAGTGCGGCTTCAGCCGGATGGGCGTCGCGCGCAGGTCGGCTTCCACGATGAGCTCCGTCACGACGCGCGCGCCGGCGTGCACCGCCTGCGCCTTCATCCGGTCCATCAGCTCCGGACCGGAGATGGGCTCGGGGAATCCGGGGAAGTTCTCGATGTCGGTGGTGGTCATCAGCTGCCCGCCGGGGATGTCCGTCCCCACCGCCTCGCCCTCGAAGACGAGGGGATTCAGCTGGGCGCGCGCCGCATAGATGGCCGCGGTCCACGCGGCGGGTCCGGAGCCGATGATGACGACGGATTCGACGGGCTGCTGCCCGGAGGAGGGGGAGGTAGCCATGGGGTTCAATCTAACGCGCCCGTGGTGGCTCGGGGGCCGGGGGCCGGGCGGCGTCGGCGCGCCGGCCAGACGGGGTGATGATGAGGGGGGACCAACTGTACCTCCTGATCGCTCCCCTCCCGATTGGGTCCGTTGCGCCGGACCGTTGGGGTTGGAAAACGACGAGAATGTCGAGAAGGGCGAAAACGGCGAAAAGGGCGAGGCGACAACGCCAGGGAGCTTACCGTCAACTGAGTCGTTGAACTTTTCGCCCTTCTCGCTCTTCTCGGTCTTTTCTTACCGAACGGTGCGGGGCACTGGACCTGGCACGGGTGAGGAGCGATCAGCAGGTACAGGTCGTCCCCCCTCATCATCACCCCGTCTGGCCGGCGCAACGATGCCGGATCCGTCCCGCTCGGGGCCACGATGACGTCAGGTGCGGATCCTTCGCCCGCCGTCCACCACGAGGGTCTCGCCGGTCACGTAGTCGGCTGTCAGGAGATAGAGGACAGCGGCCGTCACATCGGCGGGGGAGCCGAGCCGGCCAAGCGGCGTCGTGGCGGTGAGGTGCGCGGCGGACTTCTCGTCCCAGTCGTCGGGGAGGAGCACGGCGCCCGGCGCCACGGCGTTCACGCGCACGCCGGGGCCGAGGGCGCGCGCGAGCGACTCGGTCATCTGCACCACGCCGCGCTTGGTGATCGCGTGCGGGACGTACGCGGGCCAGTGCTCGAAGGCCGCCAGGTCGGCGATGTTCACGATCGCGCCCTTCGTGCGCTGGAGGTGTGGCGCGGCCGCCTGCGCGAGGAAGAAGGGGGCACGCAGGTTCACCGCGAACATCGCGTCCCACGCGGCGGTGGTCACCTCGCCCAGCGGGGTGCGCACCATCACCGCGGCGGAGTTCACCAGCACGTCCAGGCCGTCGAGGGCGGCGACGACATCCTCGATGAGTCGCGCGGGCGCGGCGGGGTCGCGCAGGTCGGCCTGGTGCAGCGTGGCCTTCCCCCCGGCGGCCTCGATCGCCGCCGCCGTCTCGCGGGCGCCCGCGTCGCTCGATCCGTAATGCACCGCCACGTGCATCCCGCGGCCGCCGAGTGCCTCGGCGATGGCGCGGCCAAGGCGGCGCCCCCCGCCCGTCACCAGCGCGCGACGGCCGGCGAGCTCCATGTCAGGCGGCCGCCGCGCGCCGCGCCACCGCCGCGTCCTGCATCGCCAGCCATTCGGCGGGGACGCGCATGACGCCGAGGGTGCGCCACCCGTCGGTGGCGCCATGCCAGTCGGAGCCCCCGCTGGGGAGCAGCTCGAGCGACTCGGCGAGGCGCAGGATGCGCCCGATCTCCTCGTCGCTGTGGCCGGGGTGCCGCACCTCCACGCCGTCGAGCCCGAGCGCCTTCAGCCCCTCGAGTCGCGCGCGCGTCGCGGCGGGACCGGGGTGGGCGAGCACGGCGAGCCCGCCCGCGCGGTGGATCATGGCGATGGCGTCCTGCATGGTGAGGCGATCCTTCCCCACGTAGGCGGGGCGGCCGTTGCCGAGGAAGCGATCGAAGGCCTCGCGCAGGTCGGCGGCGGCCCCCTTGGCCACGACGGCGCGCGCCACGTGCGGCCGGCCGATGGCGCCCCCCGCGGCCTGGGCGAGCACCTCCTCCATGGTGACGGCGATGCCGAGGGCGTTGAGCTTCGCGACCATGGCGTCGGCGCGGCGGTGGCGCATCTCGCGCAGCTCCACCAGGCGGCGCTCCATCTCGTCGGTGTCGGAGAGGTGGAGGCCGAGGAGGTGCGTCTCCTGCTCCCCCTCGACCGCGCTCAGCTCCACGCCGGCGATCACGCGGATGCCGCACGCATCGCCCGCGGCGCGCGCCTCGGCGAGGCCGGCGAGGGTGTCATGGTCGGTGAGCGCGATGGCGGCGAGCCCCACGCGCTGCGCCTCGGCGACGACGTCGGCCGGGGCCTTCGCCCCGTCCGACGCCGTGGAGTGCATGTGCAGGTCCACCAGCGCCGGGGACGGGGCGGGAGCGGTCACGTCGCCTGGCGTGCGGCCGGGCCCGGGGTGTAGCCCGCCTCGGGGGAGGTCTCCCCCGGCTGCGAGTGCTGGAAGAGGCGCTGCAGCTCCTCGTCGCCCAGCTCCACGAAGGCCTGCTCGCGCCAGCGCGCGCCGTGCGGGGAGTAGCGGGCCACGCGCACCTCGCGCGCGTCGCCCTCGCCGTGCACGAACATGAGGGCGAACTCGTCGCGGTACATGGGCGTGATGCGCCCCGAGGGGAACACGCGCCAGGTGCGGCCGTCCACGGTGATCTGTCGGGTGGGCATTTATTCCTCCACTAGCTCCACTTCGGTGTACACGCGGTTGGGGTCGAGCAGGCGCTCCGACGAGCTGGCGTGCGCGCGCGCGAGGGTGGGCGCGTCGGGGCCCTCGAAGAACTCCAGGAAGGCGCCGGGGAGGGCGGCCTCCTCGAACACCTCGTACTTGCAGCCCGCCGCGGCGTAGTGCTCGCGCTGCCGGGCGATCCGGGCGGCGAACTTGTCGCGCTCGGTGGGCGGCACGAGGGTACGCTGCAGCGTCAGGGCACGAGGCATCGATCAGGATCCCGATTCGGGAATGGACTCGAGCGTCTGCTTGAGCTGCGCGAGGAACCGGTCGGCGTCGGACCCGTCCACCACGCGGTGGTCGAACGACAGCGAGAAGTAGGCGCAGGTGCGGATGGCGATGGTGTCCTCGCCGTCGGCGCCTGGGATCACCTTGGGGCGCTTCTCGATGGCGCCGAGGCCGAGGATGGCCGTGGTGCCCATCGGGATGATCGGCGTGCCCATGAGGGAGCCGAAGACGCCCGGGTTGGTGATGGTGAAGGTGGCGTCCTGCACCTCCTCCGGCTTGAGCTTCTTGGCGCGGGCGCGGGCGGCGAGGTCGTTGAGCTGCCGGGTGAGCCCCACCAGCGACAGCTCGTCGGCGCGCTTGATCACGGGGACGATGAGCCCCCAGTCGAGGGCCACGGCGATGCCGAGGTTGTACTGCTTGCGGTAGATGATCTCGCTCCCGCGCACCGAGGCATTGAGGATCGGGTGCTGCTTGAGCGTGCTCGTGACCGCGGAGAGGATGAAGGGGAGGAAGGTGAGCTTCTGCCCCGATTCCTTCTCGAACTGCGCGCGCATCGCGGCGCGCACGCGCGCCACGCGGGTGAGGTCGATCTCGAAGAACGACGTCACGTGGGCGTTGGTGCGCTTCGACTCCGCCATGTGCGCGGCGGTGAGCTGGCGGATGCGCGACATCGGCTCCACCAGGTCGCCGGCCCAGGGCTCGGGCATCGGGCCCTCGTGCTGGATGCCCATGGGGGCGTGCATGGAGGGCCTGGGGGTGGGGGCTGGGGCCGCCCCGGCCTTCGGGGCGGTGCCTCCCTCCATCGCCGCCATGATGTCCTTCTTCGTCACGCGGCCGGCGATGCCGGAGCCCTGCATGCCGGTGATGTCGATCCCGTGCTCCGCGGCGATCTTGCGGACGAGGGGAGACGACTTGGTGCGGAGGCGGTCCTCGAGGGAGCCGTTGCCGGCGGAGGGCGACGGTGAGGCGGGAGGCTGGCCGCTGGAGGCGGGTGCGCCCGCCGCGGCGACGGCGGGGGCGGGCGACGGCGAGCCCGGCACCTCGTTCGCCGGCGCCGTCTGCGCGGGGGCGGGGGCGGCGACGCTGGCGCCGGCCTCGGTCTCGAGCCGCGCCACGAGCGCCTGCACCGGGACCGTCTGCCCCTCGGTCACCACGATTTCCGCGAGCACCCCGGCCGCGGGCGAGGGGATCTCGGCGTCCACCTTGTCCGTGGAGATCTCGAAGAGCGGCTCGTCGCGCTTCACCGAGTCACCGACCTTCTTGAGCCACCGCGAGAGGGTGCCCTCCGCGATCGACTCCCCCATCTGGGGCATCACGACGTCAATGCGTGCCACTCGGATCC
>DASWVQ010000017.1:0-3594 GCA_036401195.1 Gemmatimonadaceae bacterium
ATCACCCCCCTCCCCCAATCGTCGCTCGTCTACGCCCGCGACGGCTCGCTCATCGGGGAGATCGGGAAGGAGTGGCGCACCAGCGTGAGCATCCGCACCCTCCCACGGTACGTGGGCCAGGCCTTCGTGGCGGTGGAGGACCAGCGCTTCTACGAGCACGATGGCGTGGACCTCATCGGCCTCGCCGGCGCGGTGAAGGGGAAGATCACTGGCGCCGCGCGCGGCGGGGCGAGCACCATCACGCAGCAGCTCGTGGGCAACCTGCATCCCGACCAGATCGACCGGCGCGACCTCTCCCTCGAGCGCAAGGTCCGGGAGCAGCTCGCCGCCCGCGAGATGGAGAAGCACTACTCGAAGGAGCAGATCCTCGAGGGGTACCTGAACACGATCAGCTTCGGGCGTGGCTGGTACGGGATCGAGGCCGCGTCGCGCCACTACTTCGGCAAGCCCGCGGCGCGCCTCGCGCTGCACGAGGCGGCGTCGCTCGCCGCCCTCCCGAAGTCGCCGGTGAACTACGATCCCGGGCGCAATCCCGCGCGCAACCGCGAGCGGCGCGACCTCATCCTCGGCCTCATGGCGCAGCAGGGGATGATCACCGCCGCGCAGGCCGCCGAGGCGCGCCGGCAGCCGGTGACCACCGCCCTCAACGCCGGGATGAGCGCCCCCGCGCAGTACTTCACCGACGCGGTGCGCCGCGAGGCGGAGCGCCTGGGGATCCCGGTGATGAACGGCGGCTACCGCCTCCACACCACCCTCGATCCCCTCCTTCAGCGCGCCGCGACCGACGCCCTGGTGCAGGGAATCGCCCGCGTCGAGGCGCGCCCCGGCTATCGCCACCCCAGGCCCGACAGCAGCGGGAAGGTGCCGGACGGGGTGCTCCAGGGGGCGGTGGTGGCGATCGACCCGCTGACCGGCGACGTGCGCGCCCTCGTGGGAGGGCGCAACTACGCCACCGCCCCCTTCAACCGCGCCACCCTGGCGATGCGGCAGCCGGGGTCGTCGTTCAAGCCCTTCGTGTACGCGAAGGCGATCGAGCAGGGGCTCGCCGCCAACACGATCGTCCCCGACACGGCGCTGGCGATCGAGATGCCCGACGGGCGCGTGTACAGCCCCGACAACTCCGACAACGCCTTCATGGGGGCGATCCCGCTGCGAGAGGCCTTGATCCACTCGCGCAATCCCGTGGCCGTCCAGCTCGCGCTGGGCGTGGGGCTCGACTCCATGGGCGCGGTGGCGCAGCGCGCCGGCCTCTCCACCCCGATCCGTCCCTACCCCTCGAGCGCGATCGGCGCCTCGGTGGTGCGCCCGGTGGACTTCGTCGCCGCCTACACCGTGTTCGCCAACGACGGGATGGCGGTGGAGCCGCGCCTCCTCGTGCGCGTGGACGACGCCACCGGGCGCCCGGTGTTCGCGCGCCCCCCGGCGCCCCCGCACCCCGCGCTCGACCCGCGCGTCGCCTGGATCGTGCGCGACATGATGCGCGACGCCGCCGAGCGTGGCACCGGGACCGCCGCGCGTCGCGCGGTGCCGGCGAGCATCCCGGTCGCGGGAAAGACCGGCACCACCAACGACAACGTTGACGTGTGGTTCATGGGGATGACCCCCACCCTGGTGGCGGGAGTGTGGCTCGGCTTCGATCGCCCGAAGACGATCGCCCCCGGCGCGGCGGGGGGCGGCCTCTCCGCCCCGATCTGGGGGCAGATGATGGCGCGTTACTACGCGGGCCGCGAGGCGAGCGCGGGGCAGTGGGCGATGCCCGGCGGCCTGGTGATGGCGGAGCTCGACCGGCAGGCCGGCACGCTCGCCGACGCCTTCACCCCGCCCGAGCGGCGGTACTGGGAGTACTTCCTCCCCGGCACCGAGCCCGAGCCCCTGCGCGGCAACCCGTGGAGCGTGCCGCGCTGGGGATCGGTCTTCCTTCCCTGAGCGGGAAGCACGGCTACGGCTTCTTCACCTCCTCCTTCACGTCCTTCCCCGCCTTCGTGGTGGCGTGGTGGGCGTGCGCGGCTTCCTTCTTCACCGCGTGCTTGGCGTGCGCCCCCGCTTTCTTCGACGCGTGGCTCACGTCGCGGGCGACCTTGTTGAGCCCACCCGGCTTGTGCGTGGCGTCCGGCGCCTTCGAGGTGATCCCGGTCGTCCGCTTCAGCTCCGCTTTCGTGTCGTTCCCCGCCTTCGTGAGCGCCTGGTGCGACCGGCTCGAGGTGCGCTTCGCCTCGGCCTTGGTGTCGCGGCCGGCCTTCTTCATGGTCTTGCTCACGTCGTGAGCCACCTTGTTCAGCCCGCCCGGCTTCCTCCCCGTGTCGGGGTGCGCCTGCTGGGCCTGCGCCGAGGGGGCGAGGGCGCCCATCGCGCCGAAGACCGCCAGGGTCGTGACAAAGGTCCTGATTCGCATCCTGCTGCTCCCATTGAGGGTTCCTTCCCTGCACTGGTGCAAGAGGCGGGCGCATTCCATGTTCCGGCGATGCGTCCCTCACGCCTCCTCCTGCCCGCGCTCGCCGCCCTCGCCGCACTGTCGGTGGCCGGCTGCGCCCTCCGGAAGGACCCGCTCGCCAGGCCGAAGGCCGCGGAGCTCACCGCGGCGGCCCCCGACTCCTTCCTCGTCGCCTTCGAGACCTCCCGCGGCCGCATCACCGTCGCCGCCCACCGCGCCTGGTCCCCCCGCGGCGTGGACCGGCTGTACTACCTCGTCCGGCACGGCTTCTACGACGGCGCGCGCTTCTTCCGCGTCGTCCCCAACTTCGTCGCCCAGTTCGGGCTCACCGGGAAGCCCGCGCTCGACTCGGCGTGGGAGAAGCGCACCATCCCCGACGATCCGGTGCGGCGCAGCAACGTGCGCGGCACCCTCTCCTTCGCGCGCGGCGGCCTCGCGTCGCGCTCCACGCAGCTCTTCTTCAACCTGCGCAACAACGCGCGGCTCGACACCCTCGGTCCCAACGGGCCGAACCGGCGGCCGATCGGCTTCCCCCCCATCGCGCGCATCGTGGACGGGCTCGAGGTGATGGACGCCCTCTACAGCGGCTACGGCGACGAGATGCGCGGCGGCACCGGGCCGAAGCAGGACTCGATCGGCGTGCGCGGCAAGGCATACCTCGACGAGAAGTTCCCGAAGCTTGACCGCATCCTCTCCGCGCGGGTGATCCGCGAATGGAAGAAGAAATGACCGACATGATTCCCCCCGCGCTCACCCCCGCCGAGTGGGCGGCGATCATCACGAAGCACGAGGAGCTGGTGGCGCTGCGCGCGGGGTTCGGCAACACCCCGTTCTCGAGCCACGCCCTCGCCGCGATCTTCCTCTACGAGCAGCCCTTCGGCTTCACCGCGCAGGACGTGATCGACGAGCGCGAGGTGGCGGCCTACTGCGACGCAATGGCGACGAAGCACGACGCCGGGGGCGACGCAGGCACCGCGACCGCCTTCCGCGACCTCGGCGGGCGGCACCGCGAGCGCGCGGCGAAGATCGCCGCCCTCCTGCCGCCGATCGAGCAGGCGACGCCGGCCCCCGAGGCCGACGCGCCGGGCCCGCGGCTGGTGAAGGACGACTGATGCGGCGCGCGATGCGCGGTCTTGCGTCGCTGCTGGTGGCGCTGGCCGCCG
>DASWVQ010000018.1:0-2386 GCA_036401195.1 Gemmatimonadaceae bacterium
GACCTGAGTCGCGCCTCGACCGGCGGGAAGCTGTTCGCCGCCTTCTTCGCGCTGTACGCCGGCCTGGTGTTCCTCGTGCTGGCGGCGCTGTTGCTCACGCCGGTCTTTCACCGGGTGCTGCACCGCTTCCACTGGGAGGGCAGTCGCGGGCGATCGGCACGCTGATGCCCGGGGGCTACCGCCCCCGCCAGCGCTCGAAGTCCCGCCGGTCCTTCTTCTGCGGCCGCCCCTTCTCCTCGTAGATCGGCCCCGGCGCCATGCGGTGCTGCTCGCGCAGCCGCTCGCGCGCCGCGACGCTCTCCGGCGTCTCCTCGTAGAGCTCGGCCGCGGCCTCCGCCGAGCCGCGGCGCTCGCCGAGCCCGGTCACGACGACGCGATGCTCGTACGCGCCCACGCGCACCCGCACCCGGTCGCCCACCTTCACCGCCTTCGCCGGCTTCACCGGCAGGTCGTTCACCTCGACCTTCCCCCCATCCACCGCCTCGGTGGCCAGCGAGCGCGTCTTGAAGAAGCGCGCCGCCCAGAGCCACTTGTCGATGCGGACCTCCGAAAGCGCCTTTGGCATGCCAAGGAATCTAGGCCGGTGTCATTCCGAGGGCGCGGACCATCGCGGTGGCCGTGTCATTCCGAGGAAGCGCAGCGACCGAGGAACCTTCGACGAAATGCGGTAGTGGCAACGCCGGCCACTACCGCCTTTCCGACAAGGCGACCGGCGAGACCCCGGCGCGCAATTGCCCGCCAGTCGCCAGTCGCCAGTCGCCAGTCCCTCCGCTCCGCTGCCAATCCCCAGACGCTCGCCGGCGCCGGCACGCTCCGCTCGGAATGACGACCGCGGCCACTACCGCGTGTCCGCCAGGATTCCTCGCTCCGCTCGGAATGACAACCGCCGGGCACAACACCTTGCCAATCCCTCACTAATGAGATATCTTAGTTCTAAGATAATTCACCCGCGAGGCCCCATGACCATCCCCACGACCACTACCCCCGGCATCCACCACGTCACCATGATCGCGGGCGATCCGCAGCGGAACCTCGACTTCTACGTCGGGGCCCTCGGCCTCCGCCTCGTGAAGCGCACGGTGAACTTCGACGACCCGCACACCTATCACTTCTACTTCGGGGACGAGGCGGGCACGCCGGGCTCCCTGCTCACCTTCTTCCCCTGGCCCACCGCCCGCCCCGGGCGCGCCGGCGTGGGGCAGGTGGGGGTCGTGTCGCTCGCCATCGCCCCGGCCTCGCTCGGCTGGTGGATCCAGCGCCTCATCAGCAGCGGGATCCCGTACGAGGGCCCCGCGAAGCGGGGCGACGAGCAGGTCATCTCCCTGCGCGACCCCGGCGGGCTCCTCGTCGAGCTCGTGGCGCACGCGTCGGCCGAGTCGCGGCCGGTGTGGAGCGCGGGTTCGGTGCCCGCGGAGCACGGCATCCATGGCGTGCACGCCGTGAGCATCTGGGCCGAGCGTCCCGATCCCACCCTCGAGACCCTCGCGGCGCTCGGCTTCCGCGCCGATGGCGAGCGCGACGGGGTCACCCGGATGGCGGCCGGCGACGGCGGCTCCGGCGCCCTCGTCGACGTGCGCCACGTGGGCGGCTTCCTGCGCGGCCTGGGCGGGGCGGGGACGGTGCACCACGTCGCCTTCCGCGCCGCCGACGACGCGGCGGAGCTGGACCTGCGCGCCGTGGTGCGTGGCCTGGGGCTGAGCCCCACGCCGCCGATCGACCGGAACTACTTCCGCTCGGTGTACTTCCGGGAGCCGGGGGGCGTGCTCTTCGAGCTGGCCACCGACGGCCCCGGCTTCGCCATCGACGAGCCGGCCGCGGAGCTGGGGGCGACGCTGAAGCTCCCGGCGCAGTACGAGCCGCAGCGGGCGGAGATCGAGGCCGCCCTGCCGCCGATCGAGCTTCCCGGCACACCGGAAGGGAAATTCGTGTAGGGGTTTGCGCGACCGCGGCGCGGCCCTAATTTACTTACCTGGCAGTCAGTAAGGCGGACACGGCCCGTTCCCGTGGCCGCCTGACGGGGGCTCGAAAAGAGCCCCCTCTCTTTCGCCACTGAATGACTGACGGGTCAGATACGACCGACATGACCGATTCCTCACCCAACGTCACCGAGCCTCGCTGGCGCCGCCTCCCTGAGGAACGGCCCGGCCAGATCATCGACGCCGCCCTCGAGGTCTTCGGCGAGCGCGGACTCGCGGCCACCCGCCTCGAGGACGTCGCGAAGAGCGCCGGCGTGTCGAAGGGCACGATCTACCTCTACTTCCAGAACAAGGAAGACCTCTTCCGCGAGATGGTGCGGCAGAACGTCGTGGCGCAGATCGCCCGCGGCGAAGCCGTCCTCGCGGCGTCGAGCGGCAACGCCGTCGACACGCTGCGCGCCGTCCTCCGC
>DASWVQ010000019.1:0-2386 GCA_036401195.1 Gemmatimonadaceae bacterium
GGCGCGTTCGGCCAGATCGCCGGTACCGAGCTGTTTCAGATCAAGGGCGCGCCGTACTCGTTGCTCGACCTGCTCGGTGATCCCCAACTGGTGGAGCAGCACCGTAACGGCCGCTTCATCACAAAGCCCCCCCACCACCACTGGCCCGCTGCGCCGCGGAGACCATCCCCGTGGCCGCGAGGGAGGGCACCGCGACCGGCGCCGCGCCGCCCGACGCCGCCCGGGGGGCGGCCACGTCGGCGTAGAAGCGGAACTCCTCCGACCCCACCCGGATCACGTCGGCGCGCATCAGGAGGCGCGAGCCCTGGATCCGCTCCCCGTTCACCAGCACCCCGTTGGTGCTCATGTCGGTGAGGAGGTAGCCCTCCTCCGCGGGGGCGATCTGCGCGTGCCGCCGCGACACCTCGGGCAGGGGGACCACCACCTCGCAGCTCGCGTCGCGGCCGAGCACCACGCCGCCGTCGCCGATCGTGTACTCCTTGCCATCCACGAGGGAGACGAGCCGTCCCCCGGTGGCGGCGGTGGGGCGCGCCGGGCCCCCCTTCCGCGCCGCGGCCATCGTGGCCAGCTCGTTCGCGGAGAGGAACTGCGTCGCCCCGGCCTTCTGGTCCTCCTCGTAGAGGAGTTCGCGCCCCCCCACCTCGACCTTGTCGCCATGGATCAGCGGGGTGGGCTCCGCGCCGAGGGCGATCCCGTTCACGCGCACCCCGGCGTCGTCGCGGGCGCGGCGGATCGACGCCGTGCCGTCGCCGGCCAGGTCGATGATCGCCTGCACCCCCGCCGCGGCATCACCGGGGACGGCGATGTCGGCCCCGGGACCGCTCCCGATCCGGGTCGTCTCGCGCGTGAGCGCGAACTGCTGCTCGTCCAGGTGGATGACCGGCATGCGGCGGTCGGCGCCTCGGGTAGGGTGGCAGCGGGCCTCTCGGCGCGCCCAGGTGTCGCGGGGTGAAACTACCGTTGGCCGGAATCGCTGGCAAGCGCGCGCGCCGCCGCCCCCGCCTGCAAGCGGTAGAGCCGCTCATAGAGCCCGGCGCGCGCGAGGAGCGCGCGGTGCGTCCCGCGCTCCACCACCTGCCCATGGTGCAGGACGAGGATCTCGTCGGCATCCACGATGGTGCTGAGGCGGTGCGCGATGGCGATCGTCGTCCGCCCGCGCATCAGCTCCGCGAGCGCCCCCTGGATCACCGCCTCCACCTCGCTGTCCACGGCGCTCGTGGCCTCGTCGAGCACCAGCACCGCGGGGTCGGCGGCGATGGCGCGGGCGAAGGAGAGGAGCTGCCGCTCCCCCACCGAGATCGAGGCCCCCCGCTCCCCCAGCACGTGCGCGTAGCCGTCGGGGATGCGCTGGATCACCCGGTCGGCGCCCACGCGCGACGCCGCCATCGCCACCTCCGCGTCGGTCAGCGGCGCGTTCAGGCGGATGTTGGCGGCGATGTCGCCCGCGAAGAGGAAGATGTCCTGCTGAACGTACCCGATCAGGGCGCGCACCTGCTCCACCGGCAGGTCGCGCATGTCCACCCCGTTCACGAGGATGCGACCCTTCTGCGGCGCGTAGAAGCCGAGCAGGAGGGAGACGATCGTCGTCTTCCCCGCCCCGGTGTGCCCCACCAGCGCCAGCGTCGTCCCCGGGCTGGCGGTGAAGCTCACGCCGCGCAACACCCAGGCGGGCTCGGTGGCGGGGGGCGCGATGACGCCCGCGTCGCCCGCGGCCCCCGCCGGCGCGCCCTGTGCCGCCTGCGCCGCCTGCGCCGCCTGCGCCGCCTGCGCGGTGGGGTAATGGAACCACACGTCCTCGAAGCGCACCGTGACCGGCGGGGCGACGCGGGGCGCCGCATCCCCGGGGGCCGCCGGTCGCGTGGCCCCCGCGAGCGCCGCCTCCGCTT
Source organism: Gemmatimonadaceae bacterium (assembly GCA_036401195.1). Lineage (GTDB taxonomy): Bacteria > Gemmatimonadota > Gemmatimonadetes > Gemmatimonadales > Gemmatimonadaceae > JACDHQ01. Next base: position 1,887 of record DASWVQ010000019.1, read on the forward strand.
CCTCGTCCACCAGCGCGAAGATCCGCTCCGACGCCGCCATCGCCTGCTGCAGCGTGTTGAACTTGTCGGAGAGGTCCTGCAGCGGCTGGAAGAAGCGGCGCACGAGCTGGAGGAAGGCCGCCACCGTGCCCACGGTGAGCGCCTGCACCTCCACGCGCTGCGCGCCGGCGACGATCAGCGCGGCGAGCGCCAGCGTCGTGAGGAACTCGATCGCCGGGAAGTAGGCGGCGTAGTAGGTGATCGAGCGGAGGTTCGCGTCGAGGTGGTCGCGATTGAGCTGGCCGAACCGCGCGCGCTCCGCCGCCTCGCGCCCGAAGAGCTGCATCACGCGCATCCCGCCGATGCGCTCCTGGAGGTAGGCGTTGATGCGCGCGATGCGCGTGCGCACCTCGCGATACGAGTCGCGCACCTTCGCCTGGAACACGCGCGACGCGAGCCACACCAGCGGGATCACGGCGAAGGCGGCGAGGGCGAGCCGCCAGTCCACCACCACCATCATC
>DASWVQ010000020.1:0-10377 GCA_036401195.1 Gemmatimonadaceae bacterium
CGCGAAGGAGTTCCCCCCGTAGGTCGCCGCGTTGGCGTTCCAGCGGAGCTGCACCCCGTTCACCACCGGCGTGGTCCCCAGCCCCTGGGGCGCGGGGAGCCGGTCGCCGAGGTCGATGGTGACGGTGTTGCTGCGGCCGAATTCGTAGTCCTCGTCGTCGCGGGCGGCCACGTAGTACTGGAGCTGCGGCTCGCCGTTGTCGTGGAAGCTCGACGAGGTGGTGGTGCCGATGAGGTACCACCCGCCGCTGGTGGCGGGGCGTCCGTAGACGGCGAAGGAGGTGGTGCGGCGCGCGGTGGGCGCGTCCCAGGTGAGGAGGATGCCGGCGGGGCCGGCACCGGTCCCCCCGGAGACGATGGTGTATTCCAGGTTGGTGGGGTCGCTGCCCCCGATGCCGGTGAAGTCGATGTTGCACCCGGCAAGGGCGAGGGGAGCGAGCGCGAGTCCGGCCAGACGAGCCAGGCGCATGGGAGAGCCTCGGGGCGATGTGTTCGCTGGCCGCAAAGGCATGCGCCGGGCCGCGGCCGAGTCGTCGCGCAACCGATGGCGGGGCAAGGAGTTGTGATTCCGGTCCGCATGCCGGTGTCCACTGGGGCGGACAGGGACCTGACCATTTCTCGCATCAGGGCTGCGGGTTCGGCGCGCCTGTTCTGGCCACCGGGACCGATACTGCCGGACACGGAAACGCACAGGCGCGGCTGCGCCGCGACACAGACACGCGCAGATGACTCCGAGGTCGGGGAAGCTTCTCGTGGCCCGGCCGGAAAGAGAACTTTGGTGGTTCCTCGGCAACCGGAGCTCCGAACGCCTGACGGAGCCACCAACAGTCACTCATGGGCCGGCGCCCGGATCCCCCCGGGGCGCACGGGATGATCTGAGAGTGTCTGCGTCGCGGCGCAGCCGCGTCTGTGCGTTTCCGTGTCCGGCAGTGTCGGCCCCCGTGGCCGGACTTGGTGCGGCGGCCGCCCGACCGTCCGCGGGACCGCTACGGGTTGATGTCCCGCCGGATGTCGGTGCGGTGGTAGTCGAACTTCAGGTCCGGCTCGGCCTTCAGGGCGATGAAGAAGTTGAAGGCGAAGTTCCCGTTCGGCGCCTGCGTGAAGGCGAACACCGCCCGCCAGTCGTGCAGGTCGCGCTGCAGCGACACCATGTGGCTGGCGAACTCCTTCCGCTCGAAGTCGTAGTTCGTCTGCCAGCCCGCCGACCAGTGCGGCGTGAGGTTGAACGACACGTTCGAGCCGAGCGACGTGGTCGGGGGGATGCGGTAGACCGGCCCGCCGATCGTCGCCGAGGTGATCGGCGTCTCGGTGGAGGGGTTCGTCCGCGCCTCCGCGAGGCAGAAGTCGTACTGCACCGGGTTCACCGCGCGATACGGCTCGCAGACGCGCGCCGGGTCGAACTCCACGATCTGCGCGTTCCCCACCGGGGGGCGCTGCCGCGAGGAGCTGAAGGTGAACGACGCGTTCCACCCATTGGTGGGGGGCACCACGAACTGCGACTCGCGCGAGCGCGAGCCCGCGACCGGCTGCGAGACCGCGCGCCGCGCCTCGGCGTCGTCCTCCGCCGTGGGCTGCCGCACCTCGGCCCCGGAGACGGAGGTCGCGGGGACGGCCCGGCCGAAGAGGCGGGAGAAGACCGCGAACGGGTTGTGCTGGCTCCCGACCTGGAAGGCGGCCGCCACGCGCGTGCGGTACGGCTTGAACACCGCGGTGTCGCTGAGCGCGCTCCCCTGGAAGAGCGACCAGTCCATCTGGAGGTCGACCCCCGGGAGCAGGTCGGAGCGGATCGACGTGTTGAAGCTCTCGGAGGTGAGCCCGCGGATCGCCTTCTTCGTTTCGCGCGCGCGCTCGAAGTCGTAGCTGAGGGAGCTGAAGTTCAGCGACACGAGCCGGATCTTGCGCCCCGCGTCGGGGTTCGTGTCTCCCGCGGCGCGCAGCTTGGCCTCGAGGTTGGTGTTCAGCCCGAACGTGAGCGCGTTCTGCGCCAGCGACCCGAGGTATCCCGCCCGGGTGCGGCCGAGCGCCTCGAGGTAGGCGTCGCTCACCTCGGCCCTGGGCGCATAGCTCCAGCTCACCGTGGGATTGACCGCATGGCGGAAGCGCGCCACCGGGCCGAAGCCGGGGAGGAGCCCGAAGATCGTGGGCGACACCCCCGCCCCGAAGGTGAAGCGCTTGGACTGGGTGACCCACGTCCCCCCCGACCGCTCGCTGCGGATCGCGAAGGGCCCCGGGTCGACGTTCGCCAGCGACAGCGAGGGAGTGAAGTTCCACTTCCCCTGCAGGATCGGCGGGAGGGAGAAGCTGGGATTCCAGTTCAGCTCCGACCGGAAGGTCTTGGCGTAGAGGCGGGTCTCCTTCCGCGACGTGTCGCGCACGTCGACCACGAGGAAGGACTGCGGGAAGTCCTGCTCCTGGTCGGAGAACTGGAAGGCGTTGCGCAGGTTCCAGCCGAAGATCTGGAGCGGGGTGTCGAAGCTGGCCGTGAGGCGGCGCGAGCTGCGGTCCAGGCGGACCGAGTCGAGCCCCGCGTCGCCGGTGCGGTACATCCACGACGAGGTCCCCGGCTGGTCGATCTTCAGCGACTGGTCAGCGTTCAGGCTGAAGTTCGGCGTCCACACCAGCCAGGGGGCGAGGGTGATCTGCCCGGCGGTGAGGGTGAGCGTGGGGAACTGCTGGTCCACCTGCGAGCGCCCCGGGTACTGCACGCGCGATCCGCCGAGCTGGAGGGAGAAGGGGCCGAGCTTGTCGGCGTAGTTCACCTGGGAGCGGATCGTCCCCACCACCTGGTAGGGATTGAAGCTCGTCTGGCGCTGGATGAAGGTCTCCTTCACCCAGTTCACGTTCGAGGTGAAGGAGCGGTTCCTGGAGAGCTCCTGCCGGTGCGACCAGCTGATGGCGAGGTTGGTGCGCCCGTCGTTCTGGGTGGTGTAGATGCTGGCCAGGCTCCCCTGGAGGAAGCGGTCGAGCACGCGATACCGCCACTCCGCGTTGTACTTCATCCACCCCGGGTCCGCCGTGGTCGCGCCGGAGGCCCCGCTGCGCCAGTCGAAGGAGGCCTCGAGGTCCATGTAGTCGTTCAGCGCCCAGAAGTAGCCGATGTTCTCCACCTTACGGCGGTAGCTGGGCGCGTTGCGCACGATGTCGGTGAACCCGACGATCGGGGGGAGGAAGCCGCTGTGCCGTCCCGAGCGCATGTCCTGGAAGACGAAGGGGAGCCAGAGGACGGGGACGTCCTTGATGTAGAGCACCGCGGGGCGCGCCACCATCGTGTTCCCGGTCTTCTTGATCTCCTTGAAGGCGAAGCGGTAGTCGGGGCCGTTGAGGGTGTCGGTGCAGCTGGTGAGCGAGCCCTCGACGCCGATGAACTGCCGCTGCGCGCCGCTGGTGGAATCGGGGAACCGTACCTTGGCCAGGCGCGCCGACACGACCCAGTCCTCGCCCGAGTTCACGATGGTGCGGGCGCCGCTGATCGAGGCGGAGCGCTCGCGGAGGTTGTACGCGGCGCGCCCCACGGCGACGAGGTCGGGCTGCCCCTCGGCCTGCCGCAGCACGATGCGCGACCCGGCGGCGTTGGCGATCCCGGACTGCTCCGAGTAGGCGATCGTGGAGTCGGCGATCACCGTCATGGTGTCGCTCTTCACCGCGGCGACGCCGGAATCGGGGGCCGAGATCATCAGCCCGCGGGTGGTCGCGTCGAAGGTGACGGTGTCGCCCTGGTAGCGCGTGACGCTGTAGCCGGCCTTCTCGAGGAGCTGGCGGGCGACGGAATCCGGCTCCGCCCACTTCACCAGCAGCGCCTTCGTCGTGTCGCGGGTGGTGTCGGTCCCCGCGCGCGGGGCGCCCTCCGCCGCGGCCGGGCGGGTGCCCCCGCCGCCGGGGAGGCGGACCTGCGCGGCGGCGGGGAGCGCGGCCGCGGCGAGGAGGAGCGCCGCCCGGAGGAGCGCGCGCCTCATGTCGTGGCCTCGTAGTTCCCGGAGGACGTCGCCCCGGCCATGGCCTCGGCCGCCTTGCGGTCGCGGCGGCGGACCACCACGCGCGAGAGCACGATGCCCACCTCGTAGAGGAAGTAGAGCGGGATCATGAGCAGGACCGTCGTGCCGAGGAAGTCGCCGGGGGTGACGATCGCCGCGACGAGGAAGCAGAGCACGAAGGCATGCTTGCGGAAGCGCGACAGCATCTCGGGGCGCACCAGCCCGAGCACCGTGAGCGCGAGGATCGCGATGGGGAGCTCGAAGACGGCCCCGAAGGTGAGCGCCATCGTGGTGGCGAAGCCGAAGTACTCCGACGCCATGATCCGCGGCGTGAGCGACTCGGACTCGAAGTTCAGCAGGAAGCGCAGCGAGAAGGGGAGGACGATGAACCAGGCCATCGCCACGCCGGCGACGAACAGGAGCACCGCGCCGAGGATCACGGGGATCGCGACGCGCTTCTCGTGCTGGTGGAGCGCCGGGGCGAGGAAGGCCCACACCTGGTACAGGACCACCGGGGCGGCGATCACGATGCCGATGATGAACGAGATCGACAGCATGATCGAGAAGGAGTCGCCCGGGTGCATGTACCCCAGCTTCTCCCCGCGCAGGTACGGCGCGATCGGCTGCTGGAGCAGGCCGATCAGGTCGTAGTGGATCGTGGCGGCGATCCCCAGCCCCACCCCCACCGCGAGGGCGCCGAGCGCCCAGATGATGCGCCACCGCAGCTCCTCGAGGTGATCGAGGAAGGGCATCTCGGCTTCGGTGCGCGGCGACATCGGCGGGGGTGAGGGAGACGGCGCTGGGACTCAGCGCATCGTCCGGAGCTGGTCGGTGGCGAGGGCCGCCTCGTCGGAGCGCGGATAATCCTTCACGATCCGCTCGAGCAGCGCCTTCGCCCGGGCATGGTCGCCGGCGGCACGGCGCGAGAGCGCGAGCTTGTAGAGCGCGGTCGAGGCCCGGTCGGCGCGCGGGTAGCGCGTGGCCACCAGCTCGTACACCGAGTCCGCGGCGGCGCGCTTCCCTTCCCGGGCGTACGCCTCCGCCACGAAGAACTGCGCCGTGGGGACGACGTCGGCCGTGGGATAGCGCACGATGAGCGTGTCGAAGGCCTCGCGCGCGGCGCGCGGGCTGCCGCGGTCGAGCTGGTCCTTCGCCACCTGGAAGAGGCGGTTCGGCCCGGGCAGCGAGGGCTCGGCCGGCGCCGCGGGCGGGGTGGTGGTGCCGCGCCCGGGCGCGGCCTGTCCGCTGTCCGCGGGGAGCGGCGGGGCCGCCTCGGGGGCCGGCATGCTGCTCCGGTCCTCGAGGGTGGCGCGCAGCTCCTGGAGGCGGCGCTGGCTCTGCCCCGTGAGCTCCTGGATGGTGATGAGCTGGCGCCCCATGTCGTACAGGGCGCCGTTCACGTCGGCCTGGAAGCGGCCCACCCGGCCGGCGAGCGCGGTGAGCGAGTCGCGCGTGCGCGCCGCCAGCCGGTACACCGAGTCGGACTGGGCGCGCCGCGCCGTGTCCGACGCCGCCACGGATGCGCGGAGCGCGCGCAGCTCGTCCTGCAGCAGCCGCACGTCACCCTTGCTGGCGAGGCACCCCGAGAGGGGTGCCACGAGCACGAGCGCCGCCAGCGCGCGCCCCCGCATCCCCCGGCTCACGGCCGCGGCCTCACCAGGGTCGCGCCGCCCGCCGTCACCTCGAACTCGGCGCGGCGGTTCTGCGCGTAGCAGGACTCGTCGGACTGCGTGCACACGGGGCGCTCCTCGCCGTAGCTCACCAGCTCGAAGCGGCCGGCGTCGACGCCGCGCTCCGCGAACCAGCGCTGCACCGAGGCGGCGCGCTTCTGGCCGAGGGCGAGGTTGTACTCCTCGGACCCGCGCTCGTCGGCGTGGCCGGCGATCCGCAGGCGCAGGCCAGGGTTCGCGTTCAGGATCGGCAGCTTGGCCTCGAGCGTGGCGCGGGCGTCGTCGCGCAGGTCGTCCTGGTCGTAGTCGAAGCGGATCGACGCGGTGAGCGCGGTGCGCATCGACGCGAGCTCGCGCTCCGCGGCCTCGGTCGCGAGGCGGATGCTGTCCTGGCGGGCCCGCTCACGCGCGGCGGCGGCCTCGTTGGCCATGCGGATGCTGTCCTGCCGCGCGCGCTCGCGCGCGATCGAATCGGCATTCGTCACGGGCACCGGTTCCGGCGTCGGCTTCCGGCGGCAGGCGTCCAGGGTGGTGATCGCGCCCAGGGCGAGGGCGAGGGGAGCGAGGCGAGCGAGACGGATCATCAGTGACTCCGTTGAAAGGTGACCTGCCGACATCGACGCGCTCAGCGCGCGCCGTCGAGGCGCCGCGACCAGGCGGCCGCCCGCCCACCCCCGCGGGTGAGCTGGCGCGTGCGCCCGGTCTCGACGTCGAGGACCCAGAGCTGCCGGGTCCCACTGCGAGTGCTGGTGAACACGAGGTGACGGCCATCCGCCGCCCACGAGGGATCCTCGTTGCGGCCGACGTTCGTCAGCGTCCGGGTGCCGCGATCGCGCAACCCGATCGTCTTCAGCTGGAACTGTCCCGCCACCTGCGACTGGTACGCGACCAGGCGCCCGTCCGGCGACCAGTCGGGATTCGACTGGTACGACTGCTCCCCGAAGACGAACGGCGTCAGCAGCTCGGCGTTCGTCCCGTCGGCATCCATAATATACACCTCGGGATGCCCCGACCGGCTCGACGTGTAGGCGAGGCGGCGGCCGTCGGGCGACCAGGTGGGGGAGAGGTTCAGCGTCCCGCGCCCCACGGTGATGCGGCGGGCGCCGCCCCCGTCGGCGGGCACGAGGTAGATGTCGCCGCCATCGCCCGGGGTGTGCGCGTACGCGATGGTGCCGCCGTCGGGGGAGAACGCCGGCGTCTGGTTCACCCCCGAATGCGTCGTGCTCACGGTGCGGTTGCGCCCGGTCGCGAGGTCGTGCACCACGACCCGGGATTCCACGCCGTAGGTGTTGTAGGCGATCGCCTCACCGCGCGGGTGCCAGGTGGGGGAGAGGGGCGCGCCGATGGTGGTCACCGCCACCTCCCCCGCCCCGTCCGCATCCACCACCATGAGGGAGCCGCCGCGCACGAAGGCGATGCGCGTCTGCGCGATCCCGCGCGTGCCGGTGAGCCATTGCTCCACCTGGTCGCTCACGCCATGGAGGGCGAACCGCCACTCGCGGCCGTACGCGCCATCGCCCAGGGGGAAGTCCTCGACCGCGAGCACCTGCTGCCGGCGCACGTCGTGCACCGTCACGTGCAGCGAGGGGCCCACCGGGGTCGCCTGCACCACCGCCGCCGCGCCCAGCCGGGCGAGGAGCGCGTAGTTCAGGGGGCGCCCGGCGCGGCCGCCGAAGGCCTCCGCGTCGCGCGGGTCGCTGCTCACCGGGATGAGCGCGACCCGGTCCCCGTTCTCCAGGTCGCGCTGCACGATCGCGCGGATCGAGTCCCCCTGCGGCCCGGCCACGGGGAGGACGATCACGCCGGGCTGCCCGCTCCCCTGGTACTCGAGGCCGATGCGGACACCGCGCGTCGTGTCCTGTGCCGTCGAGACGGCGGGGACGATGGCGAGGGCGGCGAGGGCGAGCGCGGCGCGTGCGAGTGGGGACATCACCGAATGAGCCTGGGGTCGAAGCTGAAGATCACCGGGAGCGCGTCGTCGGGGAACGCCCGTGGGAGGGGGCCGAAGGCCTGCGCCTCGGCCGCCGCTTCCACCGCGCCGCGGGCCTCGAGGTCGAAGGCGTAGGAGCCCGACGACTTGAGGAAGCGGAGGTTCGAGATCGTGCCGTCACGCCGCAGGATGAAGACGACGTCCGCGCGCAGGTTGGCGCCGCGCGGCGGCTTGAAGCGCAGGGCGATCTGGCGCACGATGTTCTCCAGATACCCGGGATAGGGGAACTCGATCCCTTCCGTGCGCACCGTGGCGACGTCGGTCCCCGTGCCGCCCACGGGGCCCCCGCCGGCGCGGGGGAGCGCCGAGGGCTTGGGCGCCTCCTTCGCGGGCTTCGCGGTGGTGGGCGCGGTCGCCGTCGCGCGCGGGGGCGCCTTCGCGGGGGCCTTCCTCGTGGGCGCGGGGGCCATGTCCGGGGATTCCGTGACGGGGCGCGCGGGGGCGGGCTTCGGCGCCGCGGCCGGTTCCGGGGCGGGCGCAGGATCCGGGGGCCGCACCACGCCGATCGCCCGGGGCCCCGGGGGGGCCGCGACGAGGTTCACCCGGTAGGTGGGAGGCATCGGGGGCGCGGGTTCCCCGCGCAGCAGCAGCGCCGCCGCCACCACGGCGCCGTGGAGCAGCGCCGACGCCACCAGCGGAACGCCCATTCGGGAATCGGCGGCCCTCGGCGGCAGCGGGTGCGGCGCCCCGGCGCCGGCGAGGCGCGACGGCGCGCCCGTCACTTCGGGATCGCCTCGGGCTCGGTGACGAGTCCCACGTCGCCCACCCCGGCGCCGCGCATCACGGCGAGCACCCGCACCACGGTGCCGTACGGGACCCCTTCGTCGGCACGCAGGTAGATCCCGCCCCCGGTGCGCGCCTGCGCGAGCGCGCGGAAGGCCGCGCGGAACTCGTCGAAGCGCATCGCGCCCCCGTCCACCACGATCTCGCCGGCGCGGTTGATCGTCACCACCAGCCCGCTCTTGGGGTCGAGCGGGCGCCCCTCGGCCTTCGGGAGGCGGATGTCCACCCCGCCCTGCATCATGGGCGCGGTGATCATGAAGATCACGAGGAGCAGGAGCATCACGTCGATCAGCGACACGACGTTGATCTCCGCGTTCAGCTCCGCGCGGCGGCGCCGGTGCCGCGCCATGCTAGATGCGTCCCTCGCGCACCAGCAGCGAGATGAGCGCGGTGGAGAAGGAGTCGAACAGCCCGTCCACGCGGTTCAGCCGGCCCGCGAGGATGTTGTAGGCGAATGTGGCGGGGATCGCGACGATCAGCGCGGCGGCGGTGGCGACGAGCGCCTCCGCCACGCCGGGGGCGACGGCGGCGAGGTTCCCCGAGCCGCTGCGGGCGATCCCGATGAAGGCCTCGATCACGCCGAGCACCGTGCCGAGGAGCCCGATCAGCGGGCTGGCGGAGCCGATGGTGGCGAGGAGGGGGAGGAAGCGGCCGATGCGATCGCGCTCGTTCGACGACTCGGTCTCGAGGATCAGGCGCAGCACCTCCACCTGCGACCCTGCGGGGGCGTTTGCCAGCCGCGTGTCCGAGGCGAACCCGGTGGCGATGGTGAAGAGCCGGGTGAAGGCGCTCGGGCGCGCGCGCCGCGCGGCACTGGCCGCATCCTCGAGGTGCGCGGTGATCTCGATCTCGCGCACCAGCTCCGCGCCGGCCTTCTGGGCGGCGGAGATGGCGCGTCCCACGGCGAACATCGCCGCCCAGCTCACGAGGGAGAGCACCGCGAGCAGCACCAGCACCACCTTGGTCACGGTGGTCGCGGCGCCGATCAGCTCCGCGGGACTGCCCGGGACCGCCCCACCCACCTGCGCAAGCACCGGGAGGAGCGCCGCGATCATCGCCCGCCCTCCGCCCCGGCGGCGCCCGCCGCGGCCGCGGCGCGGCCGGCGAACCAGGCGAAGGTCTCGGTGAGCCCGTCGCGCAGGGTGCGGCGCGGGCGCCAGCCCAGGAACTCGGCCGCCTTCCCGTTGGCGAGCACGCTGCGTTGCAGCTCCCCGGCGCGCTTCGGCGCGTTCTCGATCACCGGGTCGCGCCCGCTCACCTCCGCGAGCATGCGCGCGAGGTCGATCACCGAGGTCTCCACCTGCGTGCCCACGTTGAAGGCGCGCGTGTCGAGCGGTCCCGCGGGCGCGAGCGAGGCGAAGGCCGCGGTGAGGAAGGCGTCGGCCACGTCGGCGACGTAGATGTAGTCGCGCGTCTGCGTGCCGTCGCCGTAGACGGTGAGGGGCTTCCCCTCGAGCACGCGGCCGCAGAAGATCGCGACCACCCCGGCCTCGTTGTGCGGGTCCTGGCGCGGGCCGTACACGTTCCCGAAGCGGAGGGCGACCGTCTGCAGCCCGTGAATGCGCCCGTAGTAGCCCAGGTAGTACTCCACCGCGAGCTTCGCCACGCCGTAGGGCGAGTCGGGGTCCTTGGGCAGCGTCTCGGCGTTGGGGGGCTCCACGAAGTCCCCGTACAGCGCGCCGCCGGTGGAGGCGAACACCACGCGCGGGCGCGGGCGCGCCTGGCAGGCGGCCTCGATGATGTTGAGCGAGCCCACCACGTTGATCGAGGCGTCGAGCGCCGGGTCGGCCACGCTGCGCCGCACGTCGATCTGCGCGGCGAGATGCGCGACGACGTCGAAGTTCCCGTCGCGCACGAGCGCGGCGGCCTCGGGAGAGCGGATGTCGCCCTCGATGAAGCGCGCGCCCACCGGGACCTGCTCGCGCTTGCCCGTGCTGAGGTCGTCCAGGATGGTGACGGCGTGG
>DASWVQ010000021.1:0-10951 GCA_036401195.1 Gemmatimonadaceae bacterium
AGCGCGTCGCGGATGGCATACGCGTCGGCCTCGTAGATGAAGGGGCGGCGCTGCCACTCGCGCCACATCGCCTCCGTCACCTCGCCGGTCTGGATGTCCGGGAAGCGGCGGACGTTGAAGGTGTTCACCCCGAGGAACTTCCCGGCGAAGTCCTGCTCGACGTACCTGCCCATCCCCTCCACCACCGACACGACGGCGATGAGGAACATCGTGCCGATGGTGACGCCGAGGAGGGTGAAGAAACTCTTCAGCTTCTGGGCGCGGAGCTGTGCGAGGGCGAGGCGGACGGCTTCGAGGACGTTCATGCCCTCAATACGCACCGCCCGCGGCGCGGGTTACAGGCTCAGGCGGCGGGGTCGTGCCCCGGCACGAGGGGGGCGTTGGGGTCGCCGTGAGGGCGGGGTGGCTCGTCCTGTTCCGGCGCGTGCGGCCGGGGTGCCCTGGCGCTCTTCCCCCGGTCCTCGCCCTGGGGCTCGGGGGTGCCGGGTGCCTGGGCGGGCTGGCGCGGGCCGGCGTCGGGTGTGGGCATGGCTGGCTCCAGGTGAAGGGTGCGCCCAGGTGGGGCACCCCGCATGCCAGCACCTGGGCCGATCAGGCGAGGACGGCGAGGCGGGGCGCGTCGTCGAGGCGGGCGGGCTGGGCGCCCACGCGGCGGAGGGCGCGCACCACGTCGCTGCCGAACGACTGCCCCGAGCCCTTCTCGATCTCCTCGAGGGCGGTCCACGGCGCGAACGCCGGCCGGTTCGGGGTGGACATGAGCAGCGTCTCGTAGGCGTCGGCGACGGCGAGGATCTTCGCGGCGACGCTCACGCGGATGCGATCCGCCGGCCACTCGCGCGCGATGTTCTCGTGGTACTCCTCGAACTCCTCGAGCAGGTCGAGGGCGCCCTGGAGGGGCCCGCTCTCGGTGGACCCGGGGAACTGGCCGATGATGCGCGAGAGACGGCGGTCCTCGAGCCCGATCTCGTGCAGCAGGGCAGCCACGCGCAGGAGCTCGATCTCGTTCTCGTTCACTCCCATCTCCTCGGCAATCTCCACCGCGAGCTTGGCCACCCGCCAGGTGTGCCCACGCTGCTGCCGCTCGCTCGCCTCGATGTGGAAGGTGAGCAGCTCGATCAGGGTCACGTAGGCGCCGCGCAGGGTCTCGGCGCGCTGCTGGCGCTGCTCGGCGAGGGAGCCGACGGTGTTGGCGGTGAGGATGAGGAACCCGCCCCAGGGGATGAGCGCGAGGAGGGCATCCTCGTCGATCCCGGGCTGGCGGTCGAGCCCGACGACCAGCTGGAAGAACACGACCAGCGCGACCACCAGCACCGCCGACCAGATGGCGGGGCGCCGCCCCAGGTAGAAGCCCGCGGCGATGATCGGGAGGTAGTAGAAGCTCAGGAAGCCGATCTTGTGATCGACGAAGCCGTGGATCGCCAGGAGCGAGGCCACGAGCAGGATCACCAGGATCTGTTCGAAGTGGCGGAACACGAACCACTTCACTCGATCGACGCCTGACGTCACGATCGGCGGGGGAAAGGCGGGGGAGACTCGGGGCCGCTGCGTCGCGACCGGACTGCATACAGGAGACGAGCCTGTCAGCTGGCTGTCACCCCGGGGGGGGGGCGGAGCAGACCAGCAAGGGGAGGACGAAGGTGGCACGAGCCGGGCTCTGGCGCTGTGCGCTGGCGCACAGGCTCGTCGAACAGGGGGATCGGCGTATACATTTGATACCAATGCGTTTACCTGATTTCCGCGTGCTCGCGCTGGCCGCGACGATGGCGCTCCCGGGCTGCCGGTCCGGACGCCCGGCCACCCTGTCCACCGCCCAGCTCCGGGAGGTCCCGGTCCAGGTCACCTTCGGGGGGCAGACCCTCGTGCTCGAGAGCTACCTGTGGCGCGACTTCATGCCGGTGGCTCCCAGGGAGGGGCGCCCGCTCGCCGCCGTGCTGCGGCTGCGGGCGCGGGGGGAGCCGGTGTCGCGGGCGGTGGACGTGGACTCGGCGTGGGTGATCTGGGGTGACCGGGTGTGGGCGACCGCGCCGAAGGCCGACGCCCAGTCCGGGGGGGACCGGGAGCTGCTGGCCCGCGGAGGACCCCGCTGGCCGCCGGGCACCGAGGTGGAGGTGGTCGTGCGGCTCCGCGAGCGCGACGCCTACGCCTTCCTCCGCGCGCCGCGGCAGCGGATCCGGCGCACGGACTGAGCGGGAACGCGTACGATTCCTGCGCTCCCCCGCACCGACCACGATCGGGGAGGATGGAGATGTCGCGTGCATTCGTGAACGAGGACGCGGGGAACCGCGCGCCGCTTCGGCACTATCCGCTGCCCCCGCGGGACGACCCGGACTACGATGCCGCCGCCGCGGAGGCGCTGCTGGAAGCGGCGCGCTACGGCGAGACGGAGAGCGCGGAAGACGCGACCGGCTACCTGTGGGGGGAGCCGCGATTACAGGAGCCGGTGCGCGCGCTGCTCGCGCGGGCCCGCGCTGAGGGCGACGACCGGCTGGCGCAGCTGGCCGAGCGCTTCCTGCGATGAGCGGTGTGACGCGCGCGGCATGGCGCAGGTTCTGTGGCGCACACACCCAGATGCTCATGTCCATGCGCCGCCTCGCCCTCGCTGCCCCCTTCCCCGCATTGATCGCCTGTTCCGGGGCGACCGCCCCGCGCGACGTCCCCGTCGCGTCGCCCTCGGCCGACGCGGCGCGTGAGGCGCGTGCCGACACGCTGGCGATCCCGGTGGGCGGCACGGCGAAGGCGCAGGCGGGCAAGGTGCGCGTCACCTTCGAGCAGCGGCTGCAGGACTCGCGCTGCCCGGCGAACGTCGTGTGCGTGTGGCAGGGCGACGCGAGCGTGCGCGTGACGATCGCCACCGATTCCGTGCGGCTCACGAGCGAGCTGCACACCGCGGTCGAGCCGAAGGTGCAGGTGGTGGACGGCTACCAGGTGACGCTGGTGGGGCTGCTGCCCTATCCCGGCAGCGGTGCGGACCGGCAGGAGCCGGTGGCGCTGCTCCGCGTGGCCCGCGTGGACAGCGACCGGCGCTGACGCGGGCACGGTCGGTGCACCATGGGGGCCATCCTGGAGGGCCCCCATGCGCCGCATCGCCGCCTACATCGACCAACTGCCCGGTTCCCTGTTCGTCCTGAGCACGATCGTGCTGCTCGGGGCGGTGCGGGCGTTCGGAACGCTCGCGCGCGTGGCGGAGAACCCCGGCGGGGTGGAGCTCGCGGCCGTGCTCATGGGAGCGCTGGGGATCGTCGTCCTGGTGTTCGCCGTGCGCCGGAGGCAGTCGAGCGTGCTGGTGACGGCGGCGCAGCTGCTCGCCGCGCTCGCGGGCGCCAACGCGCTCGGGCTCGCGCTCCTCTGGCCCTTCCTGCCGCCGGGGAGTCCGATCACGCTGCTCGACCTGGTCGTGGAGGGGCTGGCGGGAAGCACCGCCGCGTCGGCGCTCGGGGTGCCGGTGGCGGTGGCGAGCCTCTGGCTGTCGCGACGTTACGGCTCGAACTCGCTCGTGACCGAGCGCCGCGCGCGCGTGGTGTACGGGACGGCCGTCACCGAGGGCCCGTCGCGGACGCCGGCGGTGATGCGCGCCGCCGGCGAGGGCTCCCCGGCCGGCGACGCGCGCTGACCTGGCGCCGCCCACCGTCCGTCAGCTCCGGAGCCCGGCGAGCTCGGGGTTCGTGACGGCCGCGAAGGCGCGGCCCAGGTCGGCGATGATGTCCGCGGGATGCTCCACGCCCACCGAGAGGCGGATCATCTGCGGACTGATCCCCATGCGCGCCTGCGACTCCGGGGGAATGTCGGAGTGCGTCATGGTGGCGGGGTGCTCGGCGAGCGACTCCGTCCCGCCGAGCGACACCGCGAGCTTCACCAGCTCGAGCGCGTCGAGGAACTGGAAGGCCTCGGCCTCGCCGCCGCGGACGTCGAAGGAGATCATTGCCCCCGCACCGAGGCACTGGCGCTCGAACAGCGCGAAGTCGGGATCCCCCGGCTTGAGGTGGCCCAGGTAGTACACGCGCTCCACGAGCGGGTGAGCCACGAGGTAATCGGCGACCGTGCGCGCGCCGTGCGCCGCGGCTTCCATGCGCATGCGCAGCGTCTCGAGGGAGCGCAGGAGCAGCCAGGCGGTCCAGGGGCTCGCCATGGTGCCGAGGAAGGTGCGCATCGTCTTCACGCGGCCCACGAGCTCGGCGCTCCCGAGCGCGGCACCGGCGATCACGTCGCTGTGGCCCCCGATGTACTTGGTGGCCGAGTAGAGCACGAGATCCGCGCCGTGCGCCAGCGGGTGCTGGTAGACGGGACCGAGGAAGGTGTTGTCCACCGCGACGATCGGCCGGCGCTCCGGGGTGCCATGCGCCGCGGCCATCGCCGCGCAAAGCGCGATGTCGACGAGGGCGTTGGAGGGGTTGGCGGGGGTCTCGAGGTAGATCATGCCGAGCGGGCCGGTGGCGCGCGCCTTCGCCAGCGCCGCCTCCATCTCCTCGCGGCTCGCGCCGGCGTGGAATCCCACCGGGGTGATGCCGAAGCGCGGGAGCACGTGCTTGATGAAGTGGTCGGTGCCGCCGTACACCGGCTCGCTGTGCAGGATCGTGTCGCCGGGCTGGAGGAACTCCAGCATCGACGTGGTGATCGCCGCCATGCCGCTCTCGAACACCGCGCAGGCCTCGGCGCGGTCCCAGAGGGTGAGGCGGTCCTCGAGGATCTCGAGGTTGGGGTTGTTGAGCCGCGAGTAGATGAGCCCCATCTCCTCGCCGACCCGCTTGTGTCGCAGGCCGTAGGCGAGCTGGAAGTACGCCTTCCCCTCCTCCGCGGTGCGGAAGACGAAGGTGGAGCTCTGGAAGATCGGGGGCTTGATCGCGCCCTCGGAGAGCCGCGGATCGTATCCGTAGCTCATCATCAGGCTTTCCGGGTGCTGCCCGTGCTTGTCGTGGCTCATGCTGCAATCTCGCCCCCTGCCACCGCGGGGCGAAGGGGCGAGGGGCGGCGACGGCGCCCGCGCCCGTTGCCGACTCTTCTACTCGGCCATCACCGTGCGCTCCCTCGCCCAGGCGCGCAGCGCGTCGAGCCGCTCCCCCATCGTGCGGGAGAGGGGGCGGGTGCGCGCGACTTCCTCCAGAACGAGGGGGGTGGAGAGGGGGGTCTCCTGCTCGAAGGCGGTGTAGAGCGAGCCGACGATCGCCTCCTCGATCTCCGCCCCGCTGAAGCCGTCGGTGGCGGCGGCGAGGGCGTCGAGGTCGAGCGTGGCCGGGTCCTGCCGGCGCTTCGCGAGGTGGATCGCGAGGATGCCGCGCCGGGCCTCGCGAGTGGGCAGGTCCACGAAGAAGATCTCGTCGAACCGGCCCTTGCGGATGAACTCCGGGGGGAGCTTCGCGACGTCGTTGGAGGTGGCGACGACGAAGACGTCGCCGCGTCGTTCCTGGAGCCAGGTGAGGAAGCTGCCGAAGATGCGATTGGAGACGCCGCCGTCGTCCTCGCGGCCGGCGCTGGCGAACGCCTTCTCCAGCTCGTCGATCCAGAGCACCACCGGGGCGACGCGCTCCGCGGTGGCGAGGGCGCGCCGCAGGTTCTTCTCCGTGTCGCCGATGTACTTGTCGTACAGGGTGGCGGGGTCGAGGCGGAGCAGGGGCAGTCCCCACTCGCTGGCGACCGCCTTGGCCGAGAGGCTCTTGCCGCAGCCGGGCACGCCGAGGAGGAGGACCCCCTTGGGAAAGGGAAGGCCGAAGCGCGTCGCGCGCTCCGGGTCGGTGGCGGCGAGGCGTCGCTTCGCGAGCCAGGCCTTGAGGGCGGCGAGGCCCGCCACCCCGCGCATGTCCTGCTCGACGGCGCAGAACTCGAGCAGGCCGTCCTGCTGGACCGCCTGCCGCTTGGCGGTCGCGACGCGCTCCACGTCGCCCGCGCGGAGTGCGTTGTCCTCGATGATGCAGCGGTTGATGATCTTCTCCGCCTCGAGGAGGGTGAGCCCCGCGAGGTTGTTGATGAGCCGGGCCCGCTCCTGCTGCGTGAGCTCGACGGCCACGGGCATGCGCGCCGACCACTCGCGCGTGACGCGCTCGACGAGGGCGCGGTACTGCTCCCAGGTGGGCGGGGGGAGGCGGAGGGTGGTGGCGTGGGGGCGCAACGCGTCGGGGAGCCGCACGTCGTGGCCGGTGATCACGAGGACGCCGCGCCGCACGGCGAAGCGCTCCGCGACGTCGAAGGCGTGGCTGGCGACGAGGGGATCGTCGAGGAAGGGGCCGAGCTCGCGGAAGACGAAGCATCCCGCGCCCTCGCGCTCCGCGGCGAGGAGGGCGCGCGCGGGCTCGAAGGTGTCCTCGATGACCGGGTCGGTGGCCGCGCCCCCGCGCCGGAGGCCGCGCGATCGGGTCCAGGAGAAGAACGGGAGGGAGAGCGAGGCCGCGATCTCGCGCACCAGCTGGTCGGCGGCGTCGGGGTCGGCCGTGTCCAGCACGATGAGCGCGTAGCGCGCCCGGATGAGGAGCTCGAGGTGGGATCGGATGTCGTCCATGGGGGCGGCTCGGTACGGAGAGAGACGAGCGAACGCGGCCGTGGGTGACAGTGGTTCCGCGAGCGGCCCTCCCGAGCGAGACTCAGGGCATGACACGATCGATCCTGGTGCTGGGGGCGACGGGGCTGGTGGGCGGGGAGGCGCTGCGGCTGCTCCTCGACGACCCCGCGTTCGGGCGGGTGGTGGTGCTCTGGCGCCGGCCCCTGGAGGGGGTGCGGTCGGCGAAGCTCCAGCAGGTGGTGGTGGAGCTGGACCGGATGGCGGAGCGTGCGGGTGCCTTCGCGGTGGACAAGGTGCTCTGCGCGCTCGGCACGACGATCCGGGTGGCGGGCTCGCAGGCGGCCTTCCGCCGCGTGGACCAGGAGTATCCCCTCGAGGCGGCGCGGCTCGCGCTCGCCGGCGGGGCGACGCATTACCTCCTCGTGAGCGCGATGGGGGCGAACGCGACGTCGCGGGTGTTCTACAACCGCGTGAAGGGCGAGGTGGAACGCGACCTCCGCGCGCTCCCCTTCCGGTCGGTCACGATCGCCCGGCCCTCCCTGCTGCTGGGCGAGCGCGCCGAGCGGCGGCTGGGGGAGGAGGTGGCGAAGAAGCTGGGATGGATGATTCCCGGGAAGTACCGGCCGATCCAGGCTCGCGACGTCGCCGCGGCGCTGGTGCGCGCCGCGCGCGAGGACCTCCCGGGGGTGCGGGTGATCGAGTCGCCGGCGCTCAGGGCGATGGCGCGCGGCGGCGGCTGATCAGCGCATGTCGCCGGGGTCGCGCAGCCGGTATTGCCGCTTGTGGGCGCCCGCCGGCTGGTGGTCCTGCACCATCTCGTCGCCGTGCATCTGCTCGCTCAGGTCGCGAGCGGCCTCCGCCGGCGGGGTGATCGCGGGGTGGGGCGCCATGCCCGCGCCCGCGGCGTCGGGCTCGGGGAGGAAGTGATCGTCCTGCGTCATGCACGGCTCCTGATGCGTGGACCCTCCAGCATGTCACGACGCGTGCCGCACGTGCGCCCGCGTCGGGAGATCGCCCACAGCGGCGGATGCGGGGCACCACGGCGGAGGGGGGACGAGCCCGATTGAAGGGAGGGGCCGCGGAGGTGATCGTGCCTGCGGACCCAGCAGGCTCGCATCGTACATGAAGAACCAGACAGTCACCCGCCGGCCCCGCGTCGTCATCATCGGCGGGGGGTTCGGCGGCATCGCCGCCGCCACCGCGCTCCGGAAGGCGCCGGTGGACATCGTCCTCATCGACCGGACGAACCACCACCTGTTCCAGCCGCTGCTGTACCAGGTGGCGAGCGCGGTGCTGCCCTCGAGCGACATCACCCGGCCGATCCGCCGCATGCTGCGCGGGCAGCAGAACGCCCGCGTGCTGATGGCGGAGGCGGAGTCGGTGGACACCGCGCGGCGCGTGGTGATCGTGAACGGGGGATTCCGCGACGAGATCCCGTACGACTACCTGATCGTCTCGGCGGGACTGCAGCACAACTACTTCGGGCACGACGCCGACTGGGCGCCCCTCGCGCCGGGGCTCAAGTCGGTGGCCGACGCGGAAGAGGTGCGCCGCCGGTTCCTCACCGCGTTCGAGGAAGCGGAGAAGAACGAGGACACGTCGCGCCACGCGGACTACCTCACCTTCGTGGTGATCGGGGGCGGGCCCACGGGCGTGGAGCTCTCGGGGATCCTCCCGAGCACGGCGCGCGCGGCGATGCGCGACGACTTCCGCAACGTGAAGGTCGAGGAGACGCGCGTCATCCTGCTGGAAGGGGGGTCGCGGATCCTGCCCGACTTCCCGGAGAAGCTCTCGCGCGCGGCGGCGGCGGACCTCGCGGAGCTGGGCGTCACGGTGCGCACGAACACCCGGGTGACGAAGATCGAGCCGGGCGCGGTGTGGATCGGGGAGGAGCGGATTCCTGCCCGCTCGGTGTTCTGGGCCGCCGGGACGAAGGGGGCGGGGATCGGCGGCACCCTCGGCGCGCCGCTCACCCGCACCGGGCAGGTGCTGGTGGAGCCCGACCTCTCGATTCCCGGGCACCCCGAGGTGTTCGTGATCGGCGACCTCGCGGCGGTGCGGCGGCACGACGTGGACCAGTGGGTCCCCGCCGTCGCACCGGGAGCGAACCAGGAGGGGCGGCATGCGGCACGGATGATCCTGCGCGACATGGCGAGGACGCCGCGCCTCCCCTTCCGCTACTTCGACAAGGGGATGCTGGCGACGATCGGGCGCCACCGCGGGGTGATGGCGTTCCGCGGGATCACGATGTCCGGCTACCTGGCCTGGTGGGCCTGGCTCCTGATCCACATCCTGTATCTTGCGGGCTTCCGGAACAGGATGAGCGTCATGTTCGAGTGGATGTACGCGTACTTCACCTTCGAGCGGGGTTCGCGGCTGATCAGCGTGCCGCCGCATGCCCCGGCCACGGCGCCGTCGGCGTCGCTGCCCGCGTCGCCATCGGCGATGGACGCGGCGCTTCCCTCCGCGCCCGCGCGGGAACCCGTCGCGCCGGCATGATCGCGCTCGAGCCGGTGACGCTCGAGGGCACTCACGTGCGCCTCGAGCCGCTCACGCTCGCCCACGCGGAGCCGCTGGCGGCGGTGGCGCTCGACCCCGTGCTCTGGCGGTGGACGCTGAGCCGGGTGGAGACACCCGCGCAGTTGCGCGCGTACGTCGAGGAAGCGCTCGCGGCGCAGGCCAGCGGCACCGTGCTCCCCTTCGCCACCGTCGAGCGGGCGAGCGGGAAGGTGGTGGGGAGCACCCGGTTCGGGAATTACTCGGCGAAGGACCGGCGGGTGGAGATCGGGTGGACGTTCGTGGCGCCCCCGTGGCAGCGCACCGCGATCAACGCGGAGGCGAAGCTGCTGATGCTGCGCCACGCCTTCACCGTGCTGCGGTGCGTGCGGGTGGAGCTGAAGGCGAACGCCGCGAACGGCCCCTCGTGCCGGGCCATCCTCAGTCTCGGCGCCACCGAGGAGGGAACGCTGCGGCGGCACTCGATCCTTCCCGACGGCACGTGGCGCGACACGACGTACTTCAGCATCCTCGATCACGAGTGGCCGGCGGTCGAGGAGCGACTGGTGCACCGGGTGCGCGTGAAGGGCGGCTGACGGGGGGCGGGCGCGGGAGCGACCTGGAGCGGGAGGGGAACGGGGATTGCGAGTCGCGGTGGCGTCCACAGCCCATGAGAACCCTTGTCGAACTCCATTCCCGTGCCCTCCAGCGCCGGCCGTCGTGACTCGGACCAGCTCGCGCGGCTGCGCCAGCTCGCCAGCCTGCTCGACTCCGCGGTGGGGATCCCGGGGACGAAGGTGCGCTTCGGCGTGGACTCGCTGCTGGGGCTGGTGCCGGGGGTTGGCGACCTCGTGGGCGGGGTGCTGAGCGTGTTCATCGTGATCAGCGCCGCGCGGCTGGGTGCCTCGCCCTCCCTGGTGGCGCGGATGCTCGGCAACATCGCGATCGACACGGCCGTGGGGACGGTACCGCTCCTCGGCGACCTGTTCGACGTGGGATGGAAGGCGAACCTCCGGAACGTGGCACTCATCGAGGAGCACGTGGAGAACCCGCACCGGCTGCGCCGGCGGAGCCGGTGGCTCATGGCGGGGGCGGCGCTCGCCGGGGTGGCGATCCTCGTCGCATCCATCGCGGCGCTGATGTGGGCCCTCAACCGGCTGGGCGGCACGGCGGGGTGAGATGGGCAAGATCCGCGAGCTGAAAATCGGCTCCCTCGGGGAGCTGGTCGACGCGGTGACCCCGCCAGAGCCGGATCCACGCACCGGGCGGCGCCGGGACAGCGGGGTCTATCGCGGCACGGCCGACATCGAGCGCACCCTGCTCACGAGCCTCGATCGCCTGGGGGGGGTGGAGCGACCGCACGCGAAGGTGGCGCTGGAGGAGCACATCCTCCGCAACTTCATGCGCCACGCGCGGCCGCACCTGGGGGATGCGCCGGTGAACGAGTGGGAGGTGCTCGTGTCGGCGCAGCACCACGGGGTGCCCACCCGGCTGCTCGACTGGACATACTCGCCGCTCGTGGCGGCGCACTTCGCGACGCTGGAGCCGGAGCAGGAGCGCGACCGGGTGATCTGGCGGCTCGACTGGCGGCAGGTACACCGGAAGTTCGGGCTCCCCGAGCTGGCGCTGCTCATCGACGACGTGGCGCGCACCTTCGGCGACGGCACCGAGGCGTTCACGCCGTGGGCGCTGTTCGGGGGGCATATGAAGCGCGAGTTCGCGTGCATGATCGAGCCGCCCTCGCTCGATGCGCGGATCGTGGCGCAGTCGGCGGTGTTCACGCTCTGCACCGATCGCTCACGCAGCTTCGACGCGTTCCTGGCGGAACACGGGTTGCGCGACGCGCTCACGCGGTACGTGATCCCGGGCGAGGCCGCGGGGAAGTTCCGCGACCAGCTCGACCTGGTGGGGATCGACGAGCGGCGCCTCTTCCCCGACCTCGACGGCGTGGCGGCGGAGATCCGGCGG